>URLM01000012.1 GCA_900548775.1 uncultured Olsenella sp.
CGCCGCGCGAGGTCTTCTCGCACGGCGACGAGCTGCGGCGCATTGGCGTCGACAGCCCGCGCGTAGCGCGCGTGTACAACTCGCTTGCCAAGGACGGCCTGGTCGAGGGCGGCGCGCCGTGCCTTACCGTGCCCGAGGCGGCAGAGCTTGTCACCGGCCTGGTGCAGCCCGAGTCAAAGACCAGCTGCCACGTGGCAAGCACCGAGGAGGGCGCGCGCGAGGCGGGCTTCCGCGCCGGCTCCAAGCATGTGGCCGCGCAGCGCCCGCACGCCGAGGGCGCCGAGCCCGTGGTGAGCCTGGAGGACGTGAGCTTTGCCTATCCCGGCGGCACGGCCTCCGTGGACCACTTGGACATGCGGGTCTACCCCGGCGAGGTCGTGGGCATCGTGGGCCAGAACGGCGCCGGCAAGACCACGCTCACCAAGCTGTTGAACGGCCTCCTGCGTCCCGCGTCGGGCACCGTGCGGATGGCTGGCCTCGACACGCACGAGGTTCCCACCAGCGCGATTGCCGCGCACTGCGCCACGCTCTTCCAGAACCCGGACTACCAGCTGTGCAAGGACACCGTGCTCGAGGAGGTCGCCTTTGGCCTGACGCTTCAGGGCGTGGACGAGAAGGACGCCCGCGAACGTGCGAGCGCGGTGATCGAGCGCTTTGGCCTACCCGCAGACGAGGCGCCCTTCTCGCTCTCCCGCGGCCAGCGGCAGATGGTGGCGCTGGCATCCGTTGTGGTCATGGAGCCAGAGGTGGTGCTTCTCGACGAGCCCACGAGCGGCCTCGACTACCGCGAATGCATGACCGTGATGGACACGGTGAGCAAGATGGCCGAGCGTGGCTGCGCCGTGATCATGGTCTGCCACGACATGGAGGTCGTCTCGGACTTTGCCGAGAGGATCGTTGTCATGGCGAACGGGCGCATCCTCGACCGCGGAGGCACGCTCGAGATGTTCTCCAACGCGGGGCTCATGCGAGAGGCGAGCGTGAAGGCGCCGCAGGTCATCGAGCTGTCCGAGGTTCTCGCACGCGAGCTCTCACCCGAGTTTGCCGGAATCAGCCAGGTCTCTGGCATAGTCGACCTCACCGAGGAGATGGTCCGCCGTGGTTAACGTGATCGACTACGTGCCGGGAGACACCCTGCTGCACCGGCTGAACCCCGTGACCAAGCTGGGCATTGCCGCAGCGATCATCATCTCGATGTTCTTGGCCAACACCTACCCCATGCTGCTGGGTCTTCTCGCCCTCACCTTTGCGTTGGGCGCCTACGCGCACGCCACGTCCAAGCTTGTCTCGCTTCTCAAGCTGCTGGTGCCGCTGGCCGTGGTGATGCTTCTGCTGCAGACGGCATTCGTGCGCGGCGGCGATCCTGTGTTTGCGTGGATGACCACAGAGGGCCTAGTCACGGGCAGCAAGGCGTGCCTGCGCCTTCTGGGCGTAGCGCTGCCGCTCATCCTCATGCTGAGCGTGACCAAGCTCACCGACCTGGCAAACGCCTGCGTCGAGGTGCTGCACATTCCGTACCGTTACGCGTTCACGTTCACGACGGCGCTGCGCTTTGTGCCCGTGTTCAGCCAGGAGATGAACGCGATCATGGAGGCACAGACGGCGCGCGGCGTTGAGTACGACACCAAGAACCCCATCCGCAAGCTGCAGCTCATGCTGCCACTGTGCGTGCCACTGCTGGTGAGCTCGGTGGGAAAGACCGACGCAACGGCGCTCGCCGCAGAGCAGCGCGGATTCTACCTGCGCACGCGTGAGAGCAGCTTCAAGCGCTACCCCATGGTGGGCCGCGACGTGGCGGTGCTGGTGGCGTGCGTCGCGCTGGTGGTTGCCGGCGCGCTGCTGTAGCGAGCGCGGGGCGCGGTGGCGCCGGGGATGCGGCGACGCCAGGGGCGTGGTGACGCCGGAAGGCGAGTTTCCGCAGCTGCGGTGAGAAAAACTCCTCTCCGGTGTCATTTCGACGCCGGAGAGCGCATCTCGTACGGAATCCCGTCGGAAGCTCACGTTCCGGCGAGCTTTTCTCGCCGGGAGGCCCACTTTGTACGTGATTGCTTCGATAACCCTCCCTTCGGCGTCAGATTCTCGCCGGAGGGAGGGTTTTCTCAGCGCCGGTGACGAGAATCGCGCCACCGGCGTCGTGGCGCGCCCCTACGGTCGCGGGCAATCATTTTTTATCGGTATCCGTGAATCGTCACGACGTTTACGCAGTTAAATTTCGGCCAGAGTCACAGAAACCGATAAAGAACGAAGAGGGCGGAGCCGCAGGGGGGTCATCGCGGGAGTTGCGAGCAAACCTCTAGAGCTTCTCGTCCAAGCCATGGAGCAGGTCGGCAGACTTTCTCAGCGCCTCAAGCTCGTCGGGGAGAAGGTCGATCTCCACGATCTCCTTGGCACCTGTGCCGTCGACGATCGTGGGCACCGAGATAAACGTGTCACGGATGCCATACTGGCCATCAAGGTAGACCGAGACGGGCATGATGCGGTTCTCGTCGAAGAGGATCGACTTGGCGATGGACGCCGTGCTCGACGCAATGCCGTAGCAGGTGTTTCCCTTGCGGCTGAAGATGTCCCAGCCGGCCTGAACCGTCCGCTTGCGAAGCTCGTCGCGGGTGACGCCGCGCGTGCGGGAGGCGTTGTCGCGCAGGACGTCGTCCACGCGCTTGCCGCCGATGGTCGCGCTGTTCCACGAGACGATCTCCGAGTCGCCGTGCTCGCCTAGCACGAATGCCTCGACACTGTTGGATGCCAGGTCGTACATGTCAGAGAGCGCACGGCACAGACGCGCGGAGTCGAGGAAGGTGCCAGAGCCAATCACGCGCTCGTGCGGCAGGCCCGAGACCTTCCAGGTGTAATAGGCCATAACGTCGACGGGGTTCGAAACCACAAGGAAGATGCCGTCGAAGCCCGATGCCATGACCTGCTCGACCACCGAGCGCACCACGCCCAGGCTGGGCTTGAGCATCTCGAGACGGTCGTTGGAGTCCTTGGGCATGGGCGCCGCCGCGGTGACAATGACAATGTCCGCGTCCGCGCACTCGCTGTAGTCTCCGGCATGCACGTTGACGTTGCGGTTCATGAAGAAGACCGAGTCGCGCATGTCGAGCGCCTCGCCCACCGCGTGCTCGTGGTTCACGTCGATGAGGCACACGTCACCGCAAAGCCCCTGGTTGATGATGCTGAATGCGGTGGTCGAGCCCACCTTGCCCGCGCCTACGATAACGACCTTGGTGTCCTTGAAGCTCATGTGCTTCCCCTTTCTGCTTGAGCGCCACACTCCCGGACGGCACCGGAGCTTAGCGCCACGCGTGGAGCCTAGCCCCACGAGCAGGCACACTCAAGACCGCTCACGATTCCTTGCAGCATGAGCGCAATTGGCATGCTAGGGGTTCCCTTGGGCAAGCGACATGCCTGCTCGGGCGAGTTGGGCACGTGCACAAATCCGGCGCGGGCTGTGGATTGGGACTCTGCGAGTGCGCGAAGCACCGAGAAGAGCACCGCATTGCAGACGTAGGTCCCCGCAGAGTACGAGACAGCCGCCGGCACGCCGGCGTCGACCATCGCCTGTGCCATCGCATGAACAGGTAAGGTCGAGAAGTGCGCATCCGGCGCGTTTGGCGAGAGGCGCGTTGCCTGGGGCTGCTCGCCATCGTTGTCGGGGATGCGTGCGTCCGCGTAGTTGATGCCCACGAACTCCGGCGTCACCTTGGCGCGACCGCCCGCCTGTCCCACGCAGAGCACGATGGAAGGGCTCTCGCGCTGGATTGCCGCAAGCACGGCAGCCGGCCCTCGGCGAAACGACACGGGGATGCACTCGCGGACCACGGCGCGGCCAGCGATGGTTGCGGGAAGCGCATTTGCCACCTCCCACGAAGGGTTTGTTTGCTCGCCACCAAAGGGTTCGAAGCCCGTGACCAAAATCTTCTCCATGCGTGCCTGCCTTTCTTTGGCGAGAAGTGCGCTGCCTGGACGAGATCAGCGCCAGTGAGGGCGAGCCCGTTTGGGCGAGAGGCGCCCGGCCGAGACGTCCCACCTGGACAATCGCTCCAACACCTAGAGCTTGAAGGTGATGGTCGTAGCTATGAAGGGCTGCCAGCCGCCGCGCTTCTTGGCTGCCCTGCGGCGGTTGTTCTCCTCTTCCTCCTCGCGATCCGTCTCGTCGCACATGTGCTTGTACTCCTCGAAGCTTAGCTCACCCCTGCGGTACTGCTCGTATGCTTCTTGCAGCTCGTCGTCGGTGAAGCTTGTCATGGCGACCTCCAGTCGTGGTGGCCAACGCACCCGAGCTCCTTCTCGGCTTGCGTCGACTATACCCTCCTGGCGCGACATAAATTAGGGGTTCACGCGGGCGCCGGAAGCGCGGTGCGGAGACAGACGGCCCGCCGCTGGTGGAAGCCCTTCTCCGAGCGTTCTCGCCGGTTAGGGGTGGTTAAACGTCTGAATCTGGCGGCATGGCAACGGCTTCGCGCATTCTCGCCGGTTAGAGGGGGTCTCTCATCCCGTGAATACCCTGGCGACAAGTACGCCATCTGGATCTAAGAGACGGACTAGCAGTAATACCGGATTTCATCCCCTGGGAAGAAACGCTTCCAAGCTGCGCAAATCATAAAGGATTGCGCCGAAATGATCTCCATTAGCTCGCGAAGGTCCCGATCCGGGATGCCACTCCCATTGCTCGCCAAGATGCACCCACCGGCAGAAGTCAGCCAGACCTTAGTGGCATTTGGACTGGGCTTCCCCTTGCAGACGTGCACGTGAATCGGCTCGTTGAGCTCGTTCGCCCAAAAGAATACGCGATACCCGCCAACGGTAAACAGACTAGGCAACCTTGACACCACCGGAAGCAGCGTACTTATAGAGCAAGGCGGCATTCGCGTGAACAAACTCGTCAAAAAATGCCAGCTCATCCTTGGAGAAGCTACCCTCCCAGGGCGTCCAGGTATACGAGGGCAACTCACACCTAATGGAGTCGAATCCATTCTCGGTTGGCCTTTCAAAATGGACCAGGACCTTATCGACGCCTCCCTCATGAATGAGGTCGGAATGGACCACTTCGGTACCATCGTCAAACGTGAGATAGGGATGCATCACGATTGTCGCCTCCATCCGAAAGAGTATCCTGCTGGCGGAGTCTAATTATAGGCTCTAGCACCTCCCCCCCTCGACTCGATTCAGCGCGTCAGTACTCTCCCAGGCGGGCGCCGGAAGCGCGGTGCGGAGACAGACGGCCCGCCGCTGGTGGAAGCCCTTCTCCGCGCGTTCTCGCCGGTTAGTGGTGGCTAAACGTCTGAATCTGGCGGCATGGCAACGGCTTCGCGCGTTCTCGCCGGTTAGCCCGCCGTAAACGTCCAAAACCCGCGGCTGGGGTAACTGCGACTGAGGCGGCAGCGGCCAAGGTGGCTACGGCTGGGACGCCACCGGCTAGGATCCCCCGGCCGGAATCCCCCGGTTGGGACGCAAAGCGTTGCCGACACCCAATTTTGGGCTACGTGGCTACGCCCTTCTCGCATACCATTGACCTATCGCATCAGCTCGCGCGCGCTCGCTCGGGCGCGCCGCCCAGAGGAGAGAGGCAGAGGCCCACCCATGGCTTGGCCGGCACAGAAACGTACCGACAACCAATCCAGCGCAGGTGATTGACCATGCTCGTCAAGGTCCCCCTCGAGCTCGACGAGTACCTCCGGCCACAATGGCTCCGCTCGCGGCTGGCCTTTGTCTATGCCCCTCTCGGCTTTGGAAAGACCGCGTTCGCCCACCGCATGCTCCATGGCCTCGATGTCCTCGCGGTCAACGCCGAGACGGTCGACGTCACCCAGGCAGTGACCGCCCAGGAGGTCGAGAGACACGAGGCGGTCCTTGTCGACAACATCCACGACGCCATCTCGAACGCTCAGGGCTCCACCCTCGCGTCCGTCATCGCAGCCTGCCCGAACACGCGCTTCGTGTTTCTCTCCCGCGCACCCATGCCCGGCTGGCTCACCCCCTTCTTCGCCAACGGAGAGCTGCTCATCGTCACTGCGGACGACCTCTTCTTCACCGACGCGGACATTGCCCACGTGCTCGCCGCAAACGGGATCTCTCCCACGTTCAAGCTGATTGAGCGCGTGGCCGCTGCGTCGGAGCGCTACCCAATGGCAGTGGCCTCAGCCGTTATCCACATCCAGCACGATGGCGACACGTCTTGGGAGACGCGCCTGCGCGACGAGATAATGGCCTACTTCGAAGCCGAGTTCGAGCGCCGCTTTGACGAGAAGACCCAGAACGTCCTGCTCCTGGTCCCGCTCTTCGACGAAATCGACGACGACCTCATCACCCATGCGCTGGGGAAAGACGAGGGCACGCGGCTCCTCGACGCCCTCCACCATGCGACGAGCTTCATCATGCGAGAAGGCCACACCTGGAAGGTCCGCGACGGCATGCTGAGCTTCTGCGAGTGGGAGCGCGCCCGCCGGCGCGACAGCACCACCATTGCAGACATCGTAGGCCGCGTCATCGACTACTACGAGACCCGCGGCAACTTCACGAACGCCCTCGAGCTATGCGACCGGCTCGGCGACAACAGGCGCATGCTCGCCATTCTCGATGACCACGCCCGTCTCAACCCGGGAAGCGGCAGCTACTACGAACTCGAGCACTACTACCACGAGCTGCCCGAGGACGTGGTTCTCGCCTCTCCGCGCCTCATGCGCATCATGTCGATGCTGGACTCCATGGCGATGGACGTAGACGGCTCGGAGCGCTGGTACGCCGCACTCGAAACCTATGCGCAGGCGCCCGAGCGCACGCCCGAGGAGCGCCGCATTACACGGTCCTACCTGGCCTATCTCGACCTTTCGCTTCCCCACCGACAGCCGTCGAGCATCGTCTCGGCGGTCTCGGCGCTTGCGAAGATCAACGCGAGCGAGGACCCCGAGCTTATGCCCTCGGTGACGAGCGGCCTGCCGAGCGTCCTCAACGGAGGGCGCGACCTCAGCCCCTGGGTTTCCTCCGACGACAGGACCGCCCGCGCCATAAGCAAGGTCGCAGGCAGGGCGCTGGGCCGCATGGGCGTGGGGGTCGCCGAGGTCGGGCTGTGCGAGAGCAAGTTCGAGAAGGGCGAGGACATGGTGCCCTACCTCGCACGGGTCAATGCCGCGCTCCCCAGGATCCGGCGCGACGGGACCCCCTCGCTCGAGTTCGCAGCCGTTGGAATGCAGTGCCGCTGTCTCATAGAGCGAGGCGATGCACGCCAGGCGCTCTCTCTTCTCAATGCGCTCCACCGCCGGCTCTCGCTGGACGACAGCCCGGAGACCAGGCGCATCCTCAAGAACCTTGAGGCCCTGCGCTGCCGTGTATGGCTGCGGCTAGGCGAGTCCGAGCGCGTCCATGTCTGGCTGGAGGAGAACGCGCCCGACCTCTCGGGGCGGCTCTTCTACATGGACCGATACGTCTACCTCACCGTTTGCCAGGCATACATCGCGGAGGGACGCCCTGCGCAGGCCCGCATGCTCATGGCAGCACTCACCGAGTACGTCACACGGTGCGGAAGGGTCATCGACGCCGTGCACTTTGACATCCTGGCGTCGATTGCGGCGTGGCAGGATGGCGAGAAGGGCTGGGATCGCTGGCTTTCGCACGCGCTATCAACGGCGCGCTGCTACGGGTACGTGCGCACGATCACGCAGTACGGCGGCGCGGTACTGCCGCTCTTGGTGGAGCTTTCCGAGCGCGAAGACGCCAACGAAGCCGAGAAGGAGCAGCTCGCGCGGCTGATAAGGGGAGCCCGCGCGCAGGCGTCGTTCTATCCGGAGTTCCTTCTCGGCGCGGCCGGCCTCTCCGGGCTGCCTTCTGCCCAGCTCACCGAGACCGAGCGGCAGGTCCTGCGCCTCGTCTGCCAAAACAAGAGCAACGCCGAGATTGGCGAGCTTCTCAACATCAAGCTGTCCACCGTGAAGACGCACGTGAGCCACATCCTCGCCAAGCTGGGCGTGAGCCGACGCTCGCAGGCAGCGAGCGAGGCCCGGCGACTGCGGCTGGTGTAGGGGCGCCGGCGCGCAGCGCGGCGAGCCCGGGTGGCGCGGGCGAGCCGGGCGGCGCGACAGCCCGGGTGACGCGGCAGCCGATACACATTCGTCACCCGAATGTGTATCGACCTGCGCTGGTCACAGATTCGGGTACGAATGTGTATCACAAGGCGCCGGCGCGGCCCGTTAATGCGAGGACTCCGCTGCCGCAAGGACTCCGCTGCCGAGAAGGTCCCACGCCCGCGTCGGCGCCCTTCTCGGGATCACGCAAACGCGTAGCTGGTCATCGATATCGCGCCGAGGTTGCGGACGTCGTTGAAGACCTCGGGCTTCTCGCCCTCGGACGCTCCCAGCACCGTGAGCAGCGGCAGATAGTGGTCGGGCGTGGGCACCGCGTAGCTCGCGTGCGGCAGCCGCCCGTGGTTTATGACCTTCTCGTCATCGCGCGCCTCCACGGCAGCGCGCACCGCCGCGTCAAACTCGTCGCAGGCAGGGGTGCCCGCGGGGTTGTCCCACTCGACCTCGCGCAGGTTGTGCACCACGTTGCCGCTTCCCAGCACCACAAAACCCTCGTCGCGCAGTGGCGCAAGGCGTCTGCCCAGGTCATAGGCGTAGCGAGCGTCTGCCAGGCCGTTCACCGAGAGCTCCACCACGGGCACGTTGGCCGCAGGCAGCATGTGGTGAAGCGGCGTCCACACGCCGTGGTCGATGCCCCAGGTGTCGTCCACCTCGACGTCGCTGCCGAGCAGCTCCTGCACGCGCGCCGTAAGCTCCGCGCTGCCAGCAGGGCGATACTTGATCGCGTAGAGCTCCGGCGGAAAGCCGTACATGTCGTTCACCTGGCGCGGCGTGGGGTCGCTTTGGACCAGCGTCCCGCGCGTGAACCAGTGAGGCGACACGGCGAGAATGGCGCGCGGCTTGTCTGCCAGGACCTTCTCGCCCATCGCGCGCAGGCCGTGCGCCACCTCGTCATCGCGCAGCGCCATCATGGGATCGCCGTGACCCACGAACACCGCCATCTGTCTCTTCTCAGCCATGTTGTCCTCCTCCGCTACTTGGTAGCTATTTTGTACTATCTGTTGGTATCAATACTACGCGTCGGAAAATGCTATGCAAGAGGTATCTTTTTAGGTACCAGGCGAGAAGAACGAGCACCTCTGGCCGGACGCGATTCTCGGCATTACAATGGTGCCCGCCAGATACCCCACCCCCGTACGGAGGCACCGATGAGAGGCATCCAGGACACCTGCAAGATTGCCGTGGTGCAGTCGCACCCAAGGCCGTTCGACCGAGACGCCTGTCTGGCCGGGGCTATCGAGGCAATCCAGCGCGTGGCAGAGGAGCACCCCAGCGACCTCGTGGTGCTGCCGGAGCTTCTCATCCCCGGCTATCCGCATGGTCTGACCTTTGGTTTTGTGGTTGGAGCGCGCGAGCCCGGCAGCAAGGAGCTGTGGAAGCGCTACTACGACGGCTCGGTTGTGGTGGGCGGTCCCGAGACCAAGGCGCTGGCCGCCGCGGCGCGCGAGACGAGCGCATGGGTGAGCGTGGGCGTCTCCGAGCGCGACGCCACGTCCGGCACGCTCTACAACACCAACCTGGTCTTTGCGCCAGACGGGCGCCTCGACGCGTGGCACCACAAGCTCAAGCCCACCGGCGCCGAGCGCCTGGTGTGGGGCGACGCGCAGGACCACTACTTCCCCGTGAGCCAGACGCCGTGGGGTCCCATGGGCACGCTCATCTGCTGGGAGAACTACATGCCGCTGGCGCGCGCGGCGCTGTACCAGAAGGGCGTGGCCATCTATCTGGCCCCCAACACCAACGGAAACCCCGAGTGGCAGGCGACGGTCGAGCACATCGCCATCGAGGGCCGCTGCTTTGTGGTGAACTGCGCGCCCTACCTGCTGCGCGACGACTATCCTGCGGACCTTCTCGCATCGCCCGAGGTCGAGCGCCTGCCCGAGGTGGTGTATCGCGGCGGGTCGAGCGTGGTCGACCCGTTTGGACACCCCGTACCCGGAGCGGAGCCGCTCTGGGACACCGACGGCATCCTCTACGCCACGCTCGACATGCAGCAAGTGCCAGCCTCGAAGTGGGAGTTTGACCCAGTGGGCCACTACGCGCGCCCCGACGCCGTGCGACTTGAGGTGAACGACATCTAGCGGAGCGGCAGCGTGGGATTGAGTTGCCCGGCAACGGGATTCCATTGCCGGGCAAATTAATCCCGCCGCCAGAAATAGGCTCTCGGGCGACATTTTCTCGCCGGAGGGCGCATTCTTGCAGCGGGTGAGTACGAGATGCGCCCATCGGCACCGAAATGACGCCGGAGCAAAGGGTTCCGACGGGATTCCGTACGAGATGCGCCCATCGGTGCCGAAATGACGCCGGAGCAGGGCTTTCGTCCGCTATCGCTGCGGGAATGTGCCCTCCGGCGTCATGAGGTGCCGCCGAGAACGCCCGTCCTCCTCTCCCGCCTAGGGCCTCTCTCATAGTTTGGCCTGGCGGACCGCCAGAACGACTACATGCGCAGCTATTCGGGCGGCATTGCCCAGCGCCTCAAAATCGCCCGCGCCATGATGCACGCGCCCAAGATCCTCTTCCTGGACGAGCCCACCACCGGCCTTGACCCCAACTACCGCGAGATCCTCTGGCGCGAGATGCTCAACCTCAACCGGGAGGCCGGAACCACCATCTTCCTCACCACACACTACATGGAGGAGCCCGAGCGCCTGGCACGCCACATGGTAATCGTGAACCATGGGCAGATCGTGGCCAAGGGTACCTCCCCCGAGCCCAAGGCCCTGGTCCCCACGCTGGAGTGGAGCGTGATCGGCATGGTCGCGGCCATCGCGCTGATGGGCGGCTTTGGCTTTAGGCGCTTCCACCGTATGGTCGTGGGCGCACAGAAGTAGGGCGGAAGCGCTGGCGCACGAGAAGCACTTCTCGCACGTGTCGGCTGCCAAAACTCGCCCTCAGGCGAGAAAACGGCGCCCGAGCGAAGGTTTCGTACGGAATCCCGTCCAAAACCCGCGCTCGGGCGTCAAATCTGCGCCTGAAAGGCACTTTCGGTACTCGCCAGCTGCCAAAACGTGCTCTCCGGCGTCACCGTACGCCAGGGGGCACGCCTCGCTGTACCACAGCGCGAGAAGGGGCTACGCCTCGAGGCTCCACTTCCATGCGGGAACAATTCGCACGCGCCGTCCGGATTCCAGCACTGCCTCGCCATCCTCCCTGAGCGTAATCACAACGCCGTTGGGCATGCCGGTGCGCCCCATTGCAACCTCAAGAGACCCAAGCTCCCGCCGCCGTGTCTTGGGGATCTCCATGCCCGCCGTCACCTGGATAAGCTCGCAAGGAGAGGAAGCGAGGACGTCCCCCACAAGGAAGTCGACCTTCTCACGCCGTGCGGTTGGGGCGGTAAACGAGGTGACCGTCTCCGCCCTGCCGCCCCGCGTCCTTCGGCCCAGCTCGGCAAAGACCGCCGTCTCAAGGCGCTTTCCCACATCCTGTTGATTGGCCCGCGAGCAGGCGTACGTCATACCGGCATCCGCCGCATACACTTTCTGAATGGCCGTGGAGTCAGGCGAGAGCGACGTGGAATGCTCGGGCAGAAGCGACAGAAGATGCGCCTGGCAGAAGAGGCGAACCGTCTCGTTGACCGTTTCCCACGAGGTTTTGTATCCAACCTCTCTCAGGGCCTCCACCAGCCGATTGACCGAGAGCTCGCAACCGGTGTTTCTCAGGCAGAAGAGAGCCACCTGGTTTGCCAGGGCAATGCCAACCCGCCCGTAGCGCTCGACCACGTCACGCGCAACGACGTCGCGCACGTACGCCTGTAGGAGGGCAATCCTTCCCTCTGGCTCCATCCGCTGGACCCCCGGGAAGCAGCCGATGACAAGAAACTGGTCGTAGGCAGACTCAAGTGCCGTCCTCATCTGCGGCGAGACGGCACCCGTATCCCTTAGCTCGTCTGCGCTTGGCGTTTGGATGCCCTGGAACGCGCAGAACTCCCTGAACGAGAGGGGGTGCATTGGATGTTCCAGGGAGCGTCCCCGGAACCCTGAGGCGATCTCGTCCGCCGACAGCTTTGAGGAGGAGCCCGTAATGACCAGGGTTACCTTCTCGCGCTCCGCCACGCGCTGGCAGAATCCCTGCCAGTCGTCTGCCTCCTGAACCTCGTCGAGGAAGAGGTAGCACCCCTCGCTGCGCGCGGCGGGCACCTGGCGCCAGTACTCCTCGATTACGTCGTTGAGCAGGGTTGGAGGGGCGGGCCGCAGGCGATCGTCGGCAAAGTTGAAGTAGAAGACGCGATCCCTTTGGACCCCGCTGGCGAGAAGTCCATTGATGAGTTGGAAGGCAAAGAACGTCTTCCCGCATCTGCGGATTCCCGTGATGATGTGCACGAGGTTGAACGGAGCCGGCTTGGGAAGCGCGCCCACGATTTCCTGTCGCTCGACTACCTTTGGAAAGGCAAACTCCCTTGCCTCTCGCACGAGCGCTGCGTAGTCCCGATTCGTTAGCGACATCGCTGCTCCTTAGATACTTCTCTTCATTGACGAGAGGTTTATCAGAAGACTTCGTCTTGCTGACGAGAAGTGAGAAGCGGCCGCTGCCAGAACGTACCCTCCGGCGTCACGCGAGAATGCAGCGGGATTCAGTTGCCGGGCAATGGAATCCCATTGCCCGGCAAATCAATCCCATTGCCCGGTAAATCAATCCCATCACGCACGGTAGTAGTACACCGCGATCTGGGTGCGGTTGCGCAGGCCCAGCTTGGCGAGAATGGCCGAGATGTGATTGCGAACCGTGCCCTCGCTCATAAAGAGCGCGGCGGCGACCTCCGCGTTGCTCATCCCGTCGGCGATGGCGCGCACCACCTCGCGCTCGCGCTCGGTGAGGCCGCGCATCTCGGGCTCCCCTCGCCGCGGCCGCGTACCGTCGGCCGAGAGCGCGGCGGCCCTCGCCAGCACCTCGCCCTCGAGCACGCTCTGCCCTGCCATCACGGACCGCAGCGCCGGCGCGATGGTCGCCACGTCCTGCTTGATGAGGTAACCACGCGCCCCCAGACGCAGCGCCCGCACGATGTAGTCGTCGTCGGAGAACGTGGTGAGGAAGACCACGCGCGCCGCAGGATCGGCGGCAAGGATCTTCTCCGCAGCGCTCAGGCCGTCACCGCCCGGCATCTGGATGTCCATGAGTGCCACGTCAGGCGAGCAGGACGAGTAGAGCGAGACGGCCTCCTCCCCGCTGGTACCCGTTCCCACCACCTCGACGTCCGGCTCCGCGCCGAGGATGGTCGCCAGCGAGCGCACCACAATGGCGTCGTCGTCCACCACGATGACCCTCATGCCTGCAGCCGCGTCCGCCCTCGTGCTGTCGCTCATGCCTGCGGCCGCATCTGCCCTCATACCGTCACTCATGCCTGCCCCTTCCTGGGAATGGACGCAAACACCGAGAAGCGCTGTCCGTCCGAACCCACCAGAAGCGTTCCGCCAAGGCCCTCCACGCGCTCGCGCATGCCGCGCAGCCCCATGCCGCGCCCCTCGAGGCCAGCGGCGTCCGCCGGCACGTCACCGTCATTCTCGACGCGCAGCTGCCAGAGGCCCGGCAGTCCCGTAACCCGCACCGTCGCGTAGCTGGCGCGCGCATGACGGGCCGCGTTCGTGAGCGCCTCGCGCGTCACGGCGACAAGGCAGCGACTCACCTCGGCGGGCGGCGCGCCCTCAAGCCCACAGTCCACGTCCACGTGCGCGATGCCGCTCTGGCCGGCCAGCCGGTTGAGCTCCACACCCACGTCGACGGCCGAGTCCTCCAGCGCGTGGACACTCGCGCGCATGGAGGTGAGCGCCTCGCTCAGGCCGTCCGAGAGCTCGCCCAGCTCGCGGACGGCTGCAGCGTCGTCGCGATGCACCACCTTGAGGGCCTCGACCTCCAGCACCAGACGGGTGAGCTGGTGTCCCACTGAGTCGTGGATCTCGCGCGCGATGCGCGTGCGCTCGGCCAGCGCGGCGGCGTGGGACTCGTAGGCGCGCGCGTCCTCAAGCTCGCGGTTCTTCTCGCGCAGGTCGATGACCTTGTCCTGAAGGTCGTCCTGCAGGGCGTGGAGCTGGCGTTCAAGTCCAACGGCGCGACCGCAACGCCGCGAGAGCGCCATCGAGCAGGCCACCAGGGCGAGAAGCACCACCGCCGCACCGGCAGGCACGCCAGCAGCCCACGCCCACACAACGCAGCACGGCGCCAGCGCCAGCGCCCAGCGCGAACGAAGGCGGGGCAGGTCGTAGCAGGCAAGCGGCAACGCCACCCACGCGTCCGGCACCAGCGCGGCAAGCGCGCACGCAACGCAGCACAAGGCCTCGGCAGCTCCCGCCCGGCGCCCGTGCGCAAGCTCGAAGCCGGCGCTCGCGCCCACGGCGGCGAGCAGCGCCACCACGCGCACGGCATCCACCTCGCCGTCCAGCACCACAAGGGCCAGGCAGGCGAGAAGCACCACGCACTTGTCGGCAATTCTCTCCATAGCCGCAATTATACGGACGCCACGCAATTCTCCGCCCCTCCCGCCGACAGTCGGGCAAAGCCATGACATTTGTCACGCCCAACCGGTGCAACCGGTGACTCCGCTCACTTCCCGCCCGACGCACACCGCGCGACACTGTTCCCAAGGCAGACGAGAGGAGCCCACATGGCGTCTAACGAGGCGGTCGTTCGCATCCGCAACCTGGTCAAGCGCTACGGGGAGCTGGTGGCCGTGGACCATCTGTCGCTTGACATCGTCCCTGGCGAGGTGTTTGGGCTTCTCGGCCCCAACGGCTCGGGCAAGACCACGACCATCAACTGCATCCTGCAGCTCCTCTCGTACGACCACGGCGAGATTGAGCTCTTTGGCCAGCCCATGCGCCCCACCAGCTACCAGCTCAAGCGCCGCATTGGCGTGGTGCCGCAGGAGGTCGCCGTCTTCGACGAGCTCACCGTGCGCGAGAACGTGGACAGCTTCTGCGCGCTCTACGTGAGCGACCGTGCGCGCCGCCGCGAGCTGGTGGATGCGGCCATCGACTTTGTGGGTCTCCAGAAGTTCGAGGGCTTCCGTCCCAAGAAGCTCTCCGGCGGCCTGCTTAGGCGCCTCAACATCGCCTGCGGCATCGCGCACCGACCGGAGCTCATCATCATGGACGAGCCCACCGTGGCCGTGGACCCGCAGAGTCGCGAGTCCATCCTCTCGGGCATCGAGCGCCTCAACGACGAGGGCGCCACGGTAATCTACACCTCGCACTACATGGAGGAGGTCGAGCGGCTCTGCTCGCGCATCATGATCATGGACCACGGGCGCAGCGTGGCAAGCGGCACCGCCGACGAGCTCAAGGGCATGATTGGGACAGGCGAGAAGATCTCGGTGGAGGTGGGCGAGATGGGCGACGCAACGCTCGAGCGTGTGCGGTCACTCCCCCACGTGCGCGCGGCCGAGATGGACGCGAGCGTGCTGCACGTGCAGTGCACCTCGGGCGCGCACAACCTGGCGGACGTTCTGGGCGTGCTCTCGGGGGCGGGCGTCTCGTACGGGCGCGTGCTCTCCGAGCCGCCCACGCTGAACGACGTCTTCCTCGAGATCACTGGCCGCGCCCTGCGCGACGAGGCCTAGGGGGCAACCATGCTCGCAAGCCTAAGGAACAGCGTGCTCTCGCTCGTGCGCGACAAGGCCCTCCTTGTGTGGGTGCTGGCCTTCCCCATCATCATGACCTGCATCTTCATGGGCATGTTCTCGGGAATCGAAGACGCCTACACCGCAGTGGGCTCCACGCTGGGCGTGGTACGCGACGAGAGCTACACGGCTGCCATCGGACTGGACGAGACAATCCAGGCAATCTCGGACGCCTCATCCGATCAGCACATTTGCGACGTGACCTACTACGAGAGCGCCGCGGAGGCGAAGGCCGCGGCAGACGCGGGCGAGGTTGACGCCTACCTCACGGTGGACGGCGAGGGCACGCCGCGGCTCAACGTTACCCACGCGGGCATCGCCGAGAACGGCAGCCTCCCCACCTCGTTTCTCGTCGAGGTTCTCGACTTCTACCTGCACGCGCGAAACGCCGTCGAGAAGGTCGCGGTCACGCGGCCGGAGCTTCTCGCCACGGGCGATGCCCAAAGCGCCTTTACCGGCAACGCCGTCCAGACGGTGCAGCTCTCCGCAACCAAGAACCCGCCCAGCGCCGACGCACGCTACTACTACGCGCTTCTCGCCATGGCCGCCGGCATGGGAGCCACCGCCGCTATGGACTCGGTGCGCCGGCTTCTCCCCACCGCGGGGCCGCTAGGCGCCCGACAGACGCTCGCCGCCGTGCCTCGCTGGCGCATGCTCGTGGGAGCGCTTCTCGGCGCGTGGCTTTGCCAGCTTGCGTGCCTGCTTGCGGCGACCCTCTTCATGTGGGGCGTTGCGGGCGTTCCCTTTGGCGACAACGTCCCCGGGGTGGTTGGCGCGCTTGCGGCATCGTCGCTCATGGCGTGTGCGGCCGGTGCTCTCTGCGGAACCGTCACGCGCATGGAGACGGGCATGATATCCGGCATTACCTGCCTGCTCTCGCTCTTCACGGGCCTCTACGGCACTGCCTCGCAGCAGCTTGCAGACTCTATCGAGGCCACGGCGCCGGCACTTGCGCACGCAAACCCCCTCTGGCAGACAACCAACTGCTTCTACTCGCTGCTGTACTACGACACGCCCAGCGCATTTCTCGAGAGCTTCGTCGCCCTGCTGATAATGGCGCTCGTTTTTCTCGCCCTCGCGTCCATGCGCATGAGGAGGACCTCGTATGACCACCTTTAGGACCTACCTCAAGATCTTTCTCTCCCACCGGGTCTACATAGCCATCTACCTGGTCATGCTTTCGCTCGTAGGCGTGACTATCGGACTCTCCACAAGCTCGGCCGCCACAGGCGAGTTCCAGCCGACCTCCGTGAACGTGGCCGTCATCGACCGCGACGGCTCCGAGCTCTCGGCCGCGCTTGCGAGCCACGTGCTTGCCGGCAACAACCAGGTGGACGTGGCGGACGAGAAGCGCGCCATCCAGGATGCCGTTGCGCGCGACCAGGTGAGCTACCTGCTCGTTATTCCCGCGGGCTGGGGAGAGGGGCTGCTCGACGCGGCACGGCAGGGCACGGAGGCGCCCAACCTCGAGACGTACGTCTCGTACTACTCGGGCGCCGGCAGGCTTGTGGACGTGGAGGCCACCGGCTACGCCGACGGGCTCTACGGCATGGCGGCAACGCTGGGCGGCAGCGGGGCGGACGTGATTGCCGCCACGGACGCGTCGTGGGAGGGCTCCACCCGGGTGAGCATGATTGAGCAGGCTGCGGCACCGCTGCCGGCGAGCATCGTCGCAGCCGCGGAGTTCGCCTCGTACCCCATCTTCTCGAGCGCGATGGTCTGCATCGCGGTGCTCATGTCCTCCGTAGGACGCCAGCCCGTGCGCGACCGCAGGCTGGCCTCGCCCGAACCCGCCCATGCGCGCAACCTGGCGCTTCTCGGCGCCTGCGTCACGATTGCGCTTATCGCCTGGGCGTGGAACTTTGGCCTTGAGGTTGCGGTGCTTGGCGGCTCTGCGCTGGCGAGCTCACCCGTGCAGGTGGCGCTTGTGGGGGCAGCGCTTCTCGTCTATGCGCTGGTGTCCGCAAGCGTTGGCTTTCTCGCCGGGCAGCTTGGCGTGAGCGAGAACGCCGCCAACGCGCTTGCGAACATCCTGGGCATGGTGATGTCGTTTCTCGGCGGGGCGTGGACGGGTCTCTCGCTGCTGCCCGACGAGCTTCTCGCCGTGGCGCACTTCACGCCGGCGTACTGGGCGACGCTGGTAATCGATGGCGCGGCGGGCATGGGCGAGGTGAGTGGCGCGACCGTGATGCCGCTCGTGGGAGATCTGGGCGTGTGCGCGCTCTTTGGCGTGGCGGTGGTGCTCGTGGGGCTGGCGCTGGGTCGCAGCCGCGCCCGCGCCCAGGTGGCCTAGCGCCCGCGGGATTAAGTTCCCCGGCAACGGGATTCCATTGCCGGGGAAGAAAATCCCGCTAGAAGGTGACGTTGCCAAACTCCGAGAGGCGCAGGTCTGGGTTGTGCTCGATGGCCCAGTCCAGGTTCCAGTCGCTCGTGAACAGCAGCAGCCGGCCGCCGCGCATGTCCTCCACGCGGCAGGTCTCGCGCGTGAGTTTGAGCGTGCGAACGTCCAGCTCGTCGGGCGAGTTCTGCATCCAGCGGATGATCGAGTACGGCAGCGACGTCCTGCTCACCTCGACGTGGTACTCGCTCTTGAGGCGCTGCTCCAGCACCTCGAACTGCAGCACGCCAACGGCGCCCACAATAACGCTCTCGAGGCCCGTCCCAAGCTCGCGGAAGATCTGGATCGCGCCCTCCTGCGCCAGCTCCTCCATGCCCTTCACGAACTGCTTGCGCTTGAGGGTGTCCACCTGCGTGATGCGGGCGAAGTGCTCCGGCGCAAAGGTGGGGATGGGCGGGTACTGCACGCGCATGCCCGGCGCGCAGATGGTGTCGCCAATCGAGAAGAGGCCCGGGTCGAAGAGGCCCACGATGTCGCCGGCGTACGCCTCGTCCACAGTGGCGCGGTCGTCTGCCATCATCGCCGTACCGGTTGCAAGCTTGATGGTGCGGTCACCTTGCACGTGGTAAGCGTCCATGCCGCGCTCGAACTTCCCCGAGCAGATGCGCACGAAGGCGATGCGGTCGCGGTGGCGGCGGTCCATGTTGGCCTGGATCTTGAAGACAAAGCCCGAGAACTCGTCGCGCGAGGGGTCCACGGCCTCGCCGCTCAACGTGTCGGTGTAGGAGAGCGGCGGCGGAGCCAGGCGCAGGAAGTCCTTGAGGAAGGGCTCCACGCCAAAGTTGGTGAGGGCCGAGCCAAAGAACACCGGCGTCAGGCGGCCGTGGCGAACGGCATTGAGGTCAAACTCGTTGTCCGCGCCATCGAGCAGCTCGATGTCGTCCATCAGGTTCTTGTGGTTCTCCTCGCCGATAAGCTCGTCCAGCGCGGGGTCGCCCAGCTCGGCCTCGATCTCGCCCACCTTCTTGGTGGCGTTTGCGTGGCCGTCTCCCTCGAAGGCAATCACACGGCGAGAGTTGCGGTCGAAGACGCCCTTGAAGTTGCGCCCCGAGCCAATGGGCCAGGTCATGGGATAGGTGCCGATCCCCAGCACGTCCTCGATCTCCTCCATGAGGTCGAAGGGGTCACGCGTGTCGTGGTCGAGCTTGTTCACGAAGGTGAAGATGGGGATGTGGCGCAGGGTGCAGACCTTGAAGAGCTTGATGGTCTGGGCCTCGACGCCCTTCGCGCCGTCGATGACCATGACCGCCGCGTCGGCAGCCATGAGCGTGCGGTAGGTGTCCTCGGAGAAGTCCTGGTGGCCGGGGGTGTCGAGGATGTTCACGCAAGAGCCGTTGTAGGTGAACTGCAGGACCGAGGAGGTAACGGAGATGCCGCGCTCCTTCTCGATGTCCATCCAGTCCGAAACCGCGTGGCGCGCGCTGGCCTTACCCTTGACCGAGCCGGCGGTCTGGATGCTGCCGGTGTAGAGCAGGAGCTTCTCGGTGAGCGTCGTCTTGCCGGCGTCCGGGTGCGAGATTATGGCAAAGGTGCGCCGCGAGGCCACCTGTTCCGCAATGCTTGGCATGTGCTTCCCATCTTGTTTCTATGCAACTGACCTCGCGTATTGTAGCTAACGCCGGGCCACGTGCGCCGCATTGCACAAAATGCCGAGATGGGCGAGTCCAACCGGCAGGCTCACGAACTCGAGAGCATGCGCTTGATTCCCTGGACATCCGAGATCTGGTCGAGCACCGCAAGAATAGCATCCGACTGATAGAACTCTCCGCGCCGTCTGTTTCCCATGGGGCGAATCATCCCGTACTCGCACGCCTTATTCACCAGCGAGGACGCCGCACGAGGTGAAATCGAGAGCTCGCGCGCAACAAAGGCAACGTCCACCACAGGCTGGCGGACGAGCAGAGCTGGCAGCTCTCGTATCCTCGAGCCACGCCGCTCGGTCATCGTGGACTCCCACTCCTCCATCGTGGCATCCAGCTCTCTTGAAGCTCTGTAACCTACTTGGCAGGAGAGCTCTAGCGCTTCTGCGAGCTGGGAGACAACCCCTGCGATGTCACCTTGCTGGTAGCCAGCAATTGAATCCAGGTAGGCATCAATGTTATGAAGAAGCCCCGCAGAGACCGGGAGCGTCGCATACGTGAGCGCCCCCTCGTCGCGAAGCACCTTGTGGATGAGGGTGCGACCAGTTCTGCCATTACCATCAATGAACGGGTGAATCGTCTCCAGCTGCGCATGGATAATAGCCGCCTTTGCCACCGGGCCCACATCTCTGCGACTCGCAAACGCCACCAAGTCCTCCAAGAGGCTTGGCACGCGCTCGGCCACAGGCGGGACAAACGTAGCACCATGGGGGCTATGCGGCGTTCCTCCAACCCAGACCTGCTCGTCGCGAAGCTGGCCTCCAAATGTCTGCCCACTACGGTTGATCAGGGCCTCGTGAATCGAGAGGATTCCTTCCACGGTGATTCCATCCGGCAGGTCTAGCGCTCTGTTCATGGCTGCGATGTTACCCGCGACGAGGCGTGCATTGGCAGGAGCACTGTCAGATAGCTCGGCGAGAGCTACGTTTCGGGCGCTCGAGGTGAGGCTCTCGATCTGAGAACTGGCCGACGATTCGCTGCGAAGTAACAAGTTTGGAAGTTGATACCCCTTCGCCCGCTGTTCGCCATCAAAGCGGCCGAGAAGGACAAGTACCTCTTGGATGCGGGTCTCAACTTCAGGCGGAAGGGTCACCTCTTGCTCCGCAATGAAGGACGGGACTGCAGCCTGGTACGTGCTGCCAATCTTTCTGCGCGCGCTCTTCGAGACGCCTTCGAGCGCATCTGGGTCAAAATGCCAGGGTGCCGTTTCGTATGTCACGCATGGCCAACTGCTCATGTGCAAACCGCCGTTCGCTTCTTTAAAGAGGAAATAACGGAAGTGAAGTTATGCTCACTTCCGTTATTAGTATATAAAAGAAGCGAATGCAAGGTGTGCCTGATGCATTGAGACCATGGAGCGCTCATCGCGTCCACCGTGTCATACTGGGTCACAGTCCAAGGAGGCACGCATGACGAGAAGCACGAGAATCGCTGACACCACGCGCGAGGAGCGCATCCAGATCGTTGCCGAGGCGCTTGCCTGGGGCGACGACTGCGGGGACTGCTCGCTGGACGCTTGCGGCATCGACAAGTTCTACCAGCCCTACATCGACGGCGAGCTTGAGCTGGCCGAGCTCAACATGGCCCGTGCGAGCACGAAATACGTGCTCGGCGACGCGGACCGCGGCGATCGCGGCATGAGCTGCGTCATGTAGGCAACGCTGGCCGGGGAAGGCGGATCTATGCAGTGGGTCGAGGACAGGCTGCGCGAGCTTGCCGACAAGGACGGCCAGTACCGCGAGTTCAACGCGCGGGTGGTGGTGACGGCCGACCCCGCGACCATGCTTGGCGTGCGGGTTCCCAAGCTGCGCCGGCTGGCGAGGGAGGTCTCCCGCTCGGGCGACCGCGACGCGTTTCTCGGCGAGCTGCCGCATCGCTGGTACGAGGAGTACCTGGTCCACGCCTTCGCGCTCAACGAGACGCGCGAGGTGGAGCCGGCCGTGCGCCTGTTGGACGCACTTCTCCCCTTTGTGGACAACTGGTGCGTGTGCGACGCGCTCAACCCGCGCGCGTTTCATGACGAGAAGGCCCTGAACGGTCGGCAGCGGGAGGCGCTGCTCCCACTCGCCCAGCGCTGGATGGGCTCCGAGCATACCTACACCAGGCGCTTTGGCGTCTCGATGCTCATGCGGGACCTTCTTGGTAAGGGATATGACCCCTCGCAGCTGCGCATGGCGATTGCGGCCGACAACGGCGAGTACTACGTGCGCATGATGATTGCCTGGTACCTTGCCGAGGCGCTTGTCCCCCACGAGGACGATGCACTTGCTGCTATTGCGTCGCCCGAGCTTGACCCGCAGCTTCGGCGCATGGCAATCCGCAAGGGCATCGAGAGCCTGCGCGTGCCCGCTGAGACCAAGGATGCGCTGCGTCGTCTGCGCGGGTAGGTGCGCCGTCCGACGGGCCCGGCGCCCGCTGGCCCGGCGCCCGCTGGGGCGATGGCGCATAGATTATCGCTATATCTTAAAACCGATACGCGACAACTGGGCAAACGTCACCATCGTTTAGAAATGGCGATAACCTATGAGGGGCAGAGACCAAATCGCCGGCGGAGAAGGTGCTTTCGCATGCGCTTGCTGCGATAACGTGCCCTCCGGCGAGGATTCAACACCGTCGCGGCAATGGAGCGATACACATTCGCGCTCCGAATGTGTATCGACCTGCGCGGGTCACACATTCGGGTACGAATCTGTATCGGAAGAGGCCTGGGCTGACGCCGGAACGGAGGCTCCCGACGGGATTCCGTACGAGATGCGCCCTCCGGCGAGAAAGCGGCGCCGGAACAGCGACTTTGGACGTAATCGCTGCGAGAACGCATGCTCCGGCGTCGAAATGACGCCGGAGCGAAGGTCTCGTACGCACCTGCTGCGAGAACGCGCCCTCCGGCGAGAAAGCGACGCCGCAACGGGGGTTCCCGACGGGATTCCGCACGAGGTGCGCCCTCCGGCGAGAAAACGACGCCGGAACAGTGACTTTGCACGTAATTGCTGCGAGAACGCGCCCTCCGGCGCCAAACGACGCCGGAGGGCCACTTCCTGCGTACTTGTCGCTACATCGCAAACGGATACTCGCCGAGCGTGTCGTACGTCTCGTCGTCGTAGACCTCGATGGTGCCCTCGACGTTCACCAGCTGGTCAAGGCTCGCGACGTCATCGTCGCTGAACCACATGAAGCTCTCGACGTACTTCCCAGGCTGGATCGTCTCGACCAGCACGGGGTCCACCATCTTGCCGTCAACCGAGAACGTACCGTACTGGGAGACGGCGGTAATAGCCTTGTCGGACTTGTTCGTGATCTTTACCGTGTAGCCGGGGTCGCCCGCCCAGTCGGCCTTCTTGTCGACGATCTCGATGGTGCAGATGTCGTCATCGGCGATGGTCTGCCCGATGGGAATAGCGGCCTCTTCGCTGGTGCCGGCCGACGTCGTCCCAGCGTCCGTTCCCGTTGCGGTCCCGGTGCTGGTCCCCGTGGTCGCGCTGGTATCGCCATCACCAGCCGCGCCACTGGTCGCAGCGGCACCGCTCGAACTCGTAGACACCGTCCCCTTCTCGAACATCATCTTGGTGCCGCTCTCCTCCAAGGTCAGAACGCCGTTGGCGAGAGTGACGGGAACGCTCTGCCCCTCGACGGTGAACGTGGCCTCGGAAGCGCTCTTTGCCTCCCAGGTGCCAGACATCTCCTCGCCCATTACGTTCATCGAGAAGGTCTTGTCCTCCTTGACGCTCATCGTGACGCTCAGGCCCATGTCCTCCATGAGCTTGATGTCATCGGCGCTGGTGGCCTCGCCGTTCTCCTCCATGCCCACGAGCTTCCAGTCGCCAACGTAGTTCTTGGCCGCGTCTCCGCCGCCTGCGCAGCCCGCCAGCACGAGGCAGAGCGCGAACACCGACACCAGCATGGCCACCCATTTCTTCCTGATACTCACTTCCACCACTTCCCTTCTCCTCTCCAATGGCGCCGTGCGCCACAACTCCCCAAGCCAGATTCCTATGCGCCCATGGCCCCGCCGCAGTACTCGCAGCGGCCGTTGGCGTCCGGGATGGTCGTCGCGCCGCAGAACGGGCAGGTACGCGCCGTCTTTGGCGCCGAGGCGGCAGCGACCTTCTCGCGCTCGCCCTCGCGCAGCTGCGTGAGGGCATCGCGAATCTCGCCCGCCTGCCGCTCGGCCTCGCGGAACTCCACCGAGTTGCGCTCCTCGATCCGGTAGTCGTTCACCTTGAACGTGATCGAGTCGTAGTAGGGGACGTTCACGTGAATGGTCACGTAGACGTCGTAGTCGATGTCGTAGCGAGGCGGGTCGTAGCTGTGCTGCTCGCCGTCCTTGTCCTTCCAGTGAAGCTCGGTGCGGCTCTCGCGCGTCTCGGTGTCACAGCCTGTGACCTGCGAGAAGTCCAGCACGTCCGGGTTCGCGTCACGCCAGCGCGAGACCGAGGTCACCAGAAAGCGGCCGGCGTCCTCGTCCAGGAGCACCTTGGTGTCGCAGCCCAGCGTGCGCGTGACGTTGAAGGCGTCCACGCGCGCCTTGTTGGCCTCGCGCCAGTCGAGCTGCTCGCGGATCTGGTCGACCGTCGAGCGGCGCCTGTCGCTGAAGAACGGCGAGAGCTTATTGGCACACTCCTTACAGAGGTTGCCGTCCTCGAGCTTGCGGTTGCCGAGAAGCCCAATCTCGCCGCCGCAGATGCTGCAGGTCTTCTTCTCGAACATCTTTCCGAACAGTCCCATGGTCGCCTCTCCTTTCCACCTCTCACGATTGCCTGCGTCCCCAACACCCGTCACCACAGATTGTGTCGCGAGCCCCCCCGTGCACAGAAGTGCCCCGCGGCCCATCCGGAACCGCGGGGCATGATGCGACGTCCAAAATGAGACAAAGGGACTGTCCCCTTGTCTCACATCCCGGGGACGATGAGGCCGTTGGAGACGGCGTGCACCGCCAGGCGCAGGATGTTGTCGTAGCCGGTCTTTGCGAGAATCTCGGAGATGTGCCGCTTGACCGTTCCCTCGCTGAGGTAGAGCTCTGCGGCTATCTCCTTTCTCGTCTTGGACTCGCACACCAGACGCAGGATGTCTATCTCCACCGGAGTAAGTTCCACGCCGTCGGGGATGATTCGCTGCTTGGAGAGCGGGAACGTGGAGTAGCCCTCCATGGTCGAGCGAATGATGCCGAGAAGTTCGCCCGTCCCAACGTTCTTGTAGACAAAGCTGTCCACGCCCGCCTCGCGCGCGCGGTCCACGAAGGTTATCTCGGGCAGCCCGGTCATGATGACCACGCGCACGCCGGGCAGCTCCTCCTTGATGAGCCGCGCGGCAACGATGCCGCTCGAGTCGTTCTCGGTGCACACGTCGAGAAGCGCGCAGGTGGCGCCAGACCGCCGCGTTGCCTCAAGGGCGTCCGCGGCGTTGGCGAGAGACGCCACAACCTCCATGTCCTGCTGCGCGTTGATGGTGCAGGCGAGCGAGTCCCTAAGCATTGCCTGGTCCTCGACAAGCACGATGCGAATCATGCGCGCCCCCTCTCATCCTGGGTTTCTGAGGTGAATGCCTGGTCCTCTGAGCCGAGCGCGCCGGCCCACGCCTCCGATACCGTGCCATCTTCACTCGCCGGCAACACGACCTCGACGGAGAAGGGTGGCCCAGCGCTCACGTCAAACGAGGCACCCACGGCCGCGGCAATCCGCCGCATGCCGGGAATGCCCGTGCCCTCGACAATTTCCTCTGGCACACAGCCGTCGTTGGTCACACTCAGCGCCGCCGCGCCGCCAGGGCCCCGGCAGATCCTCACGTCCACGCGCCGCGCCTGGGCGTGCTTTGCGGCGTTGGTCACCGCCTCGAGGACTATCTCGGCAAACGCGCGGGCCACCGCCTCGTCCGCCGGAAGCTCGCCCACAATGCGGACCTCCACGCCCACAAGCGAGAAGGCGCTTCGGATGGACTCCAAACCAGCGCTCGCTGCAGGCAGGTCCGTCTCGGCAAGGTCGTCCACGATGCCGTTGAGAAGCCCGGTTATGCGCTCGAGCGACTCCGGGTCGTCTCGGTCGTCCTCGAGGAAGCGATGGAGTATCGAGAGGCGCGAGCCGATGGTGTCGTGCACGCGCGACTTCATGCGCATGATCGCCTCGGCCTCGGCCACCTTGCGGACCTGCATCATCGACGCGCGCAGCTCCTCGTTCGCCGCCTCCAGGAGCCGGTTGACGCTCTCCAGGCGCGCGTTGATCGCCACCTCCTCGGTCACGTCGAACGCCATCACGCGCTCGCAGGGCGTCCTGCGCAGCACCGCCCTGTCGCGCACGAAGAGGCAGGTCATCTCGTTGTCCACGTCAACGAGCAGCTGGTCGACGGCGACCTCGCGGGCCTGCCCCTCGAGTCTCTCCCACAGCCCGTGCGCGTCCGCCAAGTCCGTCGACAGCCCCAGGCGCGTTAGGCTCGCGCGCATGGCGTCGTTCATGAAGAGCACCTCGCACCTCTCGTTCATCCACATCACACCCTCGGGCAGGGCGTCCAGCGCATCGATAACCGAGAGGCGCGAGACCGAGGTCTTGCTGTCACGGATGTCGAGCGCCAGCGTTGCCGGGACGCGCGCTGTGAAGAACGAGACGTCGACGATCAGGAGCAGCGAGGAGCCCTCCCCCATGGCGTCGATGACCGGCGGCGTGCAGCAGGCGAGAAGCACCGACTCGGCCGCCATCCAGGGACGGCGCAGGCGAAAGGCGCAGACGCCGCCCAGGGTGGCGGTGAGGACGTTTGCCCAGAGCAGGGGTTCCACCCGAAGGAGCACAGGATGCAGCCACAGGAGGACGATTCCTTGGTTCTCCATGACCGAGTTCGACACGGTGCAGACGAACAGCAGGTGAACGGCGAGCATGGCCTCATACCAGACGCAGAGCCAGCGCGGCCTGCCATCCTGCCGCACCGAGGCAAAGCACGCATGGATGGTCTGGCCCGCGGTAAGCAGGTAGGAGACCCCGCAGATCACGAGGAGCGTCGAGACCCTCATCGAGAAGAGATGGCTCACGTCTCCCCACCCTCCTCCCGCGCGTCGCCGCCCACGCTGAGGCGAACAGCCGCGTTGAGCGAGGTTGGGGACAGCTCGAGGGAGAGGCTGCCGTGGGAGCCCGCAAGGTCTTCTCGCAGGCTCGATGCCGCGGCCTCCAAGCGCGCCGCGTCCATCTGCGCCGCGTCAAGCGCCGCCCGCATCTCCACGCCCTTCTCGTCCCCGCTCACGAAGAGCATGAGGATGGGGTCGGTGGCAAAGAGCGCAACGGAGGCCACGTCGTACAGGCAGTCGTAGAGCGAGCTCACCACGGGCGCCGGAAGCTCGCTCTCCAGGCTCACCATCGCTGCGCAGTCGACGCCAATGGAGCGCAGGTCAGAGGCCGTCTCGTTAAAGACGAGCTGCAGACGGTCGCGGTCGAACTCGGGATTGCTCCTCTCGGAGAGGACGAGTGCGCCCTTTCGCTTGCAGTAGGCCACAAGGAGCTTGACCTCGGTGAGCATGTCTCGCCTTCGCGCCCGGTCGCCTGGCGCCCCCCTTGGAAGCGTGGCGAGAAGCTCGCGCATGTGCCCCACCTTATCCGAGATGGACCCCTCGATGCTCAGGAGCAGGCGCTCCTCGCTCTCGAGGCGCCAGAGCTCGCGGCGGAGGCCGCTCTCGTGCCTAAGGACCTCGTTGCTTCTCCGCAGGCGGTCCTGACGCTCGGTGAGCATGCGGCGCTGCTCGTCCAGAAGCGCCACGTCCTCGGCAAGAAGCGCCGCCCCGCCGCTTACCCCATAGACCTTGAAGAGCGCGTGCGGGATGGCCGAGGTCCTAAACCTCGTGACCCTGTCGCGCGTCCTTGAACGCGCCACCCGCAGCGTGAGGTCGAGGACGGGAGTGGGTACGGGCCCGGCCGAGGCGGTCGAGAAGGCAACCGAGCCGTCCCTCGTGAGGACCTTGAGGTCGAGCGGCAGGCGCGAGAAGGCCTCGCCATACCAGGCGTACGAGGGCAAAAGGCCAAAGTCCAGCGCAAGCTCCAGAAGCACCACAACTACCAGGGAATAGTTGAGGGAGAAGTTGGTCTTGATTGCAAACTCGTGGCGCAGGGCGTACATGAGGCTGTAGGCGCCAAAGGGAACAGCCGCCATGACGAGAAGCGCGATGACGCCGTGCAGCCTCCGACGCGACGCGGCAAAGAGGAGGACAAAGAAGCCCAGGTACTCCGCCACATAGACCGCAACCGCAAACCAGTAGCCCCAGTTGTAGACGTAGACCTCCTGCCAGTCTGGCCTCGAGATGTCAAACGAGAAGACCTGCAGGTGGAAGGAGTTGGTGAGCACCAGGGCAATGATCGCGATGCTTGTCGCCCAGGCAGCTCGTCGCAGGAGAGGAGCCCACGGCTTGTTGTCGAGCGCCGACGCGCGCAGGGCGCACAGCAGGCAAAGCAGCGGTATGAGCGTCATGGGCACGTAAAAGAGATACCAGAGAAAGGCTGTGAGCTGGGGATTGTTGATGGTGTGACGGTATTTGACAATCACGTCGAGCATCCACAGGCCCACGAGCAGGGCAACGCCCTTGAGGCAGTGGCGAATGTGCGAATCCGAGCACCTCACATGAACCGAGAATCCCCAGACCGCCGTTGCCGGGGCCATGAGGATCATGAGCCCTGAGGTCGAGGAGGGCACCACGCTGTAGGAGCCAGACGGCCAGAAGAAAGACCCGTACAAGAACCTTGCGCTGCCCGGCTCGGGCGGGGGTGTGCTACCAAACGCCTGCATGGCGAGAAAGACCAGGCACAGGAGGGCCCCTCCGGCGCATGCGCCGGCGATGGCCTTTCGCGCAAACGTGTCGTCAGACCTGCTCACGCGGGTGTCCCCTCTCACTCGCGCCCCAATGGCGACCCATACGCCCATTCCCCCAACGGCGGCCCACACGCCCATTCTAGTCACGCCGCACGCGGTGCTTTGGGTCGCGCGGCCAACGTTCGACAGGCGTTTTGGGACGTTCGGTAATTCCACCAGGAGGGCGCACGAATCACCCTGATGGTGAGGGCACGTTGCCCGACGGACATGATGTCGAAGGAGCGTGGACCATGGGACTTCTGAGAGCTGGGATGGGTGCCGTGGGCGGGGTTCTCGCCGACTCCTGGCGTGAATACTTCTACTGCGACTCGCTTGACGCGAACACCCTCGTGGTCAAGGGACGCAAGCGGGTCTCGGCACAGGGGCGCTCGTCCAACACGCGCGGCGAGGACAACATCATCTCCAACGGATCGGTCATCGCCGTGAACGAGGGCCAGTACATGATCATCGTGGAGCAGGGCGCGGTGGTCGAGGCGTGCGGCGAGCCCGGCGAGTTCGTGTTCGACAGCTCAACGGAGCCGAGCCTCCTCTTTGGCGAGGGCGGCTCGCTCGGCGAGAGGATACTGGCGTCATTCGATCGCGTGGGCACGCGCTTCTCGTTTGGCGGAGACACCGGCAAGGACCAGCGGATCTACTTCTTCAACGCCAAGGAGATCGTGGGCAACAAGTACGGGACGGCGGCGCCGGTGCCCTTCCGCGTGGTGGACAACAACATCGGGCTGGACGTAGACATCTCTGTGCGGTGCAACGGAGAGTACTCGTACCGGATCGTCGACCCGCTCATGTTCTACAAGAACGTGTCCGGCAACGTCGAGGAGCCGTACACGCGCGACAAGATCGACTCCCAGCTCAAGAGCGAACTGCTGACTGCGCTGCAGCCGGCGTTTGCGCGCATCTCGTCGATGGGCGTGCGCTACTCGGCGGTCCCCGCGCACACGAAGGAGCTGGCACAGGCGCTCAACGAGGAGCTCTCCGAGTCCTGGGGGCAGATGCGCGGCATCGAGGTGGCGGCGTTTGGCGTGAACTCGATCGTCGCTTCGCCCGAGGACGAGGCTATGATCAAGGACCTGCAGAAGGCCGCGGTAATGAGAGACCCCACGATGGCGGCGGCCAACCTGGCGGCCTCGCAGGCGGACGCCATGCGCATGGCGGCGTCCAACACCGCAGGCGCGGCCGTTGGGTTCATGGGCATGGGAATGGCAAACGCCATGGGCGGCGGCATGAACATGCAGGGGCTCTACGGCATGGGTGCCGGAGGCGGGGCGACGCCGGCGGCGGGCGGCGGGGCGCCGACAGCAGCCTCGGCGCCAACCGCAGCGCCCGACACCTGGACCTGCTCGTGCGGAGCACAGAACACGGGACGCTTCTGCAGCAACTGCGGAAGTCCGCGCCCGTAGGCCACAAAGGGTGCGGTCGCGTTGCGACGACGGCGCTGCAACGAAGGCGCTGCGACGACGGCGCGGCCGCCTGCAATGAGCCCTCCGGCGAGATTCTGACGCCGGAGGGCTTCCTTTGGACGTGATTGCTGCGGGAACCCATCTCCCGGCGAGCTTTTCTCGCCGGAGGGGCCCTTTTGTACGCGATTGCTGCGGGAACGCATGCTTCGGCGCCGAAATGGCGCCGGAGCGGGGGCACCGTACGCCGCGGCCGCGGGAACGCGCCCTCCGGCGAGAGGCCCCCCAGCGCGAGGACCCAGGGCGATACGCATTCGCGCCCCGAACCTGTATCGACCTGCGCGGGTCACACGTTCGGGCACGAACGTGTATCGGTGGGGGCTCGGGCTGGGGTCGGAAGGCGCGGTGCGAGAGCCTCAGGAGCCTCCGCGTTCCCCTGCGGCCGCGGAAACGCGCCCTCCGGCGAGATTCTGACGCCGGAGGGCTTCCCTTGGACGTGATTGCTGCGACAACGCGCCTTCCGGCGAGAAATCGACGCCGGAGGGTCCCTTATGGACGTAATTGCTGCGATAACGCGATCATCGGCGCCGAAATGGCGCCGGAGCGGGAACTCCGTACGCCGCGGCCGCGGGAACGCGCCCTCCGGCGAGAGGCCCCTGGCGAGAAAAAGCGCGGACCCGCACCCGCGAGTCCGCGCAAAAGGTCAAGCATGCACGAGCCGGTTGGTTCTCTACTCCTCGGGAGTGTGGTTGATAACCGGGCTCTTGGTCTTGATGAAGTTGGGGATGAAGGCCACAACCAGCAGGATGGCAAGGATAACGTAGACGCCGGTGGGTCCGAAGGCGGCAGCGGTGCGGCCAAGGGTGATGCCGATCACTCCAAAGTCGAAGTCGCCGAAGGTGGTGTTCTGGAAGCCGAAGACGCTCAGAACGGGGAGCAGCAGGGCCGGGGCGAAGGTGATGAGCAGGCCGTTGACGAAGGCACCAAGCGCTGCGCCCTTGCGACCACCGGTCGCGTTGCCAAAGATGCCGGCGGTAGCGCCGCAGAAGAAGTGAGGAACCATGCCGGGGATGATGAAGACGCCCATGGTGGCACCCACGATGAACATGCCAACCACGCCGCCGATGAAGGAGGCAACAAAGCCGAGGATGACGGCCGTGGGGGCATACGGGAAGAACACGGCGCAGTCGACGGCGGGAATGGCGCCGGGGATGAGCTTGTTCGAGATGCCCTGGAAGGCAGGCACGAGGTCAGCGAGAATCATGCGGACGCCGTTGTAGACGATGGTGACGCCAACGGCGAAGGAGAGCGCGCAGGTAAGGGCGTAGACGATGAAGTTGTCGCCACCGGCAAGCTCGTCAACCACGGCGGGGTCGGCAACCCAGGCAACGATGCCGGTCAGCAGGTAGAAGAACGCCATGGTCAGGCCGGTGGAGATGGTGGTGTCACGCAGGAAGGCAAGGCTCTCGGGAACTTCGATCTTCTCGGTGCTGTTCTCCTCTGCATCCTTCTTGAAGATGCTGCCCACGGCAGCGGAGATGTAGTACGCAAGGGAGCCAAAGTGGCCCATGGCAATCTCGTCGCCCTCGGTGACCTTCTCGGTGAAGTGCTGGCCAACGGCGGGGAGCATGGCGCTCACGAGGCCGAGGAACAGGCCGCCCGTGATGACCAGGGGAACATCGGTGAAGCCAGAGGCCTGGAGCACGGCGGAGAGCAGACAGGCCATGAAGAGGCTGTGGTGGCCGGTGAGGAAGATGTACTTAAACTTGGTGAAGCGGGCGATCAGGATGTTGACCACGTAGCCGAGAATCAGGATGACCATGGTCTGGACGCCAAGGACCGTCTGCGCCATGGAGACGATGACCTCGTTGTTGGGAACGACGCCCTGGATGTGGAAGCCGGTCTCGATGAAGGTGCCGAGAGGGGCAAGGTTGGTCTGAATGAGTCCGGCGCCCGCAGAGAGCATGAGGTAGCCGAGGATGGGCTTCAGGGTGCCGGTCATGATCTTGTGGGCGGGACGCTTGAGTGCCACAAGGCCCACAAACGAGAACAGACCCATGATCCACGCCGGCTTGGTGAGAATAGACTCAAAGAACTTGAGAATGACGAGAACTGCGTCCATATACATCTCCTTCGATAGTTACTGCTCGCACCTGGCTGCTGGTCCCAGGCGCAACCTCATCGCTACTGGGCCTTTGCCGCCGCAGCCTTAATTGCCTCAAGGGCATCCTCGCGAATCTTCTTCTTGTTCACGTAGCTGCGAACGATCACGATGTTGCCGTGAAGCTCGGGCGCAAGCTCCTTGACCGTGATGAAGAGGTCAGGGTTGGAGGAGGATGCGCCGTTCAGGTCCATGGACTCGACGTCGGCGGAAATGCCCTCCTCGTCACAAATCTCCTGCACCTTGCCGGCGAGCATCAGGCTCGAGCCGATGCCGTTGCCGCAAACCGTAATGATGTGCATGTTCCTTCCTTTCATCCTCAGCCCGCATTCTCGCGGGCGTCGTTCCGAATGCGCGCCGTTGGAGCGACCTCTCGGGGTCGCCCTTCTCGGCGCCAAGCCCTACTCGAAGAACGAGTCCATCGTGGCGATGACGTCTTCCGGGGTCGCACAGGCCGCGAGCTTAGGGATGGCGTCCTCGTCGTCGAAGATCTTCGCCAGCTCAGCCAGGCAGTCGAGGTGCTCGCGGGGGTTGGGAGCGCAGATGCCGATAAGCACGCTCACCGGGTCGTACTCGTCGTGGCCAAACCTCACGGGCTCGTCGAGCGTGAGGATGCAGATGCCCTCCTCGGAAACGTTACCGTTGGACTGGGCGTGAGGCATTGCCACGCCCTCCTCGAGCACCACGTATGGCCCGAACTTCTCGATGGAGGCAATCATCGACTCGGTGTAGCTGTGGTCGCACTTCCCGGCGGCCTCGAGCAGCGCCCCCGCCTGGGTAACCGCGTCGCGCCAGTCCGTCGCGTGGACGTGGCAGCGAATCACTGCGGGGGTGAGGAGATCCTTAAGCATCCCCATCACCTACGGCAGGATGTGGAAGCCCAGGGCCTGGGCGTCCTTGTTGAAGCCACGCACGGTGTCGAGCGAGTACTCGAAGAGGTCCTTGCCCACGTTCTTGCGCTTGGCGAGGATAGAGTTCTGCACGGTGATGATCTGGCAGCCCACCGACTCGGCCTGGAAGATGTTGAGCAGCTCGCGCGTGCTTGCCCAGAGGATCTCGCACTGGGGCTTGGGGGCAGCGAGCTTCACGGCGTCCGCAACCACCGGCAGGGGATCGACGCCGGTGTCGGCGATGCGACCGGCAAAGATGGAGATGATTGACGGCACGTCGGGCGAGACGGCATCGATGAAGTCGGCGATCTGCTCGTTGGTGAAGAGGGTCGTGACATTGATCTTGATGCCGTCATGCGAGAGCTTGCGCACCAGATCCTTAGTGGACTCGCCCTTGGTATTGAGCGCGGGAATCTTCACGTAGACGTTCTCAGCCCACGTTGCGATTTCACGCGCCTCGGCCTCCATGCCCTCGAAATCATCGGCAAAGACCTCGAACGAGACGGGCAAATCCTTGATCTGGGAGAGAACCTCCTTGGCGAAGGCACGGTAATCCGTGACCCCACCCTTCTTCATGAGTGAGGGGTTGGTCGTGAACCCCTGGACATTCCCCTCACGGTACATGTCGAGCATGCCCTCGATGTCGGCGCCGTCTGCAAATACCTTGATGCTCATTCCTCCGCCCTCCACGAAAGGATTCATAAAGTTCAGATTTATGTTCATAAGTTAATATCTTATGTTCTGAACTTCATTTACATGGAGGTAGTGTACACACGTGGAGACTATGTGGTTGATTTACCTCATTCGATTCTGTGAGCGGCCGATTATCAACCGCGAGCGGCCAATACCCAACACCTGACGAATTATTCGTATTTCTTTCGTTATCAGAACTCTAAGATGAACGTAAGAGTGCTTTTCGCAAGCAAGCACGCCGGTTTTCGAAAGGGATGGCAGCAGGTGTCCTCCGAGGAATCATCTCCCGCAGATCGACAGGCGTTTATTCTCGAGTGGCTTGACAGCAACCCCAGCATCGCGGTCTCTGACGTGCAGAAGAGGTTTGGGGTATCAGACGTAACGGTACGTCACGACCTCATTGCCCTTGAATCCGCCGGGAAGGTTCGACGCGTTCGCGGCGGCGCGGTCTCTCTCGCTCGCACCATGCTCATGAGCTACCCGGAGGAGCGAATCAACTTCAATGTCGCAGCAAAGGACCGCATCGCCCATGCTGCAGCGGAACTCGTCGAAGATGGAGACGTCATCATTGCCGATATCGGAACCACTGCATACCAGTTTGTGCGTCAACTCGAGGACAAGAAGGGCATCACCATCATCACCGGAGATCTCTCGATTGCGCACTTTGCGAGCTTCAATCTTCCTGGCGCAGAGGTAATGCTCCTTGGAGGCAAGGTACGAAAAGAGCACCTGTATCTTGCCGGTGCCATGACACTCGACGCAATGTCAAAGCTCTATGCCGACAAAGCATTCTTGAGCTGCGACGGTTTCCACCATGATCACGGATTTACGGTCGAGCACGACTTCAGCACGACCATCAAGCGCGCCTACATCGCAAACTCCCGCCAGAGCGTCATGATGATTGACTCGAGCAAGCTTGGGCGAACAAGTTTCTATCGCTTCTCAACCATGGATGACTTTGACTATGTCATCACGGATGACGACCCCGACGGCTACCTCGCCGAGTCCATCGCGCACACCAAGCATGCCCCTCAGCTGGTGATTGCGAGCTAGCGAGCAAAGCGCGAGCGCGCGGTCGCGACGACGTGGCGACGACGGCGCTGCAACGAAGGCGCTGCGACAACGGCCTGCGACGACGGCGTGGCCGCCTGCAAGAATGAGCCCTCCGGCGAGATTCTGACGCCGGAGGGCTTACTTTGGACGTGATTGCTGCGGGAACCCGTCTTCCGGCGAGCTTTTCTCGCCGGAGGGCTCACTTTGGACGAGATTCCCGCGGTGGCGCACCTTCCGGCGCTGAAATGGCGCCGGAGCGGGGATTCCGTTCGCCGCAGCCGCGGTAACGCGCCCTCCGGCTAGAAACCACCGCCGCAGCGGTCCCGGAGCGATACAGATTCGTGCCCGAATGTGCATCGCGCGCAGGTCGATACAGATTCGGTGCACGAATGTGTATCGGCGGGGAGCCTCATCGCCGAGAGCCGTATCGGCGGGAGCTGTATCGCCAGGGACCGCATCGGCGGGGACTCGAGCAGCCGCTCCGGACCTCGCTCCTTCGCCGGGAGCTGTGCCGGCGGGAACCCAAGCCGCTGCTCCAGCCCCTACTCCTTCGCCGGAATAATCTCGATCCGCTGACCCTCGGGGTCGGCGATGAAGTAGAGCCCCATCGCGTGGTTCTCGAAGACGATGCAGCCCATCTCCTCATGCAGACGGTGGAAGGCATCGTAGTCGTCGACCTCAAACGCAATGTGGGTGTCATCGCCGCCATTGGCGTAGGGCTCAGTGCGCCCGCGGTTCCACGTGAGCTCCAGCTGGAACGGCGACGCGTCGTTCTCCATGAACGTGTTGGTCCAGGAGCCGTCCTCGGGGCCCATTTCCCTCACCACGTGAAAGCCAAGCGCCTTCTCGTAAAACGCAATGGTCTTCTCCTTGTCCAGCACATGCGTGCAGCGATGAACGAACTTTGCCCTCATGGTTGCCTCCTTCGAAAAACACGGACGCGAGCGCCGGCCCGCGTCCGCCCGCCTGCCATGCACTCGGTTTAGGATACCAGCGGTGCGCACCGCGCACGCACGCTATCGGTTGGCGAGCCGCTTGCTAAACGACGTGTCGGAGTGGCGAGCCCACACCACGTAGACGATCACGCTCAGAACGCAGGCGAGAGACACGATCGACCACATGGCCGAGTAGCCCAGCCCCGTGATGAGCGAGCCCGCGATGCCTCCGCCCAGGCCATAGCCAATGTCGTAGCCGCAAAGAAACGTCGAGTTGGCGGAGCCGCGCGTCTCCTCCGTCGAGGTGTGCACGGCCATCGACTGCAGCGACGGCTCGAGGCCACCAAAGGCGTAGCCCGCGAGCACTGCCGAGAGGATATACGTCACGGCGTTGGGCACAAATGCCAAAAGCAGGAACGCCGCGAGCATGGCTGCGTTGCAGGAGTAGACGAAGAACGCCTCACCCCGCCGGTCAACCAGCTTGCCCAGCGTAATGCGCACCAGAAGCAGCATCGCGGACATCACGAGAAAGTAGATCGAGCCCGAAGGCAGCGAGGCCTCGGAGGCAAAGATCGCCACGAAGTTCTCGAGCGCACCAAAGGTGAACATGAAGATGAGCATGGTCACCGTGGCAGGCAGCGAGTCACGGTTGATGATGGTGCGCAGGTCAAGCTTCTTCTTGGGGACGTCGACCTTGGACGCGCGCACAAAGGCAAACAGCACAAGACCCAGCCCGGCGATTACGGCAGCCACGGCGTAGAGCACGTTGAAGCCAAAGCCCTCCATGAGCGAGAGCCCCAGCGCCGGCGCAATGGCGGAGGCCAGCGCCGTCGCCATGCCAAAGTAGCCCATGCCCTCGGCAAAGCGCGGACGGCAGATCACGTCGGACGCCACGGTAGCGGTGGTCGAGTTGGAGAACGACAGGCCAACGCCATGCATCATGCGGATGGCAATCGCCACGGACAGCACGGGGACAAACACATAGCCCAGCGGCGCCAGGCCCATGAGGACAAGGCCGGCAACAAGCGCTGCCCTACGAACGCCATTGTCGAGCCACCAGCCCACAAGCGGCCTGATAATCACGGCCACAAACGAGAAGGCCGCCGCGCAGATGCCCGCCACGGCCTCGGTACCGCCAAGGCTCTGGATGTAGAACGGAAAGGTCGAGAGACTCATGATGTGGTTGGTGAAGACGCACAGGTCCACCAAGATGATGAGAACCAGGTTACGCGTCCACAGCTTGGGCTCGCCCTTGCCCTTTGCGACGGCAGTTGTTGCTTCTGACAAACGAATCCCTCCTAGACGGGTCGAGAATGACCGTCCAGCGGGATTCGATCGTGCATGATGCGCGGAAGCGTCACGGCTGGACGGCGTAGCCATCAATTGGACTTACGCCGTGCGGCAGCTCATTGACGTAGTACAGTATAGCCGAGAAGCGCGGGAACAGGCGAGAAAGTCGTGCTGCGTTAGTCCTGGCCCGCACCATTGGCCTGGTGCCTCTGCGGCTTGATGACGTCGATGCTCCCCTCGCCGGGAGACCAGTATCCCAGCTTGACCCCGCGCTGGTAGACGGCAACCGCCTTGGCAAAGTAGCCGCGCGCGTTGAGATGGGTCCAGTCGGACCGCAGCTGCTTTGAGATGCATCCCAGGCGAGCGTCCGCCACATCCTCCGCAGTGGGCGTGAGACCCGAAATCTCGAGCCCGTGCTTGATGAGAAAGACGCGCATGTTGATGAAGTGGTCGCCAAACGCCTCGCGAAGCGCGGCCTCCCAGTTGGTCTCGCGTGGGGCGTAGTCCTCCGTAAAGGGGACCTGGCTCGTATCGCCCACCGATGTGCCCGGGTCATCGGTGTCGCCCAAGATGAGGTAGTCCTCGCAGCCAGAGCGCTCGATCATCGCGCGGTACTGGTCGATAAGAACCTGGTAGTCGTTGTTCCAGCCGCCATTGCTGCCGATCTCGAGCACGAGGATGTCGCCGGTGTGCCGCTCACCCTCCTCGATGACGTCGGGGTCGATGTGGCTTACGGGCTGATCGTCGGCGTCGTCCGCGTCCGCGGCGTCGTCCGTGGCGTTGGCGTCGTCCGTGACGTCCGCGTCCGCGGCGTCGTCCGCGTCGTTGGCGTCGGCGTCGTCCGCGTCCGCGACTTCTACGCTCTGCTCGGCCGCTTCGAGTTCCTCCCACGTGAGACCGCCCTGCATGGCGGCAACCTCCGCTGAAGTGGCACCGGCAACGCCAAAGTTGTAGGTGTCGAGCCCTGTGAGCTGCGAAAGAACCTGCGGATACGACTGGTAGCTGGTATCGTACAGCTCCCCGTCCGCAAGCGAGACAAGCGCCCCTTCGTCGGTGTCCGCGCCCACGCCCTGGGTCATGCTGTCGCCCCAGCAGACAATCTCACGCGTATCTTCGTCGCTGGTGCCAGGGTAATAGCGCCAATCGAGGTCGGACTCGGCCTGAGCGTCCCCGCCCACCGCATCCGACGAGGTTTCGTCGTTCGTGGGGAACTGTCGGCAGCCCGCGAGCGAGGCCGCAAGCACGGCGGCGATAGCGACAATGCCAAGCCTCTTCACAAGCACACCTCCCCCTCGCGAAACCCCTTCCAACGTACAGAAGGATAGCCGCGTGAAAGGGAGGTGTAAGGAATTCACACGTTACATACCCGTAGCTAAAACCGCGTCCTTCGCGGACGCCGCTGCCTCGCTACATCTCGCTGCCGGACTCGGCCTGAAGCGGCGTCGCATCCGAGCCCTTCTCGACTTTCGCCTCTCCCACATGCGAGAAGCACTTCGCAAACACCAGGCGCGAGACGGGGCCCGCAGCAAAGAGGTTCCACAGGAGCGCCATCGGGAAGTTCTTGATGAGCGTTCCCACCCAGATGGCGGGGAGCTGCACCACGGGCATGCCAGCAAGGATGACATTGAAGAGGATGCTCGCAACCAGGTTCATCGTGGGGCACATGATGAGGACGGTGCAGCAGGAACGAATGGTACCCTGGATGAAGGCGCTGTCGCGCTTGGGGTCGGCGAGGCGAGCCGCCAGCGCCGCGCCGCCGCGCGTGCCCCACAGATTCGAGAACAGGAACACGAAGAGCCACATGTACGAGGCCTCGACCAGGGCGCCTAGGAACACGTCGTTGGTCATATTGGAGAAGCCGCCGGGCATAGTGGGGATGCCCATCTTCCACGCCACGTTGTAGACCTCCATCCCGTAGGCCATGGTGACGGACATGAGAATCCCAAAGATGACTCCCTGTACCTTGTTCTTTGGCATGCCTTGCTCCTCTCCGCCGCGCTTGTGCCAGGCGCGCGACACAAAAAATGCGTGCGGCCGCCCACCAGGGGCAACCGCACGCTTTGCTAACTACACCTTTTAGCCGCGGGGATGGCATTGTGGGGCATCCTGCCCGCGGCGGCTTTGCGCTACACGCAAGGAAAACCATAGCACGCACGCCATGCCGCACGACAAAATCAACATGCGGCAGCCTGGACGGACATTCGAGGCTCCGCGCGCTAGAACATGGCGCCCATTTACGTTCGAAATCGAGCTGACTAATGCACGCACCATCGGCAGCGTTGTTGCGCGGATGGCGTCGCGAGGGCACGAATGGCATGCCGCCCTAGCGAAGCGGTGCTTTTCGCGGCAAGCGAGGGGCACAGCTACCAGGACAGAAGCTCGTACCCGTCCTCGGTGACCACCAGCTGGACCTCCCACTGGGCGGAATCCGAGCCGTCTGCCGTGCGCACGATCCAGCCATTGTCCTTGTCGGTCGTGATGTCAGGCGCGCCTGCATTGACCATGGGCTCGATGGTGAAGCACATGCCGGGAACAAGGATGGGGCCGGTACCGCGCTCGGAGACAAAGCTCACGAACGGATCCTCGTGGAACTCGCGACCAATGCCGTGGCCGCCGTACTCCTCGACCACGGTGTAGCCGGCCTCGCGGCACAGCTCGTTCACAGCCGCACCCACGTCGCCCAGGTGCCCCCAGGGGCGCACGGCCGCAAGGCCAGCCTCGACGGACTTTTTGCAAGTCTCGACCAGGCGCCGGCGCTCGTCAGAGACCTTGCCAATGCAGTACATGCGGCTGGAGTCCGAGAAGTACCCGCCCTTGATGGTGGACATGTCAACGTTGATGATGTCGCCATCCTGAAGGACGTCCTTCTCGTTGGGGAAGCCGTGGCAGATGACGTCGTTGATCGAGGTGCACACGCTGTAGGGATAGCCCTCGAAGTTGAGGTCGGCCGATACGGCGTCGTGCGCCGAGAGGTACTCCTCGACCCAGCGGTTGATGTCCATGGTCGAGACACCTGCGGCGATGTACTCGCCAACGTAGTCGAGTACGCCCATGTTGACGGCGGCCGAGGCCTTGATGCCCTCGATGTCCGCGGCGGTCTTGAGGAGCGAGCGGGGCAGAACCTCCTCGCCGTCGAGGTACAGGCGCTCCATGCGCTCGTCCGACGGACCGTGGCACTTCTTGTACTTGCGGCCACTCCCGCACCAGCAGGGGTCGTTGCGCCCGGGAACGGGCAGCTTGTCAAACATGGCGTCTCCCATCGGGTCGAACTTGCTCAGCATTGCAACGATACCCTCGGAGAGCGCCTGTTGGCCCCTGGTTTTCAAGTTAGCCGAATCTAATCACACCGTTTCGAGGGTGGATGAAGGAACCGTAAAACCCCCGGCATGCAATTATCGAAAGTGTCGCTGTTGTGACAGCGTCATTCATGCCAGCTTGCCCAGAATTTGCGGTTGCCGGCCCTTTTTTGAGAAATCCTCGAGTACGAAGACACTAACTTTTTGCTGAGCCGCAGGTAGTGAAATGGCACCTGCGGGGTGATACTAGGCGAGACCCCAAATTTTGACTCTTCGTCACTTCGGGTGGATAGCACATCCCTGCGATGATGTGGCCGAACCC
>URLM01000013.1 GCA_900548775.1 uncultured Olsenella sp.
CGGCCCAGCTGGCCGTCTCATCCGCTACCCACTAGAAACAGCGAAGAGCCCAAAAACGGAGTAGAACGGAGTATGGCAAAGCAGCTGGGGGTCAACTCCCCAAAAAGGGGTATCGGAAGAGACTCCCTCAAGTGCTTTGACCTGCGAATAACGGAGTAAAACGGAGTAGAACGGAGTAAAACGGAGCGAGCAGGGAGCTGGAGCCGCCTGCATGAGTTCTAGCCCATCAATAGCCGCAATTGACGTTGCCCCCGCCACTCGTTGTCAGAGCATACGGCACAGGTGTCCTACAGCCAGAGCGTGCCTCCTACCGCGCGCCGGCGTACTTCCTGAGCTCATCGCGCACGATTTGGTCCATGGTCTCCCGACTGAAGACCTGGTCGACTTGCTCGGCTGCAACTGACCTGTCGGCGAAGGCATCGAATATCCGCCGCTTGTTCGCCAGGATCTGCATGATTCGCTCGTCGATGGTATCCGTGTGGCGTCGCGAGCTGGGGCTGCGAGAGATCGCGATTGACCCCGTGCGGAGCCCGCTTGCGTATAAGGAGTTTCGTCTCAAGGAGTTCGAGCGCGACCGCGACGGGTCGTGGGTGTACGAGATACCGGACGGGAACGACCACAGCATCGACGCGGTGCGCTTCGCCATGATGGACGACGTACTACGTGGGGCATAGGTTCTTCTCGTACGTTTACTCAGCGTACTCCCAATGATGGCCGCCTGCCATGCATCCCCTCTTCAATGCCTGGCTCAGTGTAGGGGGTTTGACGCCCACCAAATCCGCAGCCCTTTTAATGCTCGAGAACTCTTTGCCCGCCTCGACGCATCTGACGCGCTTCTCGTTGTTCGGACCGCTCGGATGATGCCCTTTGATAATCTCGAGCGCTGCCCCGTCATCGATGTGGAGCGGGGCACATCCATCCACATCGAGCTGGGCAGAGACACATTTCTGCCAGTCGGCAGGGTCGTCGTGGAGCCACCAGAAGCCCCTCCCACGCAGGCTCATGCCGACATGCACCGGTCTCCCGCATGCGGGACACTTCGACCGGGCCGTCTTATAATGGAGCCAGCTCTGGCGCATAAGCCTCGCCTAGCCTTCGAAGAAGTCCGTGTCGACGGACTTTATTACGTAGGTCTTCTCCTCCGTCACGCCAACGTTGTAGTCAATCATGAGATGCGCGAGGGTCACGCCGTCAACGAGAGCGATGCGCTGGCCAGAGACCGTCTCCACATACTTACGGGCGCCCTCGCTGAATCGGGCCGTGGTGATGAAGAGTCCCTTGTTCGCGTGCTGTCCGTTGAGCGCTCCGGAGAACTTCTGCACCTCGGGCTTGGTAACCGTTGTGTCCTTGTCCCATCGCTTGGCCTGGAAGTAAACGTTGTCGAAGCCCAGGCGGTCCTCCTTGACGATGCCGTCTATGCCCCCGTCGTTGCTCTTTGGCGTGACTGTGGTCGGCTCGTCCAGCGACTGCCCGTAGCCCATGGCCACGAGCAGCTTGGCCACCAGGAACTCGAAGTCGTAATCGTCCATAGACGCAATGACCTGAAGGAGATCCTCCGCGAGAACGTCACGCATCTCTTTTGCCGCTTTCTCCATTATCTCCGGCGGTGTCAGCTGCTCGCTTTCTTCGGTGGACTTGGGCATAGGCTGTCTGTCGCCTCCACCGTGCTTCCCCCCGTAATACTCGGAAAAAGTAGGGAAGACGAGAAGGTCTTCCACACCAAAGCCTTCGGGATGCTCGGCCTGGAATGCGCGTCCCGCGTCTGTAGCCCTGTATGTGCCCCTCTTTGCCCTGTATGTGCCCCTCTTTCCCCCATGCTGGTAACCGAAATCGATGAGGCCGGCATGCTTGAGGTACTGTCTCGCCCAATTGGCGTTGTTCTTGTACAGGTTTGAGTTTCCCGAGGGGGTACGCTCAGCCCGCTCTTCGGCGTTGAGGTCAAAGACCTCTATCGTCTCCGCATCAAGCTCTTTCGAGCTCACGTACTTGTCGCACTTGTTTAGGACAGCGAGCGTGGGAGGCATGATCTCCTCGTATGTGGGGACTGCCATTGTGATCTTCTTTCCTATATGGGCCCTGCCTGGGAGGTTAGAGCGCTTGCGACGCCATCCCATGATTCGTTCAACATTATATGAGCGCATTTGGGGTTCGCATATGCCTGCAATTCAGAGTGACGCGTACTGGGTTCCGGAGTGCGTGAGGGCATACCTGCGCAGCGCGAGATACAGCACGCGGGCGCTGGAGGACATAGAGCCGCACGTCCGCGAATGGAACTCCTGGATGCGAGCCATCGGAGAATTTTGTAATCGCGGAGCTGCGCCTGCCTTGCGCTCCCTGGCGCGAGGCAAAGCATTCAGGCTCGCCCCGCTGGTCTTGGCCGGACTCGTGCCTGGACATGAACTACTTCGACCAGGACAGCGTAAGGTACTCAAACGGAGCGACGCGACAAGCTCTGACAACGGCGCTCGCACTTCCATTGGCGTCATGCTGCCCAATGAGACTAGCGTGAGCATCATATTCGTCAACTCAATCGCGCGGGACACGACCGCCGAAAAGTGGCTGCATATGGAAGAGACCGCAGCGGGGCTAATTACGTATTGGCTCCACTCGCCAGCATGGGACAACCGGACGTCAACCGCGGCGCGCGAGCGTGGCCATGTCCTCGGGGCTCACAAGCCATTGCTTCAAAGGGTGAGAATACGTAACGTCATCCCGGTCGAAAATCGCAAGGGACGTCTCCGAGAGCTCGGTACGATACCAGTTCCCGAAGGATTTCGAGGGGTTGTCGAATACCTCTCTGCGCATGATGCGGGGCGTGAGGAGTGGGTTGCCACAGGCGTACTCGGCATCAAAGAACTCGTAGTCGGGCACCTCTCCCCGGTCGGTCTTCTCCGTAAGGAACTCGTCAACCTCGTCAAAGAAGAGCACCTCGTTGTAGAGCACGCCACGGTGGACATCGGGTCCAACGGGTGGCGTACCCCCAAAGGCTCTTCTCATGTAGCGCGTAACGTATTTGCGGCCGTCATCGAAAATGATGAGCCGGTCGCACTCCTTGCAGTGCCAAACTTCCGATTTCTCGCCGGCGCGGCACTCGAGGCCGAAGAACGCCTGGCTATCGGCCATCTCGTCCATGAGCGAGTCCGCCACAAAGAGCCACACGCTGTCGAGGTCGTTCTGACGAACGTCGTTGCCACAGGGGCATCCTATGCGCGACATCGCATCTTCCTCCCCTCGCCTCACGTATCAACAGTGCATTCTACCAGCCTCTTTCCCCACACCGGGGCCAATGAGAGAATGTGGATGGATGACGCACCGAAACGAACGGGGGCGAGAGGGACGGGCCAGTACTACATCTGGGCAAACCCGGACAAGCGTGAGTACATAGACGACGAGCCGTTCGGGGACTCCGACTTCACACTGGGGTGCTCCACAGCGGTCGCGCAGCCGATGACAGACGCAGCGTGCACGATGATTGCGGGTCCTTGGCATGGCGACACGGTCATCTACGTCGGCGACTACTGGACCGAAGACTCCTTCGACGACGAGCGCTCGCGCAGGCTGCTCGCGAAGTTCGACGGCTATCCTTACGAGGACATACTAAGCCGCTTCGAGAATGTGACGGGGCACTTCGATGAGGCCAAAGGCCACAGGTACAGCGATTACCTCCATTCCGAGCAGCGAGGCAACATATTCGACGAGGCATATACCGGACCATTCGACCTGCGCGTGCAGAACTGGCGCTACGCGCTGAACCGCACGAGACGCGAATTCGTGGACAGAAGGCAGGGGCCAATCTCCAGTGTGTACCGCTGGCACGGGAGATACGAGTTCGGGCGCATCGACCCCACCGTACTTCTCTACGCGATGGGGCCAGTCGATGACGAATGGGGTGGCAGGTGGTGCAGCGATCTGGTGGACATGAGTGACAACGCGCCCGAGCAGGACTACCGCGACGTAACCGAGGAAGCTTCTGCGAGCTGGCTGCTGAGACCCACAATCACGGCAGATGACAACATAGTGAGACGAGCGCTCGCGAGCGACGAGTTCTATGCCGCGTTTGCCGCACGAGGCTCAGACGACCAGTTGGAGGACGGCAGGGACATTCCTGGGGCTCTTGAGGTTTTGGCGACGCTGCTCGGGACGAACCATACTAGCCTCTGGTGACGTTGCGACGCGCCTGGGGGTACAGCTTGGAAGAGCGGGAATGAGGGGGAGATGGCCTGGTCCTAGTTCAACGGCTTGAACTGCGGCTCGCAGAGGATGACCACGCTGACTGCCTGGATGTTGAGCCCCGGCCCCTCAGCATTGATCTGAGCCATCGCCGTCGGCGGATGATGCTCTCTCCATTTCCGTCGACCTGGGGATTAGCAATGGTCTCAGAACAGAGTACGATACGGTTACAGCAAAGCCGACTTGAGTGGATCAAAGCTGGGTCCCCGAATGGGGGTAGGCCTTCGGGCTTAGAATTCCCTTGCTCCTGGGGTCGGCTTTCCTGCTGTCTATTGGGCCTTTAATCAGTCTTTCCTCTCCTTACAAGCTCAGCGTAAATCGAATCGATGGCGTGCTCCGGGTCGCGCAGCGTCTCGTGCAGCGTGAGGTCCACGCCTGCTGGAAGTAGTACATATACTTGTCCACCGGGTCGGTAAGCGACTTCACAATGCTCGCAGAGAACCCCTATCGCAGGGCGCCTCGACTACTTCCTGAGGTAGGTAATTCCAAACTCCTTGACCTTGCGCACCTCGGGAACGTTTGCCTCGACTGCAAACGCGTTGCCGGCATCGAAGTACTGCCAGATGTCCAGGCCGCGACCAAGCAAGATCTCCCACGTGTCGTTGATAACCATCTTGCGGTCGTGAATCGTCCGGGACTCGTCGTAGTCATAGGTGAACGAGAGACCCAGCGGGCTCATGGCCTCGGCAATCTGCTGCAGGTATTCGTCCTGCTTGGAACCAAAGAACTCGTCGTCCCTTACCGTGGTGAGATGGACCGAGACCTCCGGAACGGAATAATCGAAGTGCGAGAGGATAACCTCAAGCACCTCCATAAGGTTGCGACACTGGTAGAACTTGCGAATGTAGGGGTCGATAATCTCTACCTTCTGCACGCCATCGAGATAGGGCCCAAAGAGCCTCTCGTAGGACAAACCGCGCTGGTTCTCGCGATACTCCCTATGCCCAATAAACGGTTCCGATGAAATCTGCGCTTGCTCGGCAAGCTTCGGCTCGGGCGCGTCAGGAGTAGGCTCCTGGGTTGCCACGGACTCGTCAACCACGCTTGGAGCTGCAGACGCCGGAGTCGGCGTCGCCGTCAAATCAGTAGCGGAGCGGTCCTCTTCATCCAGCGGCACCTTGTCGCGGGAGTGGTACGTCCTCGGAAAGTTGACCTCCTCCAGCGTCGTAACCTCATGCCATGCGCCGCCCTTCTGCCTAAAGCGGAAGTGCGTGCGGGCAAACGTCTCGTCAATACGGTAAATCTGGTCCTTCACGCGTTTGCGCAGCTCCATCGCAAACTCGAGAATGCGCTCCTCCTCCTCGACAGTGGCATCCTTGCCGGGGAAGATGATCTTCATGAGGCCAGAGTAGGTCTTGAGCACGCCGTCGCGGTCACGGGTGGAGAGGTCGTCGGAGAGCTCGAACCGCTCTCGATAGAGTCCCGAATAGTCGAGCGCGCGCAGCGAGCGCAGCGCCTCGGCCAGGTAGTCCACGATGAAGCCATAGTCGGAGCTGAACATGTCGCCGCGGATGATGTCGACCTCCCAACCAGGGATGTAGGCGTGGATGCGGTCGATGAAGGCCGAATCATGGTAGACAACGGGCAGGTCCTCAAAGAGGTCAGTCTGGTTGATCATGTAGCTCACGTCGTGGCTCGTGTTGCCCACAAACACGAGCGACGCCTCGGCCGTGACCTGCTCGATGCCGCGGGAGAAGCTCTTGTTGGCCATGTAGTTCTTCAGGATGTCCACAATGTCTGGCTTGGGGCGCTTGTTCTTGCCGGCGAACTCGTCGAAGGCCACACAGTCCCAGTAGCCCACAAGGCCAATCTTGCCCGTGGAGTTGTTCACAAAGAGCTTGGCCGGCGTGACCTCACCACCCGAGATGAGAATCCCGTGCGGGGAGAACTCGCTGTACACATGCGACTTGCCCGTACCCTTGGGTCCCAGCTCAACTAGGTTGTAGTTGCGCTCGCAGAACGGAATGAGGCGCGTGAGCTGGAAGAGCTTGGCGCGCTCACCGAGCTGCGCAGGATCGAGCCCAATGGATCGGATGAGGGCATCGATCCACTCCTGCGTTGTGAACTGCTTTCGCCCCTCGATGTGCGCATCGAGATCAAAGCCCGCCATCTGGATGGGCTTGAGCATCGTGAGAAGGAAAGGCGACTCATCCTTGGCTTCGTTGGCCGAGTACGAAAGATCGGCTATGCACCACACCCCGCTCACGAGCAGGCGGCGGTTCTTCTTGACCGTCGCGCTGTCAACCAGCACGTGAGTGACGCCGAGGTTCTCAAACGTAGCCTCGTAGGAGTCTCTCTTGGTGTTGAGCTCGACTGAGACCTTGTCAATGATGCGCTGGTAACCGGTCTGCTTGATGTCGCTTCGAACGGCCCCCGCCTCTGCGCGCTGGACGTAATGCTTGGCGAGAATGTCGCGCACTCGTTCCACGCCGATATCAATCATTGCGTCATCGTCGGTGGCGCAGTTCTGGCCCAGCAGGTACTCGAGCACGTAGCTTGGCACGGCCGCGTTGCCACGCACGAGCTTCACAAGATCCTTTCGCACAACAAAGCCTGGGAAAGCGTCGTTGAGCTTCCTGTCGAGATCGTCCATGCTATCGCTTCACCTTCCAGTACCCCCGCGTGCCGCCGATACGCTCTATGAGGCCGGCGTCTCTCAGAGACGCTCTAGCTCTCTCCACTTGTCGCTCACTCTTGCCAATCGCAGTCGCTATCTCTTTTGCTGTCACGATTGGATTCGCTTGGATTGCATCGAAAACAGCTCTCTCGGTCACCGACAGCGCCTTTGTCCCATCGACATTACCGACACCATTACCGACACCATTACCGACATTACCGACATCATTCCCGACATTTGTTCCGCTAGCTGGACCGCTGACTTGGTCGCTAGGCTTGTTCCCCTGGCCGACCCTTGGTGGCTCAATCTCTGTCACAAGCGGGGAGGACTCCCCTCCCATACCCGGCAGGCGGAAGCCGGCCAGACCACTCGTCTCAAGTTCCAGCGTCAGACGCACCCGGTCCGGCTCCCAGAGCTCCTCGAGCAGGGGGTCAGGCTTACCGGCGCTGTACGTTCCCTCGCGCAGCGTGTCGTAGCCGCTGCCTGCCCGCTCCCCAATGTTGAGCAGACTGAACATAGAGAGGAGCGTCCCATTGCGCGGGTCGGACACGCCGCCCGCCTCCACCTCGTCTAGCGCAATCCTGAGCGTGCCCGGGTTGGACGCGATGATGCGGTCTGGCTTCCGCACCAGGACCACACCGGTGCGCCCGAAGTAGTCCGCATGAACGAGCGCGTTCGTGAGCACCTCTCGGACGGCTCGATGCTGTGGTGTGTCATCGACACGTTGCATGCCAGGCGAAAGCCTGAAGGGAATCGGAAGCCCCTCTGAGAGCATGGGGTATGCCTTGAACCAGAAGTCGAAGACGTTGCCCGACCAGTCCCCGCTGTTAGACACCACTCGGTTGTTCCAGCGGTTCCCATCTATCTCCTGCCGGCAGTCAAGGAAGTAGTTCGGGAACTCACTCACAATGCGCCACGCATCGCCAAACATGAGCAGACCCGCCCGGGTGGGGTGGATCTCGTGGTCCCGCTCGGAGCGTCCCGCCGCGCCAATCCTCACAAGGAACGAGACGTCCGGCAGCTCGATCCAGGGGTGGCCCGGTCGCGTCTCCTTGAAGATGTTCCTATACGCACGTATCGTGCCCTCATTCAGGTCCTCGAGGGAGAAGCCCTCGTCGAGAAGCGCGGTGTCAACGGAGCCCGCCATGCTGTCGCGCACCAAAGAGAGGTACACGTCGTCCGTCACGTGGTAGTCGCCCTCGCCGTTACGCCGGAAGGTCCCCGTCTTGGGGTTGTTGTTGATAAAGACGGGACGCAGCCGTCGGTCCGCACGTGGCACGTGGACAAGGATGAGCCTATGGTCCTCGTAGTCCTGAACGGAGACGTCGCTATCCACCAGGACGTTTGCACTCGCGCGCTGCGGGTTGTTGAGCCCGTTCCACAGGTCCTTGAGCATTGCCTCCGCATTTGTGATGCCCGTGGGGACGGGATATCCGTCCGGTCCCTCATCGGCGCCAAGGACGATGAGTCCGCCCTCGGTATTGGCAAAGGAGGAGTAGGTCTCCCAAAAGCTCCGGGGCAGCTGCCCCCTCGCCTCCTTGAACTCGAGGCGGTTGCCCTCGCGATAACCCTGTAACTCTCGAAAGTCGAACGCCACGCAACCGCCCCCTAGAAATCCAGGCCAAAGTTGCGCCGGACAACGTAGTCGGCTTGCGCAACGGTCTTGTACTTGCTTGTTGTGCCATAGCGCTGGTCAACGCGAAGGGTGAGGCGAGCGCCGTTGGCCACGTCCTGTGCCACCGCAAGCGTCACCGGGATGCGGCGCTCCTCCGCACTGCGAGAGGAGCTCGCAACCTCGATGGGCTTTGTCTCCGAGTGCAGCTGCCCCTGTGCGTCGTAGAGCCCCGCCTGCAGGCTCACGGGCAGCACGCCATCGCCCACGGGCTCTGTCTGGAAAATCTCGAACCGCACAAAGCTGCCCGTTATGACCTTGGTACCACCCGTGAGAAGATCGACACCCACAGGGGTGGCAGAGCCCCTCGCCTTGGCACGCGTAAGACGCACGCAAGGCACGACTGCTTCCTGCAACGTCATCCCGCCATGTACGAAGCGTGCGCCAGAGCCCGAGAGCCGCATTCGGCGCGTACCCCTGGGAAACCCGCAGGTGTAGTCACCCGAAAGGCCAAGCTCGGGAGCGCCAAGTTCGATGAGAGCGTCGCAGGCAGGAAGGTCGTTCGCCACGACAAAGCGGCGCGACTGCTTGGCATTGTCGGTCCCCACGGCAACCCCCAGGAACGGCACCTCGGCGAAATCGAACGACTTCGAGTCGCGCTGGTAGAGAAAACCATGATCAGCCACCACGAACACGCATGAGAACCCCAACTGGAAGAGCCTCGCGCAGGCGCGGTCGAGCTGGCCGAACGTCTCGTCTACTGCAGCAAACGTCCGCTCCTCGGAATCGCGCTTGTCGCCCGTCATGTCGATGACGTTGTGATAGACGTAGGCGAGCCCAGCCTCTCCCAATCGCCCCGCCCCCTCCTGGTCGAAGAGCCCCTCGTACGAAAGCACGGCGGCATCGGGCACCTCACGCCTAAGAATCTGCTCGCGATGCTGGGATCCCGTTGCATCGGAACCATCGACTGCTGCGTTGAGCGTCTTGGGGTCAATCGAGAGCATCTGGTTGGGCAAGAGCGACGCCATACCAAGCTGCGTGTAGGTGGGAAGAGATGCGAGCATGGCCGTACAATCCACCTGGCACTTTCCGCGATCTGCCACGCGACGCGACCAATCGACCCCCGCCTCGTACCGCAGCGCATCGGACACAACCACTGCTACGCGCTTCGACGCCAGCTCGGTAAGCACCCTGTCCTCGAAGAAGCGACGCTGCGCAAAGCCCTCCCAGTCGACAGGCCACGACCCCCTCTCGACCACCAACCTCTGCCACGCGGCCGAGAGGTGATTGCTGTAGTGTGCGTAGGAAAGCTCCACCTGGTGAGCAAGAGGCTCAAACACGTCCGCCATAAGCAAGACTGCCTTTGACGCGACGAGGCCGAACGTGCGGTATGACTCGTCAATCGCGGACCAATCGGAGACGTAGCGGTCGAAGCATGTGTGGACGTCATCCACAGAGCCAACCTCAGACTCGAAGCGAGGAACGCGTGCGAGCACACCAGCGGCACCTATGAGCGCATCATACGCGCACCCCCACTTGGAGAAGAACCTCCCCGATGCCCTGCGCGCACGCACCTCGGCAATCTGGCTCGAACAGTCCACCCCCTGCGTCACGTCATTCGCAATCCGTCTGATGATTACGTTGTCGACGACGGGCAGGTAGCGGTGCCCGGCAAGCACCTCGGTGGGAAGTGCCTCAAGGTTGCACTTTGACGTCACGTAATCGCACGTCGCGTCGACAAGGTCAGTGAAGACGTCAGACTTCCGAGAATCGTTGGCCATATCGGAAATGACGATGGTGGCATCGGGCGAGAGCGTGGGTACCTCGCCGGTGAGGTCCGAGCACGCAGACAGCATGACTTCGAAGGCGAAGTCCTCCAAACCAGGCGCTTCAGAGCAATAGCCAAGGCCTGTCGAAAGGGCCTTCCAGAAGTCATCCGTGAGGCCACAGCGCTCGAGCAGGCGCATAAGGTCATCGGCGCCCTTCGCGTACTGCTCCAGCGCACGGGCGGCCATGTCACGCACCGCGTCGACCTTATGGATTGCCTTGGATCCGCAGCATACAGACAGAAGCGAGAACACAAGGCCATCATCGGAGTAGCCGCCACGCATCCAATCGGCCCGTTCCACCAGCTCGCGCAGTGCCGTGCGGCGCTCCTTCGAAGCAAAGAACGCTGCGTGGGCCGATACTATCCGTGCCGCCTCAATGGGAAGCCCCGTATCCTCGGCCCAGGATGCCGACTGCGTTGCCGAGAAGGGCCGGGCAAGCATCTTCACATCGAGCAGGAAGTCCTCCTCGATGCAAGGCGCTCCGCCCGCGCGATAGAGCAGGAAGCGCCCGTCGCGCTCATCGCGCAGCACGCGACGCTTCGTGGCTAGCGCACAGCCATGTACGTCGACAACCGTCACGCCAGGAAGGTCGAGCTCCCTCACGTCCTGCGCGAACTCGCCCGAGGCGTCCTCCCAGAAGACTATCCGTGCCTTCGAGCAGACGTCGGCGAGCTTTGCCTGTATGTTCTCGTCTAGCATGCCTCTATCACCCATGCCCTAGGACAGACCGGAGACCTTCGCGAGGGCATCGCCACCATCGGTCCGGAAAAGCTTGTAGTTGTGGCGCACGCCATCGTCGAGGTCAATCTGCACGTGCTTCTGGGAGAGCGGGTAGAGAACGTCGCGCTCCCAATCCTCCAGCTCGTCGACCATCGCCTGGTACTTGTCCGCCTTGGCGGCGTCACGGGCGGCACCCGTAGCCCGCAGCACGCCAATCTGCGCGATAAGGCGCTGACGGAACGGCCGCACGTACTCGGTGAGCACGCAAGAGACCGTGTCGCGGTTCATGCGATGCATGTAGACAAGCGCCTGGAAGCTGCCCCTGGGCGAGCTGAACATCCAGTAGATGGGGCGCTTGCCCGAGCCCTGCACCGAGTAGGTGTTGCAGTGGTCCTTGTAGAAGTCCTTGGCAAAGTACGTGCGCAGGTCCTTGCCCAGCACGCCCTCGATATAGGAGACGTTGGCGTCAAGCGCGTCTGACCCATACGCGTAGGCAAGCCAGTTGCGGAAGCGGCGCACGATGTCATCGTCAAGGCTCACGTCCTCCAGTCCAATCACCGGGAGCACGGCATCCTCATCGATGGCAAAGCCGCTTTGTGACACCTTCGCACGGTAGTCTTCCACCGTCTGACCGGCGTCCGCCAGGATGAGCCCCGGCTTGTCGGTTGAGTAGCGTCCGAAGATGCAGCCTATGCCGTAGGATATAAGCGACTTCACGTCGCGCAACTCGTCCGCGAGCCGCACAGACACCTTGTCATCCGGCACCTCGATGGGAACCTCGCCCTCCATGTGGTAGATGCGGGCGAAGATGCGGTTGAGCTCCTCCTCGTTTGCCTTGAGCGTGTCGAAGCGCTCCTGGCACTCGGAGGACCAGCGGGCGAACTGTTTCTCTATCAGTGGCTCGCCCGGTTGGCAGAGCGGATGCGTTGTGAAGTCCCACGAGGTCTCAAAGGAGTCATAGTCTTCTTTAGACGACGATTCGCATATAGTACTGATGGTCGCAATTTCAGTGTTGCTGAACATAGCATGATTTACAGGGAGCGAAGTAACGCTACCTACTTCAAAATTCAAGGTTGGTGCCAAGAATTCCAAAAATTTTGTAGCTGTTGAAGAATTAATAAAGGCTTCGATTTGATATCGATGATCCTTCAAGGTAGGAAAATAGCTCAGTCCAGCTACATCAAACATTGTCCCTGAGGGGAAACTGCGTACGGCTATTTTTCCAGAAGAAATCTTGGGCCAAGAAATGCTCTCCATCATCTGGTAAGACATGCTTCGAGGCACCAGATGGCCAAACGTTTTAATCGCTTGACCATTATTCTTCCAGTTAATAACGTACTCTCGATTGCCGTACCATTTGCGATAAGAGCCGCCTTTGTTGTAGGGCACCCATCCGTTTATCTTACCTGACTCCAATTCCCCCGTGGTCCCTGCACGATTGATTTCGGACGATGACACCTCATGCCAAAGACGTAAAAAAGTATCATTGCTACCTGTAGTGAAGCCATTGCACCCATAGCCAACATCTCTCAGGGTTTTTTGTGTAAACGCTTGTAATTCCACTCCGCTCGCCCAATACGCAATTGGCCAGCCAGGGATGGACTTGAAGTCCTGCTGGTCGGCACGGTAGAACCAGCCGCAGTCCGGGTTGTGGATTGCCGAAAGCAAAGCTGTGTCCTTCTCCGATGCGCTCTTGCCGTCAACCAGCCTTACATAGGAGCCCTTCGCAGTGGTCTTGACATTCGAGAACACCGTCGCAGTTGTCTGCACAACCTCGCCGCCAATAGCATCGAAGCCGTGCGCTCCCAGATGAGCCATTGCTGCTATGCCGGAGTCCTCGATAAGGTTTTTACGCATCTTCTCGAACGAGCCGAGGAACATCCATGATTGCATTGTTACCTCTGCCGCATAGCCCCGTTCACTGATCATCTGGATACCACGCTTGATGAAGCATGTGCATAGGTCGTTCTTCTCGTCGGGGTAGTTGTCCTTAACCCACTGGCTTGTCCACACGTCGAACTTGCCGCTCCCCATGTACGGTGGGTTCGCAATCACGCAGCTGTAGCGTCTTCCCAGCGCTTCAAGGGCCGCCTCCATCTTTCCAAGCTTGGAGGGCGTCTCTCTGTTGAAGACATCAGACCCTTTGCTCACTACCTCAAGAGTGTTCTCTACATCCTGCAGGTCCTCGGGCTTTGGGACGTAGAGGCTTCCGCACTCAGTGAGGTGTTTGAAGGCGTCGAGCAGAGCGTGATTCTCGGCAAGCGACGTGCCCTGAATCTCCTGTGCCGTGAACGTGATGGGTTCAAGCACCGTGATGTGCGGGTCAACGTCCTTGTGAAAGAAGTCCGAGTCCTTCTCGCGCGCCTTCATCTCCAGTGCGAAGCTCGCAATCTCGGCAGCTCGCGGGTCAATCTCCATGCCGTAAAGGTTGTTCTGCAGGATGAGGGCCGGAATCTCCGCATCCAGGTAGCCCTCTTCTTGGTACATCTGGAAGAGCAGGTCGAAGGCGTAGACAAGGATGTGGCCGCTTCCGCAGGCGGGGTCGCACACCGTGATGTCCTCGGGACCGTCCACATTGATAAAGGGGCCCTCCTCGCCCTTCTGCGGGGCAATGTAGTAATCCATCTGCTCCGAGAGGCCCGAATCAGGATTGTTAAGCATCCACAGGCGGCCAAGCGAGTTCTCCGCGAGGAAACGCACGATGTAGTTGGGAGTGAACAGCTGCGTGGCCGGGGCGATGTCTTTGGACTTCGCCTTATCCTTACTCTCGTTCCATTCCTTGCGACGCTCCGCAATGTAGAACTGGTAGAGCCAGCCCAGGACCTCGACCGACTTGCATGCTTCATTGTCCATGCCTGCGACGATGTGGGCGAGCACGCCGTCCTCCGCCGTAAGGTTGGTGGGATGAAGCAGCCTCATGGCACTCCCCTCCTCCAGGCTTCCGCCAAAGAGGTAGCCCATGGAGTCCCGGTACGCGTCGCACGCGGAGAGCAGGAGCAGCGTGTAGGCCTCGCCAAGGGGATCTTGCGCAGGCGTGTCACCGTCCAGCAGCGAAAGCACCCTCTGCCGGTTTGCCTGGGAAAGAGGGAACTCTGGATGCAGGATGCCCTGGCGCGCGTCCGCAAGAATTGCGGGCAGGCTCTCGTCGGGGCGCGTCGTGACGCAGCCCACCGGCGTGTAGCCCCGCACGTCCATGAAGCGCAGGGCGCAAAGACGGTTGAACCATGTGTATGCGACGCGTTCCACGAGGGCGTCGGGATCCGCCTCCGCAAGCCGCTCCAGGCGCGCCACATCCTCCGGGAAGGCAAGGCGCTCGGCACTTTCGGGCTTGAGCACGCGCTCCAGGCTGTTGGAGACGTCCTTGCGCAGGGCGTCACGGGCACCCTGGGCGAGCCTGGCTATACGGTTGGAGTCCATGAGCAACCTCCTAGAGGATGATTCTCTCGTTTGCCTGCACGTGACGCAGCAGCTCCTGCCTGAGCGAAGAGACGAACTCCTCCACATCCTCGGGGGTCGAGATTGCAGCACTCCCATAGCTCGCAGGTCGTGACAGGTCGGCATATTGCACCGTTTTCACCTGCGGCTCCTTTGGGGACACAGGACTTGCCGGAGGATTCTCCACGGTCTGCGTGGGCTCCGCTGCGGCGGGTCCCTCCGCTGGGTTCTGCAGTGGAGCAGGCTTTGGCACGGGCTCCACAAGCGAGTAGAGTCGCGACGAGCACTCTCGCTTGAACGCAGGAACGGCATCGCGAAGCGTGAGTACCTGCGAAGACCGCTCGATGCTGCTGCGGCAATCATCAAACAACTGGTCGCATTCGGCCTTCGCTTGTTCGCTGGCATCGTTGTAGTTCTGTTCCGCCTTGAACTGGGCGGCAAACTCATCGAGCGACTTGAGCGCCGATGCCTTAGCAACGTCGATGGCGTTGTTGATTGCCTCGCGCATCTGCTTCATCAGACGGTTGGCTTGAGGGGCGCTGCTCGTCTTGTAGCAATCCGGGTTGGAGAGAATCTCTGCCAGCTGACGGTCTTTCTCCGATGCTTCCGGCACCGCTGAGATATTGGCCGCCTGCCCCATACGGAACGACTTTGCTTCGGCGAAAATCTCTCCCGGCCTGCCGTTGGCAAACGCGCTCATGGCGTTGATGTCATCGATGATGGCTTTGATGCCAGGGGTTTCGGAGCAAGTATTGCTCACGAACCAGTCACGGCGATGCGATGCCGCCTTATTAAGCTCCGCAACCTGCTCCCGGTAGTGCTGGGCAAAGGGCAGCACGGAAACCTTTGCGTCCGCCTCCCGAGCATCCGCAACCTTCGTAACCAGGCACTGCATGACCTCCTCGGCAAGGCCCTTGGCATCCGAACGAGGGGGCTCCATGCCGCCCGTGAACGCGCGGTATGCCGACCGAAGCGCTTCGACCTGCTCGGGAGAGGCACCGGCGGCAACACGTACCTCGATTCCCTCGAGGTGGGCGCCGGTGAAAAGCACGTTCGCCAGATTTGCCCCCTCGAGGGGCTCGTCGTCGCGCAGACACTCGATGAGGTCGTTGGACGCAAGGAGACCGACTGCCTGCCGAACGGCTTCGACCGGCCAGCCGTACTGGCCCCCCGAAAATACGGCCTCCAGCGAGTTCTGTGACGTGCCACCCACAACGCACCGCGCGGCGCTCGCACTGATGCGCTTAATCTGGCGCAGCACTTCACCGCAATACTCGGGCAAAGACTCCCCGGGCATGAGCTTGTCGTCCATAGCCGATTTGTACACGCTCTTGTTGTCAAAGGGAATCGTGAGCATGCGCAGGTAAGGATAGGAGAGACTGATCATCTCGAGCACTGCGCTGTCGAGTCGATCAGAACCCTGGCCAGTAACGTTATCCGATATGTCCGAAAGGTTCGAGCCCCAGAGCGCATCGTTGAGCTGGGAGGAGAGCGAGGCAATAATCTCGCGCCTGCGTTGCTCGTTGGCCGCCTTCTTCTCGGCAAGAATCGTCGCGCGCCTGCCGCCACCCGCCTCGAGCTCGCGGCCTACGTAGGCATTGGTCTGCATCCACAGGCGTGTCTCTGTAACGATGCTTGTCTCGCGAGGCAGCGCCACCGAGAGGTGCTTGGGGGCTGCGTACATATATTGTTTGTCCGCCCCCGGCGTTAGGTCGGTCATCACGTCGACCTTGAGCTCGCTCTTTTGCTGCCCGATGGCCACACCGTCGACCGTGAGGTCATAGGCGAATGACGTGGAAAAGCCCTGGTTGACGTACTTGACCTTGGTACGGTCGAGTACTTCCTCGCGTAGCAGCTTGCCAATCTGGCGCGAGACCTCCCCCTCCGTGAGGGGTTCGCGCTTGATCTCCTCCTCGACGTCCTTCTCGTCGTCGGTCATGTACTCGTAGGCGTCACCGTTGCGGCGGATGTAGGTCTGGGCGTCCAGCTCGCGGAGCACGCGGGTGATGTGCTCCTCAAGCTCCGCCGCGTTCTGCGAGAAGCCGCCGTAGAGGAGCACGCGCAGGTTCTTGGGTGTTGCCTGGAAGCCCTCGTTGTACTTCACCAGCAGCAAGGCCTTGAGCACACGCACGCCAAGCGGATCGGGGAAGTGCTCCTCGGCAGTGGTGATTGCGCTGAACACCTCGCTCTTGAGCTCGTCGCGAAGGCCCTCGAACATGTCATCGAAGGGCACGAGGTCGCCCCTCTCCACATCGCCCTTGTCCTTGAGGGATACAAGGACGCGATGCGTGGTGCCCAACATGTTGCGTGCACCCGTGGAGACATACTCGCCGGTGAATGCCTCGTGATTGGAAAGGCCAACAAGGGCGTCGTGGAACATCGTGAACTGGTAGGGAACGAGTGGGTAGGTTGCCTCGAAGTCCTCTTCGTCTGCGTAGACGTTGTAGTGCTTGGCGCCATCCGGAAAGTCGAGCAGCACCTTGAAGTCGCCCTTGTACTTGTCGTAGAGCTTGTCGAGCGCCGGCAGCGCCTCTGGCTTCTTATCGAGCAGGCGCTCCTTCACTACCGTGTTTGCATCGTTTGCCGGAATCTTAATGAGCACCTGGAAGCGGGCTTGGATCTTGGAGAACTGGCCGGAGGTGTGCTCGTCAAGCTTTCCCGTGATTGCGGTCATCTCCTCCTGAGAGACAACCGTGATCCACGCCCTGCGCCCGCACTTGGTGTTGAGGTTCTCGGCAATGTCCTGCAGCATCTGCAGCAGCGGGACGCTGTCGGCGATGTATTGACCCATCTCGTCAGCAAAGAAGTTGAGGCGGAAGCCCGGATGCTCAACACTCCTCTTGTCGATGTATTCCTTGCACCATGTGGCAAAGTCCTCGGGCGTGGGGTGGTAGTTCTTCTGGTAGTACTCGAAGACATTGGTCGTGGTGCCCTCGGGCTGGCCGGTCACGCGGTCATACACGACGCTCACCTTGTGCGAGAAGATGAGCGGATTGCTCACGACCGTCTCCCAGGGGACGTGAGTCTCCTCCTTGACCTGGGCCTTAAAGTTGTCAAGGAGACCAGAGCGATCAAGATCACGCTCGAGCAGCGCAACGTGCGCCTGTTCCTTTGCATAGTAGCCGCAGTGCTCGTTGAGTACCTTGATGAACGCCGCCAGTAGGCTCTCGCCCGTGTCGCGTCTCTGGGCATCGGACTTGCCACCCACGTTGAACAGTATGGACTCGGAAGGTGTCTGCTCGCAGGCGCTCTCCAGCGCGCTGAGCAGGAACTTGTCGTCCTCGATTTTGGGCTTTATGTAGTCGAGTGCGGGCTTTCCGCCCACGACCTTGTTCTCAATAAGGTGCGAGAGGATCTTGAGCAAGTGGGACTTGCCCGAGCCATAGAAGCCGGAAATCCAGGCGCCGTTGCATGAGGATGCGGGGTCGTTGTACTCGTCGCAGAAGCGCTGTAAGGAGCGCCTCACCTCCGGCGTGATGACGTACTCCTCTAGCTCGGACTGCAGGTGCTCGTCATCCATGGACTTGATGACCGGATCCATGTGACGCGCGATGTCCAGCCTGAAGATGTCCTTGTACAACATGGGAAAGCTCCTTACAGCTCGAAAATGTTGCGGGCGCGGTACTGCTGACCGCCCTCGCCAGCGGGAGTGGCCAGGATGTCAAGCGAGGTGGACCCGTTGGACTTGTGCGTCTGCCTGCCCGGGAACATCACCAGGACGGGGACCTTGGGGTCGAGGACCTCCACCAGACGATGCGTCCGTATGACCGGGTAGCAGGCACCCATACCCGTAACGATAAGTAGTTGGGCGTGTTCTTCTTTTACCTGGGCGACTACGCGTGGGCAGATCTGCGTCTCGAGGTCCGCCGCGTCTTTTAGCGCGGTGATGAAATCCTTTGTCGGCACCGTACCCTCGATCTGGCAGTAGGGCTCCCAAAGGCCTTGGTCGTCGAGTACCGAAGTGAACATGTTAAAGAGGTCCACGACAGAGGCGGTGATCCCGCGCGAAAGAAGGTCAAGCGCGAGGGCATCGACCATCTTAGCCGCATCCTCCTGCTGTTCGGGCGGATATGGAGCGACAAACATCGATGAGTTGGAGAATGCGCCGGCACTCTTGAGGAAACGGTCGCTCGAGAGCTTGCTCACAAGGAATGGCTCTGCCTCATTTACGTGCTTGAACTCAAACAAGGGCCTCTCCTATCTGACGAGGGTGGGAAAGAGGACGAAGTCCTCCTCGTCGATGATTGACGAGACGCCCTCCGGCATAAGGTAGGGATGCATCTCCTGCTGCTTGTCGAGGAAGCCCATCTCACGCATCATCGTAAAGAGCTGTGAGCGCAAGCGTGCCTTGGTCTGATCGCTCAGGCCATCCAGCTCTGGATGCATCGTGGACTCCTCGGCAACGTATGTCTCGTAGGCGCCAGGCGGGAGCGTGCGCACTCCCTCGTTCCAGCGCTCGCCTACGACGTTGATTGTGAAGCCCCGTACAAACTCGTAGGTGCGGCAGATGGCCAGCCAGCAGAGGGCGCTCGCGAAGCCGGCACTCTGGGGCTGGGCCAGGGCGGTCAACTCGGCGGGGGTCAGGTTACAGAGCCGCTTGAGGAGCTCTGCCGTCACGCGCTTGCGGGAGGATTCCTGCCTGATCATGAGCAGGTCGTCGTCGACCGAAGTCTTTCGGACGGCATCCCAGTCCTGCAGCTCGGCATATGCCTTTGCCAGGGTGACAGTCTCGGTGCGCCGAATGCCCGCGGCCGTATATGAAAGAGATAGTCTGCCTGCCAACTCTCGGTCCCCTATTCCTCGTTCGCCAGGTTGTCGATCATGCACATGCGAGCGTAGGCGCTAAAGCTGATGCCCTTGAGCGCGGCGCGCTCGGCAGCGGCATCTTTGAGGTTCTTGGGGATGCGGATGGTTATTGCCGTCATCTCCCCGCCAGTGAGGAACTCCTGTCTCTCGGTCTTGGTGGTCTCGCCTTCGACAAGCTCGGAGTACTTCACGGGGCGCCTCCGTTAGTTCGATGTGCAATACAAACGCATACATCATAACAAACGGTTTCAGCGGGTCCTTCATTTCCCGGTCAATGGCTGACGTTTGGCCATGCGTGATCTGAGAGCAACCTTCTTTCCAATACTCCGCAGCATCCAAGAGCGAAGAACGGGGCTGTTCTCCGGCCAGCTCTCGTAACCGGCTCCCCGCACCCCACGTTTGCAGACCAGGACTAGACGCACCCGGCACGAAGCCCGATAGTTGGATATTTGAATAGCAACGAACTGCCACTTCCTGCAGATTGAGGGGACCCATGTCTCAGCTGACGGTCGACCAGAAGAACATCAGGACGCTCCTCCAGGACGAGGACGCCGACTTTCTCATCCCGGACTACCAGCGGCCATACGCCTGGGGAGAAGACGAGTGCTCCACCCTGTGGGACGACCTCTTCGCCTTCGCGTTCCCCAACAACGCAAGTGACAGGTTCGACAAGCGTAACGACTACTTCCTTGGGCCAATAGTCACGTTCAAGAACGACGAGGGACAGCAGGAAATCATCGACGGCCAGCAGAGGCTCACCACCATCATGCTCCTGCTCAGGGCACTCTACGACCGCTTTGCGAAGATGAGGGACAGGAACTCCGTCGGCCTACACGACGACATCGCCGCGTGCATCTGGAAGTCCGACGACTATGGCAACCTCGACATGACCGAGGAGGGCCTCAAAATCAAGTCCGAGGTCGCCTCCGACAACGACAAGGGCGAGTTCCTTCAGATTCTACGGGACGGCAAGGCCAATCCCGCATGGAAGAGCAGCTACGCGAAGAACTTCCGGTACTTCCAGGGCAAGATTGCGGAGCTCGCTGAGAACTACGACGGCTACTCGGCCCCCTTTGCCTCCCGCATCATGCGCCACGTGATACTGCTCCCCATCGAGGCTGGGTCGCAGGACACGGCACTGCGCATATTCTCGACGCTGAACGACCGCGGGCTCCCGCTCTCCGACGCCGATATCTTCAAGAGCCAGCTCTACAAGCACTTCTCCAGCGAGGGCAAGAAGGATGATTTTGTCACGCGCTGGAAGACTATGGAGGAGGGAGCCAGCGACCTTCTCCACCCGCTTCGCGGCACCCCCATGGACGAGCTCTTCACGCGCTACATGTACTACCGCAGGGCGCTCATGGGCACGACGGACACGACCACCGAGTCCCTGCGCGGGTTCTACGCCAGGGACAAGTACTCCATCCTGCGCGAGGACGGGACCTTGGACGACCTCGAGTCGCTCCTCCGCTTCTGGCAGCACGTCGAGGCCGGGGACGGCTTCTCCGACGCGGCCAACAGGCGCTTCGCAACCCTGCGTTTTGCACCCAACGGCATGTGGTACTACCTGCTGAGCGTCTGGTTCCTCGCGCGCCGCGACGACAGCGACAACCTGGACGACGAGGGCCTCGTGCGGCTGCTCGACCTCACCATCGCCTTCGTCTGGTACTACGCCATCGAGCGTCCGGGCGTGAACTCCCTTCGCACCCCCATGTTCCCCGAGATGGTCAACATCGTGAACGGCGCGGACGTGAGCTTCTCGACCTACCGGTTTGGCAGAGAGGACGTGATTGCCCGCATCCGCGCCTTCCAGTTCACCAACCAGCGCGCGATCACTCGCTCGATGCTCGCCTGGTGGGCGTACCACAACCCAGCGCAGGAGCTGTGGGACAACGACACGGTCCTCGAGGTGGAGCACATCTACGCCCGCAAGCGCGCAGATGTCGAGCCCCTGCAAGACCGTTCTAACCTTGAGGCTCTCGGCAACAAGGCGCTTCTGGAGAAGCGCGTGAACATTCGCGCCGCCGACTATCGTCTCTCCGACAAGAGGAAGTACTACGAGGGCTTCGTTGACGGGAACGGGAGGACCAGAGAGGGCACCAAGAACGTGGAGCTTCTTGGAATTGTGAGGTCGAAAACGGACTTCACCGAGGCCGACATAGTAGACCGCACCAACGACATCATCGATTCGTTCGTCGACTTCATGGACTCGAACGGACTTATCGGATAACCACGTCACAGCCCAATCCAGTTCCCCCGAAAGGAGTCCCCATGCCCGTCTCGCAGCATCCCTCCCCCACCCTTCGCGACTGCGTCTACGGCCAGGCCGTGGGCGACGCGCTCGGCGTGCCGTACGAGTTCCGCGCCCGCGGCACGTTCGAGTGCACGGGCATGGTGGGGCACGGCTCGCACAACCAGCACGCCGGCACCTGGAGCGACGACACCTCCATGGCACTCGCGACTTGCGACAGCATCCGCGCCACGGGCCGCATCGACGTGCGCGACATGCGGGGCCGCTTTGTCCGCTGGTACCGCGAGGGCGCGTACACCGTGAGCGGCCTCTTCGACATCGGCGGCACCACCGCCGACGCGCTCTCCTCCGGGCGCGGTCGCGCGGGCGAGCGCGACAACGGCAACGGGTCCCTCATGCGCATCCTCCCGCTCGCGTTCACGGACGCGACCGACGACGAGGTTCGCGCCGTCTCCGCCATCACGCACGCGCACGCCATCTCCCGCGAGGCGTGCGTCCGCATGGTGCACGTGGCCCGCAGGCTCATCGCCGGCGAGGGGCCGCGCGACGTCGCAGGCAGCCTCGTGGGCGTGCCCGCGAGCCAGATCCGCTCCGGTGGCTTTGTGCTGGACACCGAGCGCGCCGCCCTGTGGTGCCTCGCCAACACCTCGAGCTACGCGGAGTGCGTGCTCGCGGCGGTGAACCTGGGGGACGATACGGACACCACCGCCGCGGTGGCGGGTCGTGGGCGTGCCGGGCGTCGCGGAGGAGGTCGGCACGGGCTCCGTGGGGCCGACGTTCGGCATCGTGCGGCCGGCGGTGCCGAACACGAGGGTGGACTTCTCGCCCTATGGCCAGAGCGTGTTCGCGGACGCCGGGAGGCGGGTGCCCATCCCGTTCGGCAAGGGCGACTGCACGGTGTTCAGGAAGGTCATGTCAACCGAGGACACGATCCAGGAGTTCGCCCCCGCACTGCGCACCGGGGCGCAGGGCAAGGCGTTCCGCCTGGCGCTGCAAGTCTTGGGTGATCTCGTCGGCCTAGGGACGAACTACTTCGACCTGGACAACGTCGGCTACGTGAAGACGGCGACCGAGGTGAGCTCCGACAACAGCGCACTGATCCGCAACATCAGGAAGAACGAGAACAACCTGCAGGGTGCTCTGGTGGGTGTCTCCAGGGCGACCATGGCCTACGAGAGGAGCATAGGAAAGAGCCTGCCCGAGGAGGGCGACGTGAGCGCCATATTTGACGACTCAATCATCCAAGACAGGGCCTCGGAGAAGCAGCAGGACATGGCGGAGGTTGCGGCAGGGCTCATGTGACCCGCAAGGAGTACCGCACGCGCTGGTACGGGGATGCAGCGGGCGGCAGCGGCGCGGCTGGGACGTCGCAGGTTCTTTAGGGCCCCGCGCCGTCAGTAGGACTCGCGAGTCGCACGGCGTGTCTGGCGGAATTCGGATAGTGTGCGGTCATCCGCGCCACGGGGCCGTCACTGGTGGATCGTCGCGAGCATGGGGCGCTGGCAGGCACGTACCCTAGCTACCACGTCAAGCCCTACCACCCTCCGCACTGAAACGGCCACGACTGGAATCCGGCGCGCAACGATGACAGAACTGGCGAGGGTACATTGGTGCGGATGGGCACGAACCGCCGTCACATCTGGTGAATTATTTCTTGGCTTCAACAATTAGTCTTTCACCCGAGCGAAGATGCTCGGGTTGTAAGCAAAGATGCGTTTCGACTCGAGCATCTGCTCACCGGAGGTCGCCGACGAGTAGCTGTAGTCGAGCGCGTGGGCGCCCTCGGCGTCGTCCGGCAAGGTAAGCTTGGCGACGCTCATGACCTCGGTCGAGGCACCGTTCACCTCGAAGTGGGACGACAGCGCCGCCTCGGGGGTGACCATCGTCGTGTCCTGAGCCGCCGCGGCGCCGTAGCCGGAATAGGACAGATTGAAGTAGGCGTGGCCAAACGGGACCCCGCTCGAGCCCGGCGCGAGCTGCAGGATGTCGCCGTTCGTGAGCAGGATGATGCCCTTGTCCGTCACATGCACGGACGTCTCGTCGCTCTCCTCCTTTGCCTTGGCGAGCAACCCTGTGGCAGCAATTCTGTGAGCGACGGGCAGATGCTGGCTGAACTCCTCACGAGCGCGGCGGATGGTTTCACGAGTGGTCGAACATGAGCGCGGGCGGCGGAGGCGGATCCTTCCCTCTCCCCCCTGGCGCGGCGCCCGGGATCGTTTGTAATCGCGGGGCGTGACGGGATGCTGCTAAGGAATCGGGGCATGGCGGATTTCTCGCTGCCATGCCCCCGAATCTCTATGCGATATTGCCCAAAGGAGCGCCACGACACGTGTCTCCTAACGGCGGTCCAGCCACGGGACCGGTTCTCTAACGCACGTCTCAAGAAGGGCTCCCAGCCAGAAGAACCTGTGGCCTAAAGCTCCCGCCCGTTCGAGGCGATGACGCGACGGTACCAGTCGAAACTCTTCTTCTTGCTGCGCGCTAGCGTTCCGTTGCCGGCATCGTCGCGGTCGACGTAAATGAAGCCGTAGCGCTTTCTCATCTCGCCGGTCCCCACCGACACGAGGTCGATGGGTCCCCACGTGGTGTAGCCCATCAAATCGATGTAGTCCTCGTTCACGGCGCGCTCCATCTGGATGATGTGCCGCCGCAGGAAGTCGATGCGGTAATCGTCAGCGACGAAGCCGCTCTCGTCGGGCTCGTCGAGCGCACCCAGACCGTTCTCGACCACGAAAAGGGGCACCTGGTAGCGGTCATAGAGCTCGTTGAGGGCAACGCGCAGGCCGATCTCGTCGATGGGCCAGCCCCAGTCGGTGCGATCGAGGTAGGGGTTGCCGCGCTCCACGAGCAGGTCGTCGCCGGTCTCGCTCGAGGCGACAGACGAGAAGTAGTAGCTGAACGCGATGAAGTCGGACGTCCCCGCCGCCAGAATCGCAGCGTCCTCCTCGCTCACCTCGAGCTCGACGCCCAGGCGCCGAAGCTGGGCGTGGCACAGGTTGGTGTAGTGCCCTCTCACCATGACATCGGTGTAATAGTAGTTGGGGAGCATGTTGAGTCGCCGGGCGAGCACATCCTCCGGACGGCAGGTCTTGGCGTAGGTGGTCGGGTACTGGACCATGCAGCCGATTCTGAAGGCCGGGTTGATCTTATGGCCGAGCGCAACGGCACGCGCGGCGGCGAGGAACATGTGATGGCTCGCCCGGACCTTGACCTCGTTCACATCCTCCCCCTCTGAGAAGACGAGGCCCGCCTGGTTGAAGGGCGTGCGCTTGTTCATGGTCTCGTTAATCTCGTTGAACGTCATCCATATGCGGACCTTTTCGCGGTAGCGGGTGAAGATGGTCTCGCAAAAGCGAAGGTAGAAGTCTATGAGCGCGGGGTTGCGCCACGAGCCGTACTCGCTCACCAAGCGGAGGGGCATCTCGTAATGCGAGATTGTGACGACAGGCTCGATGCCATGGGCGACCATATCGTCGAAGACGCGGTCGTAGAAGGCGAGCCCGGCCTCGTTGGGCTCGGGGTCGTCCCCGTTGGGATAAACGCGCGCCCAGCTAATCGAGGTCCGCAGACACGTGAAGCCCATCTCTGCAAAGAGCGCAATGTCCTCCCTATAGCGATGATAGGCGTCGATGCCTTGGTGGTTGGGATAGTAGACACCCTCGCGTACGGCCTCGTGAATCTCGCGCGGGACGCCATGGGCCCCGGCGGTCTGGACGTCGGCGATGGAGACGCCTTTGCCGTCCTCGAGATAGGCGCCCTCGACCTGGTTGGCAGCGACAGCTCCTCCCCAGAGAAAGCCGCTCGGCATCCCTTGTGCGCTCTTGACGGGAACGGCTCGCGAGGCGATGATTGCAGACCCTCCGGACTCGAGGGCAACGTCCGCGGCTGTGGTCGTTTGCATGGAAAACCTCCTCGGTAAAGGGAGGGGCACGGCTGCACGCGACCGCGCCCCCAGGGGGATAGAGGACAACGGCGGGCCACGGCGTCGCAACGGCGCGACCCGCCGGCGGTGGAGGGCTGTCCTAGGCCTCGAGCTTGGCAGCCTTGGCCTGCTCGCGCTCGTACTGCTTGTTGGAGACGAACACGAACGGCACGTAGATCACAAACGCCACGGCGATGACGATCACGGCCATGAGCAGGGCCTGCCACTGTCCGCTGAAGGCGAGGAACTGCTGGAGGAACATGGGGGCGCCGGCAATGGACTCAACGTAGGAGGAGGTAAGGAATCCCGAGGTGATTGCGTAGTAACCGATATTGCACGTCACGAGCGGGGCGATCACGAAGGGGAAGAAGAACGTGGGATTTAGCATGATGGGAAGGCCGAAGACCATGGGCTCGGAGATACCAAAGATCAGGGGCACGAAGGAGAGCTTGGTGACCTCTCGGTAGTCGGCACGCTTGGAGAACGCGAGGATGGCCAGGGCGAGCGAGATAACGATGCCGGAGCCACCCAAGTTCATGAACAGATGGACGAAGGCCAGCGTGTAGAACTCGGGAGGCATGGCACCCGCCGCGACGGCGGCGATGTTGGCCGCAAGCGCGGCAGTCCGGACGGGCTTGGCGACGGCGTTCATGGCCATGTGGCCGTGAATGCCCATCCACCACAGCAGCTGCGAGAGGACCGTGATGATGCTAACGCCGATCTGTGAGCCGATGACCTGATTGAAGGGAATCTGGATGACGTTGTAGATGATGGAGTTGATGAAGGTCCCGGTGAAGGCGTACAGAACGCCGGCAAACACGCCGAAGAGCATAATCGTGATGAACGCGGGGATAAGCGCGTTGAAGCTGGTGGAGATCATCTCGGGGACGGACTCAGGCAGTTTGATCTTGATGCGCTCGAACCCCATGAGACCGTTGAAGATAGCCATGGAGACGATGCCCACGAAAAACGCCAGGAACAGCGCGGAGGCGTTGAGGCTGCCTGCGATGTTGTCGGGGTCCAGCACGGTGATGAAGCAGCAGACGGAGATCAGGCCGCAGATGAGCGGCTTCCTACCATCCTGCTCGCCGATTGAGTAGGCAACCAGGAAGGCGATCCACAGTGCCATGCAGGAGATGCAGGCGTAGTTGACGGTGCTGAAAACATTGGAGTAGCTGGTCAGCCACTCGAAGCCGCTGAACTGGGCCAGGCCGCTCGAAGTGGAGCAGAGCATGAGGTTTAGCATGAAGGCGAACGAGCCCGTGATGACAATGGGGGTGTAGGTGGTAAAGGCCTTCTGGATGGCCACAACATACTTGTTGGCGTTCATGAAGTCGGCCACGGGCGTCAGAATGCGTTCCATGAAGTTGGTAAACTTTTCAAGCATGGGGTGTCACTCCTATTAGAGCGTCTGAAAGAGCTTTCGGTTGTCCGTACGGGGTGGCTCGACGCCACGCGCTACTTACTTGCCGGCGACGAGCTCCTCGGCCTGCTTGAGCACCGCAGCGCCATCGCAACGGCCATAGGCCATGGGGTTGATGACCGCCACGGGCGCAGCACCATTGACCGTCTGGACCAGTTTGCGCTCCATGTGACGAATCTGCGGACCCAGGAGGAGCACGTCAAAGTTGCCAATCTCGGAGGCAACCTGACCCTGCTCGACGGCCCAAATCTTGTAGTCCTTGCCCTGCTCCTTGGCCGCCTCGCGCATCTTGCTCACCACGAGCGAGGTGGACATTCCGGCAGCACAAGCCAGCATGATGTTCATGGTCTCTCCTTTCGGCGGGGCGCTGCGGCCCCGCGTGACTGTTGACTGTGGTCCGGCAGGCTATGCCCCAGCCTCAAGCTTCGCCATGCGGCGGTACATCTCGACCATCCGCTCAGCGAGATCACTCGCCATGATTGCCATAGTCAGGTGGTCCTGCGCGTGAACGAGAATGACATTCACCTCGACGTGCTGGCCGCTTGCCTCCCCCTGGATGAGCGAGAGCTGCGTCTCGTGGGCGGCGTGCATTTCCTCCTGGGACTCCCTGAGATGGTCCTCAGCCGCGGCAAAGTCGCCCTCCGCGGCAGCGTCGACGGCCATGAGCGCCGAGGACTTCGCGTCGCCGGCGTGCAGGATGATCTGCATAGCGTTCTCGTACTTCGCTTCTTCCATCGTTTCCTCCTCTCTCGTTCCGGTCTCGTGCGCACTATCGGTTCAAAAGCTCCAGCAGGGTGTCGAAGTCCTGCCGGCTGATCAGCGTCTCGATGTCCTCCGGACTCATGAGTAGCCGCGACATGCGGTCATAGAAGCCCTGGAGGTTCTTCTTGGTGCTCGTTGACACGCTCACAAGAAAGATTGCCCGCACGTCTACATCAGGCGCCCAGCGGACGGGCTCGTCGAGCAGGGCGACGGCAACGAAGGTGTCGGGAGTGCACGGCTCGAGGGGGTGCGGCATGCTCACGCGGTTCCCAAAGGAGGTCGGCGAGGCCTCCTCCCTGTCCCAGACGAGTTGAGAGAAGCCTTCGGGCAGGGGATGCCGCTCGGCGACGAGCTCGCAGAGCCTGCCGAGCGCCTCGCGCTTGTTGGCGGCCTCGAAGTGAGGAAAGAACAGTCCCCTGTCGAAGTAGGCCCCCACGCCCTGGGGGTACGCCGACACCTCAAGTGCCTCACGGACGCGATGGATGTCTCCCCCGTCAAGGAAGAGGCTCACCTCGCAGACGGGCACGGGAAGCCTGCGCTTGAGCGGCACGGTCGTGAAGACGTAGTCCACGCGAGAGAAGTCCACCCGGTCGACGCTCCCCACATCGCACGTCTGAACCCGGTCGAGGTACGCCCCGAACTCTCGCCGGTATCGCTGCTCGAGCAAGCGCGCAGCGCCCGCGCCAGACGCGCACACGATGAGGATGCTCCTGCGGTTGGCCTCGCCCTTCTGCCGCTCGAGTGCAAGCTCGAAGGCGAGTGCGATATATCCGACCTCGTCGTCGCTCAGCCGCGCCTCGTAGGTCCGACTGAGCACAGCCGAGGCCTCGACAGCCATGGTCCACGCAAGCGGGTAGCGATGCTTGATGTCCGAGAGAAGAGGGTTCTCCATGCGCATGTGATAGCGCAGCCGGACGGCGAGCGGTGTCACGTGACAGGCGAGGTTCATGCGCAGCTCGAGGTCGTCGCGGAAGTCGAAGCGGAAGGCGTCCCACACGCGCTCGACCATGAGCTCCACGACGCCCCACACCTCATCGGATATTACGAGCTCGTTCTCGGGGGCGTCGGCCGGGAAGTAGAGGCTCTGCCTCCCAGCGAGATGGATGGCGATGTAGGCGACCTCCGACTCGGGCAGCTCTACGCCAAAGTGTCGCTCGACCCGGCGCGCTATTTCCTGCGCCACAGGGAACTCGCGCGTCGCGCGAATGCGCCCCAGTTGCTCGTCCTCCATGGGGACGTAGCAGCTCTCCCTGATGCGCATCACTGAGACCGCGATGTGCACGAGGAGGTTCTGGCGCGCGAGCGCGTTGATCTGGAAGTCGCCGCGCTCCGTGACCTCGCCCACGTAGGCGTCGATCGCGTTGATCACGTCCTGAACGGAGCGGGTCGCGCACGCCGCGGCCGGGACGCTCCCACTCGCCGCAAGGGCAGCGAGGCAGAGGCGGCGCTTGATCTCGGGACCGACAACGCGAATCCCGTAACGCGGCCGACGCTCGATCGAGAGGTCAAAGCGCCCGAGACGTTGCTCGACCTCCTTCAGGTCCTCGCTCACCGTAGCACGCGAGACAAAGAGTATCTGGGCGAGGTCGTCAATCGTAATCCAGTCCGCCCGGTAGAGTAGATCGTTCATTAGGTAGGCGACGCGACCCTCCGTGGTCTCGGGAAGCCGGGTACCGTCCGCACTCTGATGCTCCTCCCCCGTGCCGAGCAGCTCGTCCAAAAGGGAGGGGTCCACGCCCTCAAAGCGATACGTCGACGAACTCTTCATCTCGATGCGGCCCGCCGAGCGCCGGTCCCCAGCTGCGTTGTCAGACTCGGCGAGAAGGGCGTTGATGCGGTTCACGTAGGTGCGGACCGTGCGGACGCTCACGCCCAGTCGTTCTGCGAGCTCCGCTGGGGCAATCTGTCTCTCGTTCCGAATAATTTCGATGAGCTTGATGAGCTTGGCGTCCACGTTCCCTCCTTCTCCTCTTCAATCCTAAGAAGGAGTTCCCGGGGTCTCCACGAAAGCTTTTTCCGTTGTCGCGGAAACCCGCCAACGATTCCACGCGACGGGGTCCGCGAGGCTGGGTTCTTCTCGCCCCTGCACGTGCCGCCTACGCACTCTATGGGGTTGGCATCTCTCAGAGGCATTCTAGCCCTCTCCGCTTGGATCTCATTCGCACCAATCGCAGTCGGCATCTCTATTGCTGTCGAGATTGGAGTTGTTTGCGTTGCATCGAAGACACCTCTCGGTTGCTGACAACGTCTTGGCCCCAACGGCATTACCGACATTACCGACATTACCGACAACCATTACCGCCATTCCCGACATCATTGCCGACATTCTTTTCTTCAGCTGACTCGATGACTTGATCGCTAAGCTTAATCATCTGGTCACTCAACTTGGTCCCCCACTTGGTCACACAGTCACAGACCTGGTCGGCATTGCAGACAACTAGGTCGTTCTGCCTAACCACTTGTTTGGTAGTTCGCTCAATATTTGGCGGCTCAACCTCCGCGACAAACGGGGAAGGTCTCCCCGCCCATGTCCGTCCAGTGGAGACCGGCTAGGCAGCTCGTCTCTACCCCCATGTTCTTGAACCCAAGCCAAGCGGTGTACTGGCTCATACCCCGTGGCATCCCGTTCCCGCTCTGGATGTACGCTTTCATCGCCTGGATCCTCTCATATCGTTGGACCATAAAATGGCATCAACGCACCGGCGGCGATTGTCGCACGCTCATCGTCACTGTGACGTTCGACGCCCCCGAAATGAGTCCCATGCCCGCCTCGCAGCATCCCTCCCCCACCCTTCGCGGCTGCGTCTACGGACAGGCCGTGGGCGACGCCCTCGGCGTGCCATGCGAGTTCCGCGCCCGCGGCACGTTCGAGTGCACGGGCATGGCGGGGCACGGCTCGCACAGCCAGCCCGCCGGCACCTGGAGCGACGACACCTCCATGGCGCTCGCGACCTGCGACAGCATCCGCGCCACGGGCCGCGTCGACGTGCGCGACATGCGGGAGCGCTTCGTCCGCTGGTACCGCGAGGGCGCGTACACCGTGAGCGGCCTCTTCGACATCGGCGGCACCACCGCCGCGGTGGCGGAGGGGCTCACCGGCATCGCATTCGGCATGGGCGGCATCCCAGGCGAGTGGCTCGACGCTCTTCTCGGCAAGGCGACCACCGACGCATGCCTGTCCTAGGGTGCTGGTTCTCGAGCAAGCTCTTCCCCCGAGGGAAGAGCAGTAGGAGCAGACCCTAGCAGGCAGGTCACCAGGCACTATTCCCGTTGTGGTATGGCTCTTCTGACTGTCAAGAATAAGGGGCTCCAACATGCCCATGTTGAGCTGCTAATACCCACGGCAGTTAATCTCAGGGACGACACGGTCACTACTAGACGCACGGGCTTCTCGATGGCACCCCCTCGCAAGCTCTAACCTACTCAGACAATTATCGTCTCGGCGCTCTTGAGAATACCTAGTTTTGCAAAGTCTTCTGTGGTACACAGTCGTTGGTGGCGGCGTTACCGCTACCTCCAAGCGCCGGGGGTAGTCCCCCGGCTTTTTCGTTCGTCGTCCCCTTTTTCTGGCGTCCCGTCTTCTGGCGCCCCCATTATCATCGCAAGAACCCCCGCCACCAAGGAGACCACATGTGGAAGTGCCCAAAGTGCGGGCGCGAGTTCGCCCGCGAAAACCAGTCTCACTATTGCGGCGAGAAGCCCCTTACCGTCGATGAGTACATTGCCCGGCAGCCCGAGGGAGTGCGGCAGGAGCTCCTCCAGGTGAGAGGCGTTCTCCGAGCCGCCCTTCCTGGCGCGGAGGAGAGGATCTCCTGGGGCATGCCCACCTACTGGCAGGGGCGCAACCTCATCCACTTTGCTGCCAACAGGCACCACATTGGGCTCTACCCCGGTGCCGAGGCGGTCGCGCACTTTGCAGGCGAGCTGGACGGCGCGTATGCCTACAGCAAGGGCAGCATCCGCATCCCCTACGGCCAGGCCGACGTCGACCTTATCGCGCGCATCGCCGCGTGGTCCCTTGGTGGGACGGAGGCCTAGTACTTCCCCGAAACCTCCTGCTCTGCTCGCGCAAGGCCCGCCTCGGCGCTCTTGAGTGCGCCGCGATACCACGACTCCCCTTCACGCACGGCAGCAGAAAGCCCGGCCACGGCGCGGGAGTACCAGCTCTTTGCCTCCTGGAAGCTCTGGGTGCAGCCCTCCCCTTCCTCGTGCGCCTTCCCCAGCCGCAGGGCCGCGCTTCCCCAGTACACGGGAGAGTCGCTCTTACCCAGGTCGTAGGCCCGGCGATACCACTGATACGCCTTGTCTGCATCCTTCTCGCACCCGCGACCGTCACGCAGGAAGTCCCCCAGCTTGTAGCAGGACTCGGCGATGCCCGACTCTGCCGCAACGCGGCAATGCGCAAACGCACGCTCGGCAATGCTCTGCCGCTCTTCCGGCCTTGGGGACTTGGCACCCGCCGCAACGGAGTCCCAGTAGTTCCCCTCGCAGCGGTCGTAGCTGTACACGTAGGTAAGGTCGTCGTCTGCCATGGCGTTGCCCAGCCGCGACGCATGCAGGTAGAGAACCTCCGCCGCCTGGAAGCACTCCACTCGACGCCGGCGCTCGGTCCTCCAATCGCAGGACATTGCCTCGTTGTAGTAGTCCGCACCCGCGTCCAGAGCCAATTCTCCGGCCGGATCGTCCTCTGGGTCGTAGCAAAAGACGCACCGACGGCCGGTCCTGCCATCCTGCGGCTCCACCACCTGCTGCGTGATCCATACCAGCGGAAGGCCGGATTCCATGTTGGGCCCGCCACCAGGTACCTTCTCGGGCCACATCCAGCCAAACACCGGAGCGTTGAGGGTGCCGTCATCGTCACCATGCCACTCAGTCATCGAGCCACACTCCCATCCCAATCTTCCACCAGCCGCCGATCTTCTCGACTTTGTTTACCTCCGCGTAGAGCGCCTTCCCGCCGTCCATGAGGCGGGCGGGAATCTCATTGACGTCCGCGGGGACAAAGCCCAGGCGCCTGCCGGCCGACGTGTTCACCCTAATGCACCACTCGTCGTACCTGTTGTCCTTCTCGCGAACCAGCGAGAGCCGCTCGCCCTCGGAGAGCTTTGGGGCCAGCTCGTCAATGTCATCCATGTGGGTGGTGCCCGCGATACGCGTGTCCGGCACAAGGCAGATTGGCCGCGAGAAGGGCTTGGGGATCTCTATGCCCATGCCGCCCTTCCCGTGCATCGCCTGGATGATGGCGCCGGCACCGCCGGGGCGGACGGGCACCAGGCCGGCCGAGCTGTTCGGCGTTGCTCCCTCAGTCCCCATCGATGGCCTCCCTCAGCTTGGCAACGCGCAAGTCGAACTCTCGCTGGGTGCGCTCCCACTCCTCGATGGCCTCGCGCAGCTCCGCAGTACGGGAGCTCACCCATTCCGGGTCTTGGAGGAGCTTCCCCAGCTGCATGTCCTCGCAGTTCTCAAGCTCATTGAGCTGCTTCTCCATGGCAGAGCGCTCGACCTGCTGGAGCTCCAGCTCCGTGGCCAGGGCGTTGGCGTCTTCCTCCTCCGCGAGGTCATCCTTGGGATCAAAGTGCCGCGTCGCCGCCTCGAGCGAACGAAGCACCGCAATGTCACCGTCCTGGTAGGCCTTTTGGGCAAGGGCGAAGTACTCGGCGCGCTTCTCGTCTTCTCCCACATGGACGTCGGGGTGCAGGCGCTTCATGAGCGTGCGGTAGAGCTTGTGCAGCTCCTCAGTGTCGGCCGGCGCCATGGGCACCCGTGCCATGTTCCACGCGAGCGCCTGCTCGTAGGCGGCCTGAGCCTCCTCTGCCCTCGCGGTCCAGTCGGAGAGCTCCTCGCCGAGCTGGGCCTCGATGCTCTCGTACTACGGGGCGTTGCCCTGGTTGACCTGCGCCTGTATGATGGCATAGCGCCTCTTGGCACGGCAGGCGGCCACCTCTGCCTCGAGGAGCTCCTTCTCCCAGCAGCCGATCTTGAGGGCGTAGTCGCTGTATATCTGGGGGATCTGCTGGAGCTTGATGTCCTCGATTGCCGTGACTATGTCCAGGATGTCCGAGCGCACCTCGCGTATTGCACGCCTGAGCTCCTCTGCCGTGGGCCCGATCTCTGCCATGGCGACCACCATCCCCTCGCGTGAGTGAGACAAAGGGGGTCTCCCACTGTCTCACTCACGGTAGCCGAGGGTCGCGACATAAATTAGGGAGTTGCTGGTGCGAGTCTATGCATAAGCTGTGCGACCAGGTAACATGCGCATGCGATGCGTCCCCGGTAAAGAGTCGGTTTACCTAGCTCTATTTCGATAAATGATGCTCGGCAATGAACGCATCGACCCTTGCTCGCTCCTTTTTATTAATCTCACTGAGCACCGCATCAAGCTTTTCATGGTCGAGAAGCGGCCATAGCCCTGCGATTGCGCTCGCATCCTTCTCCGCCTTTGGGCCGCGCTCATTGTTAATTGACATCTTGTGGACCGTATAGGCTTCAGGAGTGGGTACGGTGATGTCGAGCCCCCTCCATCGCACAATCACAGGATGCTTCGACAAAATGTCCAAATGCCATAAGGCCTGCGCAGTCACACCAATATTGGTTTTCAGGGCTGCCTCACGACCTGCACCCTTCTTACCAATAAGAAATTCAATCTCCAGACCCGAATCGCTATAAATCTTGGTTGTTCCATCAAGATAGTCTGCGTCAGGCACATAGCCCGCTTCTCTCGCGGCCACCAGCACATTTACCGGAGGCTGCGGCTTTCGCATATTGCGAACAAGGAAATCGATATCCATGGTCTTCAGGTTGGGCTCGAAACCATTGAGCAGCCGTGCTTCTCGATAGAGGAACTCCGCCCAAGAGCCAACCACCATTACATCAGGGAGGCATCCCTGCCTATCCAGAACGCGCAAGAACCGCTCGAAATCCTCCGCCTGCGTAATCATACGGGCTTTCTCCCCAATGCTCGCTCAATGAGCTTGCGCGACTCCTCCTGCTCCTTGAGCGCCTCCTCGTGCGACTTGCGCAGTTCTAGCTGACGCCGAAGCTCAGCGAGGTCCTCACGCTTGACGTAGAGGCTCCTGACCTTCTTTCCCTCACGCCACTGCAGGTAGTAGTACTCGTGGCCGCCAATCTCGCGCTTGCGGATGCTGCCCTTTGGCAGTCCCGCAATCTCTCGCTCCAAGGCAGCCGTCACCCTAAGCGACCGAGCATATTCCTCTTCAAGCGTATTTTCGAGAATCGGCATAGTTGCAACCTTACCCTACAAACACATGCAAATTGAACTATTTGTAGGGTAATTCTACACGACCCCATGCCAGGCTGCACTGCAAGACATGAGACAAAGGGAGTCTCCCTTTGTCTCACTTTGACTCATTCAGGCAGCAGGTTAGTGCCCGTTAGCTCTCCAACCCTCTCAGGCTTTTCCAGAATGAAGCGCTTGCGGTAGAAGACGTCCGCGAAGTCAAGAACCCGATTCATCTGCGCAGTGTCGAAGAGTGCCCCAAACCCTGCCCCAACCACGGGCACCATCTTTCCGATGCTTTTTAAGGTGAGCTTGCTGCCCACCTCCTTGAATACGTTAGTGAAAATGCCTGCCTCCAACGCCTTTTGGCCGCTCTTCTCAAGGGCGTTCTGTGCGGCCTTGTTGGCCATCGCCCTCATCTGGGCAATAAGCAGCGCCGCACCCTTCGACTCGGCCATTGCCTGCCAGCCCTTCTTGGCTGCCTTTTTCAATCCAACCGTCTCTCCGTACAGGAGGATCTTGCCGACATAGTTGTTCGCGGTTTCTGAGCCGGATTCGGAGGGTGACATCGCCTGAGAGAACACCTTACTAGCGATCTCAAGCTCAGTGGGATCGCCTTTCGTATCGTAACCGTAGAACATAGCCACGGACTGAACCGCCCTGAAGTATATGAACATGCTGATTGCCAGGTTAGCTGGGAGCCCCCAGAAACCTATGGCCCCAAGACCGCCTCCCTCTGCCAAGGCAAGCCCCATGTGCTGGAGGCGCTCGTCTGCGACAACCTTTGCAAGATCGTAGGATCGTAGCAGGCAAATCTCATCAAATGCAGAGACCTTCTCGTCCTGCTTTCCGGCATCGATTCTCTGAAGCACGTAGTCTCTGCTTACGGTGGTCTTTACCGCCTGTTCCTCAAGCTTGTCGTATCCTTCCGCCGCAAACTTGAGCGCACCAGCAATGAGCTCCTGCTTAGATAGGCCATTGAACGTATCGGCAACGGCACCACCAACTGCTCCCGCAGCGTCTTTCACCGGCTGTGGGGTTGCATCTGAAACGGCCTTGCCTGCCTTTGCCAGGAACCCGGGTTCTACGAAGCGCTCATAGCGCTCCTTAAGGGATTCGATCTCCTTGAGCTCACGAGCGTCCAGCAGGGGGTCGGGAACGAGATACCGGCCATCTTCGCCCCTGACGTTGCCTTCAAACTCCCCGCCGTATTCCCCTCCGAACATCTGGTGCACCTGCTTTGCGCCGGCAGCAGCCGCCTTTGCACCCTGCGCGGCCGCATCGGCAACTGCACCAGCAGCGGCGGCCATCGCTCCGCCTACTACCTCAACTGGGTTTGGAGCTTGGAGCTTATTCTCTTCGGAGCTATTCTCTGACATAGCCGATCCAATCGTTATTCCAAGCAATCGCAATTACGAAAGCTCAGCTCGTGGATAGTTGGTTAGCTGAATGATAACGATGCGCTTAGCTCCCGTCCGATTATCGACCATCTATCTGACGTTTCTCGCCGCTCGGGGACGCGAGAAGCCACACACCTCACTCACTACCAGGTCGGATCGTCTCCCCAGCGCTCGAGCTCGTCGCTGTCCATGTAGCGATCCTTTATCCGCCTGCTCATCCAGTACAACGAGAAATGGTCTCCGTGGACGGATTCGTCTGCCAAGAGCTCCCCGACCCTATCGTCATCGCGATACCGCTTGGGAGGGAACTCGTTGGGGATATAAGGACACTGCGCGATTGCCTCAACGATGTCACGGCAAGACCGGATGTGCTTTCCCAGCTTGTCGTAGAAGTTATCTATCAGACTATCGTTCTTCGAGGCCTCTATCGCAAGCATCGCCATGTCAACATCGTCCCTCAAACGCTCGGAGGCGTAGGCGAAGTTCGTGCAACTCGCCTTGACCGCAATAGCAACCAGTTCGTCATCATCCGTATGCTCGCTGTAGGGTTTGTGACCTAAGACGGATTGGAACCCGCTCGACAATCCCGCCTTAAGCACGTCCCGATTGGACTTGAGCCCATCGCTTGCGTATTCGATTGCCAACGGATTGCTGTGGACTGCCGCGCAAACAAACCGCAGATCATCCGTATGATCTGGCATGGCAGCAAGCAGTTTGCCGTCAACACCGAGCGCCATGAGCGCAACGTCGGGATCGCTGAACAACCACTTTGGGAGGATTTCCCGATAGTCACTACGCCTGACGCTCTTGAGGAACCACTGGAGAGAGGCCTCTGCACAACTCCACCTTTCCGTACCCTTGAAAGAAGGGTTTGCGAGAAAGATGAGCGCAGGCGGCAGGAAGACCGGATGGTCGTATTTATCGGCTTTGCTGCGCAGCGTACGAGATACACGCAGCAGCTCATCGACCTCATCTTCCGAGATGAGGCCGCTCGCTCGTGCCGCTTCCAAGGAGCCGTCAGCGCTCATCATGTCATCGGCAACTTCCTCGGAGAACTGCTCCTCAGCGTTCCTCCGCGGTTCCTCGAGTTTCACCAGGCTATCGAAATCTACGAGTACGTCCCAGTTGGGCTCCTCGCCTGGGTAGTTAACTTTGCTGTATTCCAGAAGCGAGCTGACCTTCGCCTTTGTATTTGAGGACAGCGCCAGGTCCTTCACCGCCCGCCTGAAGTCCTCATCAGCAGAAGCCAAAGCCAGGTAGTGCCTCGCGACGCAGCGTATGAGCGCGTCGCCAACCCCAAGGCTAAAGGCGTAGTTGTGCACGGACGGGTAGATTCCAAAACCACCCGCAAGCTTGAACGCCAGCGGATAATCGTTGTACTCGGGGAGAAGCCTCCTGGCTATTTCCTCAGTGATTGCAGAGGACATCACATCCGGATCTCTGCGATCTCTGCGCGTCCAAATCATACGGCCGCTGTGGATGTACTTGTTGCGAATGTAGAGCCCAAGCCCAAAATGCATCTCGGAGGACGAGGGGTGCGTCCTAATCGTCTGGATGTCCTTGTCGCTTAGCCCTGCAAGAACTTCCTCGATGACCTGCTCGGATGTCATGCAATCCGCATCGTCGTACTCTGCCATGGCGACCACCATCCCCTCGGCTATCGTTGCCTCACACGATAGCCGAGGGTCGCGACATTAATAAGGGCATGAGACAAAGGGAGACTCCCTTTGTCTCACAACCCCTCGGCGCCGTTGGACTTGATGATCTTCTGGTACGCGAAGAACGAGTCCTTGCGACGGCGCTCATACGTGCCTGTGCCGTCATCGTGCTTGTCCACGTAGATGAACCCGTAGCGCTTGCGCATCTCGCCCGTGCCGGCCGAGACCAGGTCAATGGGTCCCCACCAGGTGTAGCCCATGAGGTCCACACCGTCATCCACGGCCTCCCCTATGGCGCGCACATGACTGCGCAGGTAGTCGATGCGGTACTGGTCGTGGATGCGCTCCTCGCCGTTCTCCACGACGACCTCGTCCAGGGCGCCCATGCCGTTCTCGACCACCATCATCGGGATCTGGTAGCGGTCGTAGATCTGGTTGAGGGCAATGCGCAGACCCTCCGGGTCTATCTGCCAGCCCCAGTCCGTGCTCTTGAGGTAGGGGTTGCGGCCGGCCTCGCTCATGTTGCCTTCCACCTGCTGCATCTCGTGCGTGCTCACGAGGCCGCTCATGTAGTAGCTAAACGTGTAGAAGTCGATGGTGCCTGCAGCCAGGTCGTCGAGGTCGCCGTCCTCAATCTTAAGCTCGATGCCGTTCTCGCGCCAGAAGCGCTTAGCGTATGACGGGTACGCGCCCCTCACCTGAACATCGGAGCAGTACCAGTTCACGCGGCGCATCTCGGAGAGGCAGGCCATCTGGTCCGCCGGGTCACACGTGCCGGGGTACGAGAGGATGAAGCAGTCCATGTTGCCCATCTTGAACTGCGGGTAGTGCTCGTGCGCGTAGCGCACCACGCGTGCCGACGCCACAAACTGGTGGTGAAGCGCCTGGTAGCGCTGTTGCATGGTAGTGTGCGAGGCGGACGCCGGCCCCTCGAAACCCTGGATCATGCTTGTCTCGAAGAGGTTGCCCATGTCCATGGTGCCGCAGTTTATCTCGTTAAACGTGAGCCAGTAGCGCACCTTGTGCTGGTAGCGCTCAAACACCGTCTTGCAATAGCGCTCAAAGAGGCCGATAAGCTCGCGGCTTTCCCAGCCGTTGTACTTCTCCACCAGGTGGTAGGGCATCTCGTAGTGCGAGAGCGTGACCAGCGGCTCTATGCCATATTTGGGCTCTTCGCTGTTTCTAGTGGGTAGCGGATGAGACGGCCAGCTGGGCCG
>URLM01000014.1 GCA_900548775.1 uncultured Olsenella sp.
CTGGGAGATTGTTGCGGCGGTATCGGCCGAGCTCTTTGTGTGCTGCTGGACGGTCTCCCGGACAACGCCTGCGGTCACCATGAGGCAGGGGATCGCAAAGACAAGCGTCCCGATGATGACGTGTCTGCGCAGCCGATGCGAGATGGCAACTGCCTCCTCGCTCTCCTGCGGAGTCACCACGCCGTCGTCGTTGATGTCTCTGTGGAGCGGCGCGTGAAGGAGGAGCAGCACGACCTCGGCGGCGAGTGCGATGAAGACCACGTTGACGCCAAACTCGTAGAGGGCACCGGCAAAGCGCGGGAGGCTCTGTAGGGCAATGCCGTAGCCGGCCGAGCATAGGGGTGGCATGAGGGCGGTTGCCACGGCAACGCCTGCGATGAGGGTCGACGGCTCCTGCTTGCGGGAGTTCCCCAGCCCACCCGCGAAGCCGCCGGCGAGCGCGATGAGCAGGTCCCATATCGTTGGGGTCGAGTTGTCGAGAAGCGCGCTGGTCTCGTAGGGGATGGGCGTGAGGAGGAAGTAGACGGTGGAGGTGGCAAGGCATATCGCCATCTGGAGGACGAGGCCCGCGACGGCGTGTCGCAGGAGGCGCATGTCTGCCGTGGCCACGGCGTAGGAGATGGCCAGCACCGAGCCCATGAGCGGGCAGATGAGCATGGCTCCCACGATGGCCTCGGTGGAGTCTGTGTTGAGGCCGATCGACGCTATGAGCATGGCGACGATGAGAATGCACATGTGGGTGCCGTCGAGCTTCGAGCCGCCAACGAAGCGCTTTCTGATCTGTGGCCAGGATGTGCGGCCTTCCCGCACGTCAAAGGCACGCCTGAGCCCTGCGAGACCTCGATGGACCCAGCTTTCGTTGGAACCGGCTGTTTTGGCCTTCTCTGCCATGGACGCGCCCCCCGCTTCCTGAGTTTCATGTGGCATATGATGTCCAGGCACACTTTCCTGTTATCCGGCGCGCCTCGAGGATTCTTGTGCCCCAAACGTGGGGCGACAACTCCGATACCTGTTCCTAAGAGTGCGAAAGACCCGTCTTGGGGCAGCGTTGGGGATTCCTGATGGCTCGAATTGACGGTTGGTGGCAGTTTTTCCGAGATACCTCGAGTATCGGTAAGTTCAAAATCTGAAAAATGGCAGGTCAGGGAATTGCTATCTCATGACCTATATATAAGGTATTTAACAAAAACTGCCACCAACCGTCATTCTTGTCACGAGAGACCATCCGTGGGGTTATGGGTCGGCCGAGCTCAGCCGCAAAAGCCCTGTGCCCAGAACACGGGGAGGCCTTTTCCGAGACTAAAAACACAAAACGCCGGTTGGTGGCAGTATTCTATAAATCATTTATATGCAGCTACAGCTATAACAATCTAGTAGCTGCGGTTATTCAGAACCCAACATCGCCTGTACATAGGGATACCCCGAAAAACTGCCACCAACCGTCAATCTGTGCCAATGTGCCAAGCGCTAGATTGCGTACATGTGTTCTCATGAACTTCGCGTGGTAGTAGAATGAACATCTACGCAACTTTGACGTGCGGGGAGGTGCAACTTGGAAGAGGGCGGGACTGGTCGCTTTGCGGGTCACGCGCGCTCGCGCGCACAGGAGGTCCTGGAGCAGATCCTTTCGTCCAAGGACGCCCGCGCGCTTGTCGGCATGAGCCAGAAGACCTATTCCGACCAGCCAATCCTTCGCACTGGCGCAGACTTCGCACGGGAGCGTGCGCAAAGGCGCAAGGAGGGACGCGATGCGGCGCGTATCGCTCGAGAGCAGAGGGTTGAGAGGCGTCATCAGCAGCCCCCTGCAGCAGCAATTCGCCAGACGGGAGAGGCCGGCTCTGTTGCGACGGCTTCGTCTTGGCCCTCGTTCTCGTTTGTCATGCCCGGCCTCGATGCGCGGGAGGACTCCGATCCCGCCAATTCCGAGCTTCCGCCTGCGCTTCAGGAGCTGCGTCGGCTTGAGGGGGATGGCCTTCGCCTGGGAGAGCTCTTCTGCCGCCAGGCGCGCCTTGCGGCAGACTACGAGGACAGTTTCCCGTTCGAGGGCTTCCATCCCTATCGCTACCTGCCAACCTACAAGGACCTTGGGAACCGTGAGCTGCGCGGCTACTTCACGTGGCGTACCGAATGGCGCCGGGGCACGGCTCTCGACGCCTCAGCCACCTACGTCACGATTCTCGCCTTCGAGCTGATAAATGGCGTTGGCGCCGAGCCAGGTGCAGGGGTTCTCTCCTCGCTGCACAGGCTCGAGCGGCGTTGCGCCGAGCAGGATGCACGAGGCATTGGGCCAAGCGTGACCATGGACCTCAGGCGCTGGGAGCGAGACTACGCCATCTGCATGGGGCTTGATGTTCGCCAGGCGGTGCCGGAGTCAGAGCGCCTGTTTGGCGCGGGGGTCGAAACCCTGCGAGCCATGGAGCGGGCGGAGCTTCTCTCCCGTGGCCTGCTGGAGAAGAAGCCGGGGGAGGAGGTAGCCGCGCCATCGGACGATGAGGTGCTGGTCGCCATGGGGAACGTCTCGACCATGGACGTCTTTCGCTCTCCGTTCGTTCGCGCGCACCGGGAGTCCGTTGCTGCCGTGGCTTCGGCTGTTGCGCGCCGCATGGCAGTCCACTGCAATCGCCGCAGGAAGACCGGCTGGGTCGATGGCCTCGTGGGCTATCGCACGTCGTGGCCGTTCACGCCGCTTGCGGGCGTCCCGCTCGACCACGGCTGGGAGGGTCCAGAGCGCACCATTCGGATATGCCCTGGCCAGGTGGTGAGCTTTCGCTTTGGCCGCTGGACGGAGCGGCTTGCCTACTCCACCACCGAGCGCAGCCGCGACCTCGCGCGCCTCCTTCGCGCGATTGACCGTCAGATGCGTATCGACTGGGAGTTCGGTCATCCCCTCAAGGAGCAGAAGCTGCCCCGCTACCTGGAGAAGATGGTCGTCGAGGAGAGCCACGCCCAGCACGAGCGCGAGGCGGAGGCAGAGCGCCGCCGCTTCAAGGTCGACCTCTCCAAGCTGGGCGGCATTCGCAGCGCGGCAGCCGTCACGCGCGAGGCGCTCCTGGTGGACGAGGAGCGCGAGGGGTACGTGCCTGGCGATGCCGCCGTGGAACCGAAAGAGGCGCCGGAGACGCCACGGGCTGTAGCCGTGGCGGCACCCGCGCCAACTCCGGCCGACGAGCCCACGTCTAAAGCTGCCTCGCCAGACCTTGGCCTCACAGACCAGGAGAGCGCGCTTCTCACCGCGCTTCTCGACCACAGGGAGGCGGAGGTCCCGGCAGGCACGTCCGTCGACATGCTCGTTGACTCCATTAACGATAAGCTCTTCGACCTGGTGGGAGATACGGTGCTGGAGTTTGGCGATGCCGGCCCCGCAATCGTCGAGGACTACGAGCAAGACCTGAGAGGATATCTACAGCCATGAAGCAAGCAACTGCAGAGCAGGCGCCCCGCGTCCCTAGGCGCATCGCGCAGGTGATCATCAACTCCCTGAAGGGAGGCGTCGTCCCTCGCGTGGGCCTGCCCTACATCACCGTTGGTCGCGACCGCGAGGTGGCGGCCCTCCTCCACGACCTCGACCTCGTCGCTGACGGCGGTGCGAGCTTCCGCTTCCTTGTGGGTCGCTACGGCAGCGGCAAGAGCTTCCTTCTCCAGACCATCCGCAACCACGCCATGGGCAGGGGCTTTGTGGTGGCAGACGCGGACCTCTCGCCGGAGCGCCGGCTCCAGGGCACGGGCGGCCAGGGCCTTGCCACCTACCGGGAGCTCATTCGCAACCTCAGCACCAAGACCAGGCCCGAGGGCGGTGTCCTCAACCTGGTCCTCGACCGTTGGGTCTCGAACGTGCAGTCGCAGGTGACGCTCGAGGACGGTCTCTCTCCCGAGGACCCCGCATTCGCTGATGCCATGGAGCGGAGAATCATGGGCACCATGGCCTCGGTACAGGAGCTGGTCCACGGCTATGACTTCGCGCGGCTTCTCACCATGTACTGGCGCGCACACCTCGAGGGGGATGACGAGACCAAGGCCAACGTCACCAAGTGGTTCCGCGGCGAGTATCGCAACAAGACCGAGGCAAGGCGCGAGCTGGGTGTGAACATAGTGATCGGCGATGACGACTGGTATGACTACCTCAAGATTCTCGCGACCTTCCTCGTGGGCGCGGGCTACAAGGGACTCGTCATCCTTCTCGACGAGATGGTGAACCTCTACAAGATTCCCAACGCGGTGAGCAGGCAGTACAACTACGAGAAGGTGCTCACCATGTACAACGACACGCTCCAGGGAAAGGCGCACCACCTGGGCATCATCATGAGTGGCACCCCCCAGGCGATTGAGGACAGGCGACGCGGCCTCTACTCGTACGAGGCGCTGCGGAGCCGCCTCACGCAGGGGCGCTTCTCGCAGGACGGCCTGGTGGACATGCTGGCGCCAGTCATCCGCTTGGAGCCGCTCACCCATGAGGAGCTGCTGGTGCTGGTCGAGAAGCTTGCGGACATCCACGCGGGGCTCTTTGGGTACCAGCGCACCATCACCCAGGACGAACTCGTGCGCTTCCTCGAGACCGAGTACGGCCGCGTGGGCGCGGACACCCACCTCACTCCACGCGAGGTCATCCGTGACTTTGTCGAGATGCTCGACATCCTCTCACAGAACCCCGGCGTTACGGTTGAGCAGCTCCTGGGGAGCGGTCAGTTCTCCTCGCCGGTGAAGGCGCCGGCGGAGGAGAACGCGGCCTCCGGAGCGCCTGACTCCCTGGCGGTTGGACAGGCTCCGTCTGGCAAAGACGAGTTCGCCGAGTTCGACATCTAGGCCGCCATGGACGCATTCGACCGCTACGCCCCGTTCATCCAGGACTTCATCTACGAGCACGACTGGCAGAGCCTGCGCGCCGTGCAGGTTGCTGCCGCAGACGCCATCTTCAACACCGACGAGAACGTCCTGCTCACCGCTTCGACCGCCTCGGGCAAGACCGAGGCCGCCTTCTTCCCCATACTGACGGAGCTCTGGGAGGACCCGCCGGCCTCGGTGGGCTGCGTGTACATTGGACCGCTCAAGGCGCTGATAAACGACCAGTTCCTGCGCCTCGAGGACCTCTGTGCGGAAGCCGACATCCCGGTGTGGCACTGGCATGGCGACGTCTCCCAGTCGCACAAGGCAAAGATGCTCAAGCATCCTTCGGGCATCCTCCAGATCACGCCGGAGTCACTAGAATCAATGCTTCTGCACCGGCACAACGCAATTCCGCGCATCTTTGGCGACCTGCGCTTTGTCGTGATCGACGAGGTTCACTCGCTCCTGCGTGGCGATCGCGGCGGCCAGACACTCTGCTGCCTCGAGCGCCTCTCGCGCCTTGCGGGCGTGGTGCCCAGGCGCATCGGGCTCTCCGCAACGATCGGAGACCCCGAGGCAACCGGCGCATACCTCTCTGCAGGCACAGGTCGTGGGTGCGTGATCCCTCGGCTGGACGCGCCCAAGGAGCGCTGGCGCCTCTCGATGGAGCACTTCTACGTGACGGGTCCGCAGGCGCCGGAGCGCGGCGAGGACGGTCTGGGCCACGGAGGGACGGCTTCCGAAGAGGCTGCGTACGAGACGCCCGAGACATCCGTGGCTGAGCAGCGCATTCCCAGCCGAGAAGAACGCGTTGAGGACGTCTCCCCGAGCGCTTCTCCGCAGACCGAACAGCCCGACCCGGAGGCGCCCACAGACAGGGCCCCGGTCTTTGCCGACCCTGGCCTTGCCTACGTCTTCGAACACACTCGTGGGCGCAAGTGCCTGGTCTTCGCCAACTCACGCGAGGAGTGCGAGGCCGTGACGACAACGCTTCGCCAGTACTGCGAGGCGGTGGGGGAGCCGGACCGCTTCCTCATCCATCACGGCAACCTCTCCGCGAGCTTTAGGCAGACGGCCGAGGAGCTCATGCGCGACGAGAACGCGAACCTCACCACCGTGACCACCTCGACGCTCGAGCTTGGCATCGACATCGGACGTCTCGAGCGGGCATTCCAGATTGGCGCGCCGTTCACGGTGAGCTCGTTTCTGCAGCGCATGGGCCGCACCGGCAGACGTGGCCAGCCGAGCGAGATGTGGTTCGTCATGCGCGAGGACGAGCCCGAGGCCAGGGCGCTGCTCCCCGAGACCATCCCATGGAAGCTCCTGCAGGGCATCGCGCTCGTGCAGCTCTACGTCGAGGAGCGTTGGGTCGAGCCGCCGCAGCTGGACGGCTTGCCGTACAGCCTTCTCTACCACCAGACCATGGCGATGCTCGCCTCGACGGGCGAACTCTCGCCGGCCGACCTGGCGCGCCGCGTGCTCACCCTTTCTCCCTTCCATCGCGTGACAGCGGATGACTACCGCACCCTCCTTCGTCACCTCGTGGAGACGGACCAGGTCGAGCGCACCGAGACGGGCGGTCTCATCGTGGGCCTTGCGGGCGAGCGCGTGACGAACGACTTCCGCTTCTACGCTACCTTCGCAGAGGACGAGGAGTTTACCGTGCGCTCCGAGTCCCAGGAGCTTGGCACCATCGTGCAGCCGCCGCCGGTGGGGGAGAGAATCGCAATCGCGGGCGCCGTCTGGGTGATCGAGGAGATTGACTACAAGCGCCACCTCATCGAGTGCACGCAGGTGAAGGGCAAGGTCCCGGCGTACTTCGGCATGTGTGCGGGAGACGTGAACACCCGTGTGCTCGAACGCATGCGAGGCGTTCTGCGCGAGACGCGCGGCTATCCCTACCTGCGCACGAATGCGCAAGCGCGTCTGGAGCAGGCGCGCCACGTGGCAGCGCTCGCCCACCTGGCCTCGGAGCCGCTCGTGTGTGTGGGTGGCACGTCGTGGTGCCTTCTGCCGTGGCTGGGAAGCTACGCCTTTCTCGCTCTCGAGCGTTTCCTCAAGATTCGTTGTGCCGATAAGCTCGGGCTCAAGGGGCTGGACTCGTCGCGTCCATACTTCATGCAGTTCACGATGGGCGCCGACGCGAGTACCTTCTACCGGGTAGTGAAGGAGGAGGCAACCCTTCCCCTTGACCCCATGGAGCTGGTCTATCCGGGAGAGGTGCCCCGCTTCGACAAGTACGATGGTTTCGTGCCGGACGAACTGGTACGCAAGGGTTTTGCGTATGGGGTTCTCGACGTTGAGGGCATGCTCGCTCGCGTGCTCTCGTGGCCCGATGCGCCGGGGTGTGCCATGAACGCCCTTCCTGACACGAATCTGTCACCAATCTGACCGGAACAAATGTTCTTCTCGATGGTATGATGTCCCTGCAGGGGATGAAGACGCCTCGGAGGCCCCCACTGGCACGAGACGGAGTACGTCACCCTTGCGAGCAACGCTCGGGCGTGGTCGGCGACGGCCGGCTTCCTATCGGTTGTTTGAGGTGTGGGGGCAATCAGATGTCTGGATACCAGGAAAGTTTGGTCAAGGTCAGCTGTCTGGCAGAGGCGGCTGGCATTCGCAAGGCCTTCGACGAGTCGGGCAACTCCCTCTTCGGGATGTACGGGGTGGAGCGCGCGGTGCGGGACGTGGGTCCCGAGTTGCCGTCTCAGGCAGGCGATATGCTCTGCCTGCCTCGCGTCACCTTCAAACGGGGTGACTTGTTTGTGGTGCTGTGCGGAGACCGTCATCCCTACCAATGCTGCAGTGGGAGGTGGTTCTACATAGATGGCCTGGCAGACGTTGTGCATGAAGACTACAGGGCCTATCTCGTGCCCGTTGAAGAGAAGGAGGTACGCACTTCCTGGAACGATGACGCCCGGCTCGCCCAACGCTCGTACGTGAACTGGAAAGACTACCTTTCCAACGTTGCATGGACCTGGCACAAAGACGAGGTCGATCCACGGGTCCGCTTCTCCGAGGTTGTCTATGGCATCAACGTTGCACCGCCCGCAGACTTAGGGGTTGACCCCGATCCCATTTTTGCCATCGCACGGATGCTTCGAGAGCGTGGGCTCACAGGGGCCATTGTTAACGGCAAGATCCCGATGGAGGACATCATGTAGAAGCGCATGCGGGGCGGGGTCGCGGCGAGCGGCCCTGTCCCCGCTATCTTCGACGCGGCGGCACTCACCTTGAGGGCGTGGCCTCGCCAGCGCGACCGACGGTAATCTGGCGATACGAGATGAGACGGGCGGGAGCCACCTCCGACGAGAGTTGGAGGTAAGCCGATGAGCGATTACGAGATTGTCAGCACCATGATCAACCTTGTGACACTTGTCATCGCGGCGATAGCCCTTGGTCTGAACATCAGGCCAAGAGGATGGCCGTCCCCAGAAGCTAGGAACGGCCATCCTCTCCACGCTGAAAACGTGAGAAATGGAGGTGGCCTGTCCCGCGCCCACGGGTGCCACCCGTCTCATATCATAGCAGAGAATCAGGGGTCGAGAAAGGCGCCGCTCAATCTCTCTCCGGCGTAATTGCATCGGTCGCAGAAGGTTTCTCCTCGGGCCACCTACTCGCACTGACGCTTCTTGCCCTTTCGCGCTGCCTCCATCTCATCAAGCCGGCGCTCGTTCTCTTGGTACTGCTCTACGGGCACTGGCCTTACGTGCAGGCCCTCGGCCCAGTTGCCGCTCTCGTGTTTCTTGAGGTGGCGGTATCCAACAACCGAGAAGACCAAGGCTCCCACAAAGTTCACCAGAAGGTCCTTCATTGTGTCGATGAGCCCGATGTCAAGGTATCCGTTGATGGTCGTGGTCTCGCCTGCGGCTGTGGTCATCGTGGTTGTCGCAATGTCGTTGATTTGGATGCGGTTCCCCTCGTTTGCGGGGTCGAGCGCAACGGAGGATATGCTCGTGACGAAGGTGTCCTTCTGCATGTCCATCCCAAAGAATGTGTCGAAGCTAAACTCGACAAACTCCCAGAGGACGCCGATGGTCATCGAGAAGCAAAAGGCAACCAGCGTTACATAGATAGGGGAGAGGCTGATGTTCTTGCTCGACCCGTTGAGAAGGTCGACAAGGGAGAAGCCAATGGCCGCGCAGAGAAAGCCGTTGAGCGTGTGCAGGATGGTGTCCCAGCCAGGAATCAGCACGTAGTAGTGGTCAATCTCTCCGAGAATCTCTGCGGCGAAGATGAACGAATAGATAATTGCCTGGAAGAGGCCGGGAATCTCTATATGGGTCATCCCCTCGACGAGCGATGGGACGAGGAATAGCACGAGCACCAGTATCGAGATGGCCACGCCCTCCCAACGCTGGGTCATGATGCATCGGATGAGCGTGACGAGAACGAGCGCCCTGAGAATCGAATAGAGGATGAAGGCGCGGCGATTGAGCGCAATGCGGTCTTTAAGACGACGCACGATTGATTGGAGCCTGCCCTTTTGGCATGAGACGTTCCCTTCACGGTTCAACATGTGATGAAAGAAATCCTAGCCTACGCAGAGAGGCTCCACGAGGCTCTTCTCGCCTGCGCCCAGGCTGGCGCCAAACTGCCTCCCTTTTTCAGCGTCGTCGAGAATTACTATGGATCGTGAACGTGCCGCGCATTCGGTGGGTAATAACCGAATGCGTGACATAGCACAGGGTGCCGACACCCGTTCAAGAGGGGGTATCGTTCATGGATGAGAACAGCATGGAGCCGGTTGTGGTTCCAACGCCTGTGAAGAAGGAAGCTCCGATCATTCAGGCGAGGCTGCGTCACAAGATTCTCAAGATGCCGGAGGAGTCCTGGAAGGCGAGCGGCATTCGCATCTTTGGCCGCAAGATTCGCTCGCTGGTCTACACCACCGACCTCGCGGTCATCAAGAACTGCGACGCAGACGCCGTCTTCGCCGTCTACCCCTTCACGCCGCAGCAGTCCATCTCCGAGGCAATCATCGATGCCGCGAGCATCCCAGTGTTTTGCGGCATCGGCGGTGGCACAACGCGTGGCGTTCGCACGGTGACCCTCGCGCACGACGTGGAATGCCAGGGTGCCATGGGCGTGGTTCTCAACTCGCCCATCTCCAACGTCAACCTCCGTGCCGTGTCTCTCGCAATTGACATTCCTACGGTCATCACCGTTGTGAGCGCCGACACCGACATTGCCGCGCGAATCGATGCCGGTGCGGCAATCATCAACGTTGCTGGCGGCAAGGACACGCCGTGCATCGTGAGCAAGATCCGCGAGAAGTTCCCAGACGTCCCCATCATCGCGTCGAGTGGCGGCACGGAGGAGTCCACGCGCGCCACGGTCGAGGCCGGCGCAAACGCCGTCACATACACCCCTCCCGCGCCAGCCATTCTCTTCAAGCAGATGATGGCCCAGTACCGCAGCCCCGCTGCAACCACAGAGCAGCCTCAGCACACCGCGCTCGAGGTGCTCCAGGCGGCTGGGCTCTGGCACGATCAGAACGGGCAGAGTCACTAAGAGTACGACCTCGCGCATAGACGGACGCATCATCTACCTTTCCGCTACAAGCGCCGCCTAGACAGGGCGGGCGCTATACTTGCAACCCGAGTATGGTCGCGGAAGGCGGCGCGCAGGACGCGTCGTTTGTGGCCGCGGCCAGATGCGCCCCCAGGGCGCGGAAGGAGCACCACATGGCACAGCGGGTTCAGGGAACCGAGGACCTCTTCGGTGGATACATGCGCGCGTGGCAGCACATGCAGGACGTGGCGCGCGACCTCTTTGGCGCGTACGGCTTCGACATGGTCGAGACGCCAGCAATCGAGCAGGTAGACACGTTCGTGCACGGCATCGGCGAGTCGACTGACGTCGTGCGTAAGGAGATGTTCCGCATCGTCTCCGGCGCGCTCTTCGAGAACCTGCTCGAGCAGGGCTCTGAGGCTGGCCTCAAGCCCAAGCAGCGCCTGGCCATGCGTCCCGAGGGTACTGCCGGCGTGGTGCGCGCGGCGGTCGAGAACAACATGGTTCCTCAGGGCGCCGCACCTGCCAAGCTGTGGTACGCCGAGGCAATGTTCCGTGGTGAGCGTCCCCAGAAGGGCCGTCTCCGCCAGTTCCACCAGGTGGGCGTCGAATGGCTTGGCGCCGCGGACCCGGCGGCGGACGCCGAGTGCATCATCATGCTCATGGAGTACTACAAGCGCCTTGGCTTTGACCCCTCCCGCCTGCGCCTCTCCATCAACTCGATGGGTGACGCTGCGTGCCGCCCCGCATATCGCGAGAAGGTCCGCCAGTTCATTCTCGACCACGCGGACGAGATGTGCGAGGACTGCCTCGAGCGCGCGGAGATCAATCCCCTGCGCAGCTTCGACTGCAAGAACGACCACTGCCGCGAGGTCATGCGCGACGCCCCTCTCGCTAAGGACAACCTCTGTGACGACTGTGCCGAGCACTATGCCCAGGTGAAACGCTACCTCGATGCCGCAGGCGTCTCTTACGTTGAGGACCCCACCCTTGTGCGCGGCCTCGACTACTACACCCGCACGGTCTTCGAGGTTGAGGCCGTGGACGGTGGCGTTGGCGCAATCGGCGGCGGCGGTCGCTACGACGGCCTCATGGAGCTCGAGGGCGGAAAGCCCACCCCCGGCATCGGCTTCGCGGTGGGCTTCGAGCGCATTGCCCTCGCGCTTGCTGCACAGGGTGGCTCGCTCGAGACTCCCCAGCCGGGCTGCGTCTACGTGGCAGGGACCTCTGCGGACGAGCGCGAGGCGGTCTTCTCGGCCACGCTTGCGCTTCGTCAGGCGGGCGTTCGCACCGAGGCCGACTACCAGGGTCGTTCGCTCAAGAGCCAGTTCAAGCAGGCCGACAAGCTCGGCGCTCGCGTGTGCGTGGTCATCGGGCCCGACGAGGTGGCGGCCAATGCCGTGACCCTGCGCGACATGGAGACGCACGAGCAGACCCAGGTGCCCGTCGAGGCGCTTGTCCCTGCGGTGAGCGCACGACTGGCGCGGTAGCGCCAGCACCTGACGGCGCCGCAAGCCCAGCGCTTGGCGAGGCCGGAAGTTCCGTGTCCCGCGCAGCGGGAAGTACCGTGTCCAGCGCCGCCAATGTTGAGCTTTCGTACGAGATCCCGTCTAACGTGTGCCCTCCGGCGTCATTTTGGCGCCAGAGGGCACATTTCTTCTCGCATGCTGGAGGCACCTCGGGTACCCATCCCCGTGTTCAGCATCGTCTGCTGTGCCAAGCGCGCCCTGCTGTGGCCCCTCGCGAAGTTTATCGCTTATTCTTAAAATGGTGCTGCGTTTCCGCAGGTCGACGAGATCGTTTTTAAGAAATGGCGATAAGCTACGCCAGTAATCGCATGCTGCCGGCGCGGGCAGACCGGCAGCAAAAGGCAAGCGGCGCGAGAGATGCGCCGTCGCTACGCGAAGCGCCGGTCGTGCTTGGCCGCCGAGCGTACCACGAGGAACACAATCACGTAGATCACGGCGACTACTAGCAGAAACGTGCCGTCTCCGTAGTTTGCCAGCGTGGCGGTGGCGTCGTAGAGCCCGTGCAGCATGGCCGAGAGCGCAAAGCCAATAACAACGCACAGCGCGGACCCAATGCGGTGACCGCGCACGACGAGGTACTTGGCCTCCCCGTAGAGCATGCCAAACAGCACGGCAAAGCCCATGTGAGCGGGTATCGCCATGACCGCTCGACTCATGAGCACGCCCGTGCCGTAGTTGAGTCCGTACATCACGTTTTCCATGGCCGCAAAGCCGAGCGAGGTGAAGACCGCGTACACTACGCCGTCGTAGCGGCAGTTAAACGCTTGGTTGTTCCACGTGGCGCGTCCCATGAGGATGTACTTGCATGCCTCCTCGATGACGCCCACGACCACGAAGTCAGACAGGAACTCAAAGCCGAGCGTGTTCTCCCTGAGGCCGGACAGAAGGCCATAGACGGACATTCCCACCTGCTCGAATATGCCAGCGAGAAATGCCGCCAGCACCCCCTGCAGGATGAGGTGCGTAAGAAGCCCCGCAGGCTCCTTCTCCAAGGGGTCGAGGTTGTAGACGTAGCGCATGAGGACGACCGCCGGACCGATGGCCAGGACGAGAAAGAACAGCAGGTAGAGTGTCAGACCGTCTGCCAGAAGGAAGAACATGGTGCACCTTTCCGCGAAGTCTCTGCTGGTTGAAGGGTACCCCATAGCTGAGAAAAAGCACCCTCCGGCGAGAATTCGGCGCCGGAAGGCGCGTCTCGTACGGAATCCCGTCGGGAACCGGTCCCCCGGCGTCAATTCCTCGCCGGAGGGCGCGTCTCGTACGTGATTGATGCGGCAACGCACCTTCCGGCGTCAATTCTTCTCCGAAGGTCATATTTCCGCAGGAGGGGAGAAGGAAACCCCCGCTGTGGCGTCATTTCCTCGCCGGAAGGCCCTTCTCGTACGGAATCCCGTATGAAACCCCCGCTGTGGCGTCATTTCTTCTCCGGAAGGGGCGTTTCGTACGTGATTGCCTCGGGAACCCCTGCTGCGGCGTCAAATCCGCGCTGGAAGGCCCTTTTCGTACGGAATCCCGTATCTACGCTGCGGCGGGCATCCTCCGCACGTCGTCGGCGGGCGTGAGGCCCAGGAGCTGTGCGGGCTTGCTGTCGGGAAACTCGGGGCGCCTGCGCTGCCAGACGCTTATCGCCAGGGTCCATAGCGGCAGCAGGTAGCAGAACGTTGCCGCCACGATGCTCAGTGCCGGTGCCCCCACGCTCGAGAGCACGGCTACGTTGGAGATTGACCACGGCACGAGCGGGCTTACGATGACCACGCTGTTCTCGAGGTCAAGCGCGAGGGCACTCCCCGTGCCCTCGGTACGACGGCACAGCTGGTCGGTGAGCATGATGGCAAGCGTCTGGTTGCACGCGACCATGCACGAGACCACGCTCGTCGCAAGCACCCCAATGAACGGGGTGGAACGGCGCGAGAAGCCCGTGACCAGCCCCACGGCGCCATCGAGCAGCCCAGTCCTCTTGAAGATGCCCGCATAGGTGGACGAGACGCCCACCACGAGCGTCACGTTGGACATCGAGACGACCCCGCCGCCGTCGATGAGCGGCGCCACCGCAGGATCTGCGGCATGATAGCCAAAGACGAGAAGTTGCGGAAGGTCAGCAGGCGAGACCCCCTGCACCCCAACGCACACCACACATGCCACGCCCAGGCTTACCGCCATGGCAACCAGCACATTCACGCGGGCGAGTGAGAGCGCCACGACCAGCGCCGCCGGGAGGATCACAAGCCAAGAAAGCGAGAACTTCTCGGCTAGCGCCGCCGCTACGCCTGCTGCGCTTGAACCTCCCTTTGTCTGCATGCCCATCGCGAGGTACGCAGCGCAGGCGACGAGAAACGGCACGAGGCCGGTACGCAGCATGCGACGCACGTTGTCGTAGAGGCTCGTGCCCGTGAGCTTTGACACCAGGACGGCGCTTCCCGAGAGCGGGGAGCAGCGGTCTCCAAAGTAGCAGCCGGCGAGCACCGCGCCACCGGTGACCAGCTCGTCTGCTCCCATGGCGTGCGCGACGGCCATGCAGATGACGCCCATCGTGGCTGCCGTGCCAAAGGCCGTGCCCATGAGGAGCGACATGAGGCAGCAGAGGAGAAACGCCGCAAGCACGGCGGCGGACGGCTGGACGAGCGAGGAGGACCAGCTCACGATTGCGGCGATGGTGCCGGAGGCGCGCCATGCCGCGGCAAGCGCTCCCGCAACCACAAAGAGGGCGAGCATGGAGGCAACGGAGCGCATGGATGACGCGCCGGCACGCAGCAGCTCGGGGAGTCTGGCGCCATGGTGCATGCCGTAGCCGAGGAAGAGCACAAGCCCGGCCGCGAGTATTGCTGCCAGGGGAATCCCAAAGGCAGTGCCCGCCACGAGCATCCCCGCAAACACCCCAAGCGTTGCCGTCTCTGCCATGTCCCTCGTCCTTCTCAGCGCGTCCTTCCAAGGCATGAGAAACACTATGGACATATGACAACCAAGTCAAACTGATTAATATGGTATAAATCACCAAATCATTTTGTAATATGGACTCAGCAGGAATAACGCGCAGTGGCGGGGCCGCTGCATGCATGAATTGCGCTGAGAGGTGCCGAGTCGTGAACTTTCAGACCATGGACTACTTTGTCGCCGTTGCCGAGGAACGAAGCTTCACGCGCGCGGCTGGCCTCATACACGTGAGCCAGCAGACCCTCTCGGCAAGCGTTGCCGCCGCCGAGCGCGAGCTTGGGGTGAAGCTTGTCGAGCGCACCGTCCCGCTCTCGCTCACCTACGCGGGGGAGGAGTTTCTCGCCTATGCGCGGCGCTTCCAGGCCGAGCAGCGCGCCATGGGCCAGGAGTTCCGCGACATCGCGCATAACGACCGAGGCAGGATTCGCGTGGGCGTCACCGCCACGCGCGGCCACATCATCATGCCGCGCGCCATTGCCATGTACCAGCGGGCGCACCCCCACATCTCCATCGCGCTCTTCGAGGGCGAGAACGACGAGCTTGTCGACGAGCTGGGGGAGGGCCGGCTCGACATGGTCGTGGCCACCGTCGCGGAGCGTGTACCAGGCCTCGAGGTGCACCAGCTCTTCCGAGAGGAGGTCGTGCTCATCGTTGCGCGGTCTCTGCTCGAGGACCTCTACGGTGACGAGGCGGAGCGCGTGGCCGCAGCCTGCGAGGCCACGGGTTCGATCGAAGGGCTTGCGGCTTGCCCGTTCCTTCTCATGGGCGAGAAGGACGTGCCGGGCGAGTTCTCGCGACGCAAGCTTGCCGAGGCGGGCATCTCGCCCGAGGTGCGCGTGGTGTCGAAGAACTCCGAGACGCTCATGGCCCTGGCGCTGCGTGGTGTTGGCGCGTGCTTTGTGCCCTCCGAGCTTGTCGCCACCTCCTTCGCCGATCCCGAGGCGGCTGGCATGCGCGTCATTCACCTGGGAGAGGAGATGAGCTACCCGCTCTCGGTGGCGTGGCGCTCCGCAGACCACGTGTGGTCGGCCGTTATCGGCTTTGACCAGGTGCTTCGCCAGCAGTTTGCCGACGGCTCCAGGATGACGTAGGGGCTGGCTACGTTGCCGCGGGGGCAAGCCCTGCCGCAGAGGCTCTTCTCGCCCTAGAGGTGCCGCGGCGGTGCCGCGGCGATACACATTCGTGCACGAATCTGTATCGCGCGCAGGTCGATACAGATTCGGCATACGAATGTGTATCAATTTCTCTCAAGTCGACTCACACGCCCGTCACATTAGCAGCCGGTAAGGTGAGCAGGTAGCGCGCATTTCAATTACTGATAGAAGCGAGGCTCAATCCCCTCGTAAAACTCCACCCATTTGCTCACGATGTAGGCGTGGTTCTGGACGACAAAACGCTGGATGTCTCGTAGGTCCCTCTTCGAGAGGTCACCTGGTCGGGCAACGATGCACCCGCCGTTCTTGGTTAACCAGAATTTGGCGTCACCGTCTGCTGGGCGTCTTACGCCAACATGCACATGGATTGGCTCGTTATTCTCGCCAGCCCAAAAGTACAGCACGAATGTGCCAAAGACGAGGATCTTTGGCATTATGCGATGTTCCCCTCGCCTGAGTGCCGCTCGGCCATATCGAAGATGAGGGGGGCGTTGTTGTGCAAGAAGTCCGTGAGAAACTCAAGCTCGGTCGTTGAGAATCCATCCACGTCCTTCCAGCGGCACTGGGGGAGAAGGCAATCCGCTGAGTCGAGACCCCCATCTCTTGGGCGCTCGACAACCACGCGAACCGTCCCATCGGCCCGAGTGGCTGAGCAGGCTATTCTCGTCTCGTCATCTAAGCGGGCATATTCCCACAGCATGGCGGCCTCCTTCCGAAACTAGGAAAAGCATACCCAATGCTGCGCCATCCTTCTCATCGCTGCCGAATTGCCGCCTGGCGATACACGTTCGTGCACGAACCTGTATCGCGCGCAGGTCGATACAGATTCGGCATACGAATGTGTATCGGCAGCCCAGAGGTGTATCGGGAGCCCAGAGGTGCATCGGCAACCCAGACGTTGCGGCGCCGGCAGCGGAGGAACGGAGCAGCGCTACTGGTACCGCAGCGACTCCACGGGGTCGAGCCGCGCGGCCCGCCAGGCGGGGTAGAACCCAAAGAGCACGCCGATGCCCACACAGATGCCGCAGGCAAGACCCACCGCCGTGGGGGAGATGACGGGCGTGACCGCAAACCCGCCCATCTCGCTCGACATGCTGGCAAACTGCGCCAGCACGTTTGCGCCGGCATACCCCAGGATTATTCCAAACGCGCCTCCCACCAGGCACAACGTGATGGACTCCAGCAAGAACTGCCACGTGATGTCTGCGCGGCGCGCACCCAGCGCCTTTCTCAGCCCTATCTCGCGGATCCTTTCGGTGACGTTGGTGAGCATCATGTTCATGATGCCAATGCCGCCGACGATGAGAGAAACGCCAGCGACGCAGGTCATGAGTGCCTGGAATGCCCCCATCGTCGAGTCGAGCTGCTCGATGACCGAGGCCATCGTGGTGACGCCCACGTAGTAGTTGGGTGCCTCGCCGCTCGAGGGGTCCTCATCGGGAAGGTTGAAGTAGCCCCTAAGATAGGACTCCGTCCGTGCGGGAATGCCGCTCATGTCCGTGTCCTCGCGGGCAAAGCCGATGATCTGGCTCACGCCCGTATTGCCGCTCATGCGCTTCTGCATGGTCGAGAGCGGCACAAAGGAGTAGCCATTCATCATGCCCGAGCTGCCAACCACGCCCACAACGGTGTAGTCGTCGTTGCCAACGTGGACGCTCTGCCCCACCGCCTCGTCCGCCGATCCCCACATGCGCTCAGCAATTGCCTGGTCGAGCATGATGACGCGCGACCCTGCGTCCTCCTCGCTCTGCATGATGACGCGCCCGGCGATGGCTTTCGTGCCCATGGCCTCGAAGTACTCTGGCTCCACGCCCAGAAGGGTGCTGTTCTCCTGGGCCACACCGTTGGAGATGGCTCCCGAGTTGTAGGACGCCGCTGTGATGAACTCGTAGTCGTCAGACATTCCGGCCTCGAGCGCCGCGATGTCATCCATCGTGACCTCACGACCAGGCCAGCAGTCGATCATGACCGTGCGTGACTGGGAAAGCCCAAGCTCACCCACAAGCGATGCCTTGACGCCGTCTATGAGCGCTGTCATGGAGATGACGGCAGCGATGCCAATGACAATGCCCAGGATCGTGAGCAGGCTTCGTCCTCGGTTTGCCTGGATGGCCGAGAAGGTCTCGTAGAAGAGGTCTCGGATTCTCATGCGCCCGTCACCTCCTGTGTGCCGTCGAGCGCCTTCCGCTCTCGCCGGGCTAGCGACGCCACGTAGGCGCGCTCCTGCTCGTCAGAGAGGAGCCGCCCGTCTCGTATGTGCACCACGCGGTCCGCCCAGCCTGCGACGCTTGAGTCGTGCGTGATGAGCACTACGGTCTTGCCGCGTTCTTGCATGCGCCTGAACGTTCGCATGACCAGCTCGCCGGTGGCGGAGTCGAGGTTTCCCGTAGGCTCGTCAGCGAGGATGAGCGCGGGGTCGTTCACCAGCGCGCGGGCAATGGCCACGCGCTGCATCTGCCCGCCGGAAAGTTCGTTCGAGCGGTGGGTATAGAGGCTCTCGGGAAGGCCTACCTCTGCAAGAGCCTGCCATGCCCTTAGCTCGCGATCGGCGGTGGAGCCCCTGCTGTAGACCAGGGGGAGCATCACGTTTCTAAGCACCGTGGCGCGCGGCAGCAGGTTGAATGACTGGAAGACAAAGCCGAGCCGCGTCGAGCGCACGTGCGCCAGCTCGTCGTCGGTGAGCTTCGAGACGTCGATGCCCTCGAGGAGGTATTGCCCGGACGTGGGGCGGTCCAGGCAGCCGAGGATGCTCATGAGCGTGGACTTGCCCGAGCCCGAGGGGCCCATGATGGCGAGAAACTCGCCGCGCTCGACGTCCAGGCTCACGCCGCGCAGCGCAGGCGTGAGGCCGGCCGCCGACGAGTAGATGCGGCAGACCTTCTCGGCGTGGATGACGTGGGAGGCCATGCTAGGCCGCCGAGCTCGAGGAGGATGCCTCGCCGGTCATGGTGTCCGCGTCTGTCTCCGCGCCTCCCTGCATCACGCCTATAACGACCTCGTCGCCTTCGGCAATGTCACCCTCGACGGCTGCCATGGTTCCGTTGGATGCAAGTACCGTGACGTGTCTGGCCTCCGTTGTGGGGAAGCCGGAATCGTCCTGCCCGGTAACAACGCTCACCATGGCCTGGTCCCCCTCGCCGTCTACGGCGCTCAACGGAAGCATGAGCGCGTCGGGGATGTCCGTCGAGGAGATGGTGACGCTTGCCGTCATGCCTGGCTTGAGCGACGGGTCCGGGTTGGGGATGAGAAGGTCGACGGCATAGGTGACCACGTTTCCGCCGTAGCCCGACAGGGCGCTCGATGCGTCCGCGGAGGAGACCGTGGCAATGCGGGTGACGGTGGCATCTAGCTCGACGTTGGGAAGCGCCGAGAAGGTCGCGCGCGCCGCCTGCCCAACGGAGACCTTTGAGATGTCCATCTCGTTCACCTGCACCGATACTGTCATCTGCGAGAGGTCGCCGATGGTAATGAGCGCGCCGGATGCGCCAGAGGAGACCGTGGCTGCCGCGCCAGCGCCTGCTCCAGAGCCCACTGCCGCGCCCTCGACGGCGTTCATGACCACGATCGTGCCCGAGGCCGGTGCCGTGACCGTGCGCTTGTCTGCGGTGGCAACGGCGTCGTCATAGGCGGACTGGGCTGTCTCGAGTGCGAGCTGGGCGGAGTCGACGGCGTCGGCGGCCGAGTTCACCGTGGCGAGGTCCGTCTGGTCTGCGTAGTATGCCTTGTAGGCAGTGTTGTAGTTCTCCTTGGCGGAGGAGAGCTGCGTCTTTGCCGAGCGCAGCTGGATGTCCGCCTCGCGCACGGCCTTGTCGAGTGAGTCGTTGCGGATGGTGAGGAGGGTGGTGCCCGCCTCGACGTAGTCTCCCTCGCTCACGAACACCTCGGAGATGATGCCGTCCACCTCGGGCGTTACCACGACGGAGCTCACGGGCTGGACGTTTCCGGAGGCCTTCACCTGGTCCGTGAACTCTCCGTGCATGACGGGGGTGGTTTGGAGGGTTGGCCCCTCGGGGGTGTTCGCACTCTGCTGGGAGGTCACCGTCCAGACGAGGACGGCGAGAACCGCGCAGGCAGCGACAATGCCAATGACGATGTTCCTGCGGCGGCGCTTCTTGCGGTGGGCGAGGAGGCTCGCCATGGCGTTGCGGGTCTCCTCGTCCTCCTCGGCGGTCTCGCCTGGCAGGGACGGCGAGGCGCTGGGGGAGTCCCCAGATATCACGGGGAGGCTGTCGAGTGGGTGGGCGGCTGGCGTTGTCTTGTCAGGCTTGCCAGAATCTGTGGTGTGGTCGGTCTCCTGGGACATGCGTCCTCCTCGCCCTTGGGTGCCAAACGGATGGTGCCGGGGTGCTACCGGGCCTGTTCAACTCGCTTTTTGTAAATGATACCGGGGCTTGGCAATCAGGAAGCTATCGGGAACCTTACGATTCTGTAAGCGGCGCTGGCGCCTGCGGCGTGACGGCAGGTCATGGCATCATGGCATCGTTGCGGTCCTCGAATCGATACACATTCGCACCCGAATCTGTGACCCGCGCAGGTCGATACTCATTCGTATGCCGAATGTGTATCGCACTCGCCGCGCAATCAGCCCAGCCCGGAGCTGCGGAGTGTCCCGAGCACACGAGACCTGCCTCAATACCTACTCCGAGGCAAGCGAACTGCGAACGGTATGAATTTGTCGGCAAACGGTAAATTTCACCGAAATGGAAAAACTCATAGCTCATTCACACGGACTGCCATATAGTCTTACTAAACCAGTTCACTAACGCTTCGTAGAACCGTTGAGAATTACCCGAGAGTTCCATCCCACGTGATCGGCAGGAGAGGATACATGGAGAAGCGAGTTGTTCTCGTCTCGCACGATGACCTTGCCAAGGGCGTTTTTGGTGCGGCAACCATGATTTGCGGTGAGGTCGAAGGCCTGTCCTTCTTTGGGCTCGAGCCTGACGGCTCCGTAGTCGAGCTTGGCGAGAAGGTCCGTCAGCTTGCGCTCGACGTGGCTCCCGAGCAGGTCATCGTCATTGCTGACCTTTTTGGCGGCAGCGTTTGCAACCAGTGCCTCCAGGTTCTTTCCGATGTTCCCAACGCAACCGTCATCGCGGGACTGAGCCTGCCGCTCCTCCTCTCTGTTGTCTCCAGAGACGGCGAACTCTCTAGCGCGGACATAGACGAGGCAATTGCCGAGGCGACCTGCGTTACCAAGCGCGTCTCGCTTGAAGTGACGTCTGAGGGGAGCGACGAGGACTTCTTCGCGTAATCAAAGGGCAAGGTGCGAGCAGAGCTCGCTTTTTTCGCACAAAGTATTAAACCAGTTTACTAGCAGCAAGAACCGCAACGGGCGTAATCAGGAAATAGGAGGCCTTCTCATGATTGTTATGGCACGCGTCGACGACCGACTCATCCACGGCCAGGTGGCGGTGAAGTGGTGCAAGCAGCTCAACATCACCCGCATCATCGTTGCCTCTGACGCAATCGCCAAGAACGCAGTCCAGGTGAGCGCCCTCAAGATGGCCGCTCCCGCCGGCGTGAAGGCTGCGGTGCTGCCAATCTCCAAGGCGGTCGCGATCCTGAACGACCCTCGCTCGAAGGACCTGAGGATCCTGCTCGTCTCCAATGACCCCGCCGATCTCCTCGGTGTGTTCCAGGGCATCTCCGAGCGCCCGACGCTGGACGTCGCGAACTACGGTCGCATCAACAGCCCCATCTCGGGCAAGAAGAAGATCTCCGACTCGGTCTACCTGACCGAGAGCGACATCGAGGCGATCAAGTCCATCCACGACCTTGGCGTAGAGGTCATCACCCAGCCGGTTCCCACCGATGACCGCAAGGACGTCATGGGCCTTCTGTAGCATCAACTCCCCGCGCTGACCCGCCTCGGCCAGCAAACCCGTTAGCACCGCCAATAGGCACAGCGTCCCCAGAACCTAGGCTGGGGGCTGGCAAAGCGTGGCCAAGTTTTGGCCAGACCGTATCTTCTTAGGAGGGAAATATGGACGTATCTGCAGCCCTTATCGTCGGCCTTGCGCTGATGGGGGCGAAGTTCCTCGATTGGTGGGCATCAACCCAGCTTGCCCGTCCAATCTTCTGCGTCGCCATTCTCGGTGCCATGCTTGGACACCCCACCGAGGGCATCATCCTCGCCGCCCAGCTCGAGCTGGTCTTCATTGGCAACGTCTCGCTCGGTGGCGTGATGCCCTCCGACATCACGATGGGCTCGATCTTCGGCGGCGCCTTCGCGATGCTCCTGGGGCAGGACATCGAGGTCGCAATGACCCTCGCCATCCCGCTTTCCGCCCTGGGCTCCCTTCTCTACTCGCTGATGAAGATCGTCGTCACCTCGCTCGTTCCTAGGTTCGAGAAGCTCCTCGCCGATCACAACTGGGGTGGCTACAACCGTCTGTGGATCATCCAGTTCTGCTGCTTCGAGCTCTGCTACTTCGTGCTCGGCTTCGTTGCCACGCTTGCCGGCCAGCCTGCCGTCGCCGCATTTGTCGCAGCGATTCCCGCATGGCTCAACGCATCCCTCAAGGTTGCAGCAGCAGCCCTTCCCGCTCTCGGCCTCGCGATGCTCCTCAAGTCCCTCTACACCAAGGAATCCTTCCCGTACTACTTCCTCGGCTTTGGCCTGATTGCCTTCTTCACCTACACCAAGGTGTCCGGCGCCTCCATCGTCGACGGCGCGGTCCAGCTCACCAGCTCCACCACGTCGATTCTCTCCCTGGTTGAGGTTGCCGTCATCGGCGGTGTGATCTGCGCGGTCACGATCTTCCGCGAGCTTCACCGCATCGAGGACAAGGCTTCCGCCAAGCAGGTCACTGCTGGCCCCGTTGATGAGAGCGAGGACTTCTTCAATGACTAACTCCACGCTTGCCGCGCACGAGTCTGCCGGCCTTACCCCCGAGAAGCAGAAGGGCATCATCCGTCGCCTCTTCACGCGCGTCTGGTGGCTCATGTTCTGCACGTCCTACACCAAGCAGCAGGGCACCACGACCGTCTGGGTGCTCGAGCCCTTCCTGGCCGACATCTATGGCAAGGACACCGACGAGTACTATGACGCCCTCCAGCGTCATCAGAACTTCTTCAACACCACCCCGATGTTCGCCTCGTTCATCTATGCCATCGTCATCTCGATGGAGTACGAGCGCAAGGCGGCCCTCGACCGTGGCGAGGAGTACGACGACTCATCCATCGAGGCCATCAAGGTCGCCCTCATGGGCCCCATCGCCGGCATCGGCGACTCCATCCAGCTCTCCGTCCTGCGCGTCATTGCAACCGGCGTTGCCATCGGCTTCTCGCAGCAGGGCTCTTGGCTCGGCCCCATCCTCTTTGCCGTCCTCTACAACGTGCCCGACCAGATCATCCACTGGTACTGCGGTTCCCTCGGCATGAAGCTCGGCACCGGGTTCGTCACCGAGGCCATGGAGTCCGGAAAGATGGCCGCCTTCACCAAGGGCTTCACGGTTCTCGGCATGATGATGGTCGGCGCCATGACCGCCAAGTTCGTCACGGTTTCGACCACGCTGAAGATCGCCACCGGTGGCGCCACCTTCAACCTGCAGTCCACGCTCGACTCCATCATGCCCGGCCTGGTGCCGCTTGCAATCACGCTCGGCTGCTTCGCCTACGTGCGCAAGAGCACGAACAAGAACTCTGCGATGATTGCCCTCGGCGTCATCCTCGCCGCCTGCGTTGTCCTCACGCTCCTCGGCGTGACCGGCGGCGCTGCGTAAGACGGGGACTGCGCCCCTCGGATTGCACGTGCGGGAGCCCCCTCCTTGGCGGGGGCTCCCTTTCCAGAAGTAGGAATTCCTCGGGAGATGCTCATGACTATCGATGTGAACGGGCTGGGCTTTACCATCCTCGCGATTGTGCTCATCGCCGCAGCCTCCTGGGGGATTTCGCTCTGGCTTCGCGTTCGCACCCACACGCGCCTGCTGAGCGATATCAAGAGCGGGGACTTCGATGACTTCGAGAAGAGGATCGACTCGCGCCTGGCATGCCAGACGCTCTCGCCCTACGCTCGCGAGCTGCTGCGCTTTCAGGCGTTTGCAGCCGAGAAGAAGCGGGGCGATATGGTCGAGCAGTTCAATCGCCTCATGGGCATGAAGCTTTCCGACTCCGTGCGAGCCTCTCTGCTCATGGAGGGCTTCTCGGCCTTTCTCAAGGTCAACGACAAGAAGCACGCCAAGCGCATCCTGGACGCCATGACGCCCGAGCTTGTCGACGAGCAGCGCAAGGAGTTCTGTGAGCGACAGTACGCCAAGGCCTTTGGCGCGTAGCCGCCAACGGGAGCCAAGCCGGTGGGCCGCTCTCCCGTATCCCAACTTGTCGGAGCTGGGATACGGCAGGGCATCCCACCTCACGAAAGACAGGAGTCTTTGATGTCAGAAGAGCTTCGCCAAGATCTGTCCGCCGAAGACCTCGCCTGGGCAGAGGATACGTTCTCCAAGCTCAGCGAGAAGCTTGGCGCCGAGGTCAGCCGCATGGGAGCAAAGATTCCCTACATCGCGGAGGACGGCGTCTACAAGGAGGACAAGGCCCAGACCGACATCATCTGGTGGACCAACGGCTTCTGGCCGGGCATCTGCTGGCAGATGTGGCAGGCGGGTGGAAGCGACGCCTTCCGCAAAGCAGCGGAGACCTGCGAGGAGGAGCTTGACCGCGCGCTTGACCAGTACACGGGGCTTCACCACGACGTTGGCTTCATGTGGCTCCACTCCGCCGTTGCTGACTACCGCCTCACCGGAAACGAGCGCTCCCTTGCCCGCGGGCTTCATGCGGCGCACCTCCTGGCCGGCCGCTACAACCCTCGCGGTCGCTTCATCCGTTCCTGGAACCGCGACAGGGCCGGTTGGGTCATCGTTGACTCGATGATGAACATCCAGCTTCTCTTCTGGGCGAGCGACGTGCTCAAGGACCCCCGCTTCACCTTCATTGCCGAGGACCACGCAGACACGCTCCTCCGGTATACCGTGCGCCCCGATGGCTCCTGCAACCACATCATCGTCCTTGACCCCACGAACGGGGAGCTGCTGGAGACGCCAGGAGGCCAGGGCTACGAGCCCGGCTCGTCCTGGAGCCGTGGCCAGGCGTGGGCCATCTACGGGTACGCGCTCGCCTCCCGCCATACCGGGGAGCAGCGCTACCTCGACGCAGCCAAGCGCGTCGCGCACTACTTCATGGCAAACGTTGCCCTTACGGGAGACGTCGCCCTGCTCGACTTCCGCCAGCCGGAGGAGCCCGTGTACTGGGACGCAATCGCAGGCTGCTGCGCTGCGTGCGGCATGCTCGAGATTGCGCGCCAGGTCCCCGAGCTTGAGCAGGGCCTCTACCGCAGCTGGGCTGTTCGCATCCTCAAGGCCACCGACAAGCGCTTCTGCGACTGGGACCCCACGAGGGACGGCATCGTCCAGATGTGCTCGGGCGCCTATCACTCAGAGCACGACCGCCACGTGCCGATGGTCTATGGCGACTACTTCTTCCTGGAGGGCGTGCTCAGGCTCCTGGGGAAGGATGCTCTGCTGTGGTAGAGACGAAGGGTCTCATCTGCTGCGATCTCGATGGCACGCTGCTCTTTCCGGACAAGACAATGGGCAAGGCTTCGAGACTGGCGCTTGAGGATGCGGCCTCTGCTGGCTTTGTCTGTGCAGTCTCGTCGGGCCGCCATCCGTTCAACGTCTTCGAGCTGATGGACGGCCTTGGACTCCCGCGTACCTGCGTCTGCCTCTCGGGCGCTGCGACCTTCGTGGAAGGCTCACTTCTCCAGAGCATTCCGCTCGGGCTTCCGGACGTTCTGCAAGCGATTGCCCTTGCGGCAGGCGAAGGGGCGTACATCTCCGTTGGCGGCGCTGGCTTCAACATGAATTGCGGAAGCGTCTCCCGTGGCAAAGAGTCATCTTCCCCTGCCTTCGCGCGCTATGACTCCGTCGCGAGTTACGGCGAGCTTGGGGACTATGCCGCCGAGCACGCAGGGGGGATTCTCAAGATTGCGCTTCACGCGGACGACCAGCGTCAATTCGACAGGATTCGAGAGGGCGTCTCGATCATTGATGGGGTCCGTTCTGCTCGTTCCGACGCCAATTGGCTCGACGTGACGGCAGCCACTTGCACAAAGGCGACAGGCATAAGGGCCCTTGCCGACCACCTCGGCCTCCCGTCTTCGCGCGTTGCTGTGCTGGGGGACGACGAGAACGACATAGAAGCCATTGCCGAGGCGGGGATTGGCATCGCCATGGGAAACGCCATTCCCGAGGTCAAGGCTGTTGCGTCACTCGTCGTTGGCGACAACGCCCACGATGGAGCTGCAGAGGGGATTCGCGCTGCAGTAGCTCGGCTGAGATAGGGCGTGGCATGAAAGGATCTGCCATGATGGCAACAAACCCGGTTCTTAGGGGCTGGCATCCCGACCCCTGCATCTGCAAGGGGCCGGATGGCCGCTACTTCCTCGTGGTCTCTACCTTCCAGTGGATGCCCGGCGTGAGCTGCTACGAGTCGCGTGACCTGGTTCACTGGGCATGCAGGGGAGGACTGCTCCCGTCCCTCGACCTCTCCGGCATTCCCGATTCTGCCGGCATCTGGGCACCGGACCTCACCTATGCGGATGGCAGGTTCTGGCTTGTCTACACCATTGCGCGCGGCATCGACGGCATCTTCAAGGATGTCGAGAACTACCTGGTGACGGCCCCCAGCATCGAGGGGCCTTGGTCCGAGCCGCTCCTTCTCAACGTCTCTGGCTTCGACCCTGGCGTGTTCCACGAGGGAGGAAGGCATTACGTCGTCAACCCGCAGTGGGACCCTCGTCCCCTGCCTGGCCATCGCCGCTTCAACGGCATCATTCTCCAGGAGTTTGACGAGGAGGGCCTTGTTGGAGAGGCGTGGAAGGTCCTCGACAACACTGACGCGGTGAACGGACTTCGCGAGGGCCCCCACATTCTCAAGCACAACGGCTGCTACTACCTGGCCTGTGCGGAGGGGGGAACGGGAAGGCGCCACCGCATTCGCATGGCGCGCTCCAAAAACCTCTGGGGCCCGTACGAGGTTTGCCCCGAGTCCCTCGTCTGCGCGTGGGAAAGCGATGCTCGCCTGCGCAAGGCCGGCCACGGAAACCTCTTCGAGGGACCGGACGGCTCGTGGTACGCATGCCACCTCTGCTCGCGTTATCTTCCCGGCACCGAGCAGGGCAGGGAAGAGAACGGCGCCTATACGGAGAAGGAGGCTGGCTGCTCGGTCCTTGGACGTGAGACCGCTATCCAGCAGATTGTCTGGGAGGATGGCTGGCCCCGTCTCGCGGACGGTGGAATCCAGCCCAGGGATGTCTACGAGGTTTCTCTGCCCGAGCCCGCAGATGCGGAGAAGGGCTTCGGTATCGGACGGTGCAGCGGTTACTCAACGGACTTCTCGCCCGAGCGTGACCTCTGGCAAGAGGAGTGGCTCGCACCGAGAGCCTTCCCGTCTTGGTTGGGGCTGAGGGAAGACGGCATCGTCCTCCATGGCAGGGGGTCACTCACCAGTCTCTTCGAGCAGGCACTGCTGGCCCGTCGGATCTCGTCCTTCTCGTGGGAGGCCAGAACCTCCCTGGTGGCGAGGCCGACCCACTACAGTCACATGGCGGGCATCGCGTGCCTGTACGACACGCGGGCCTGGATTGCCGCCTACGTCTCCTTTGACGAGCATCGCAGGAGCAGGGTGCTCCACCTCATGGCAAACGACGAGGGCTCCTTCACCATGCCGCTCGGCGAGGAGGGCTCCGTGACGGTTCCGGATGGCGTGGAGACGATCGAGCTCTCGGCCCGCATGGAGGGGACAGGCATCAGGTTCTCCTACGGTTTCGATGGCGGTGCCATGCGGCAGTTCGAGGTTGGTGGCCAGCCGGTCGAGCTTGACTCGACGATTCTTTCCGACGAGCACCAAAAGGGCTGGGCATACACTGGCGCCATGGTCGGCCTGTTCTGCAGCGACACCTTTGACAGGAGCTTCTCGGCGACCTTCTCGTCCTTCTCCTATCGCGAACTCGAAGGGGAGGTCTGCAAATGAGGGTTGGTCTGAGCGTGGTGGGTGCCGATTCTTCCGTGCGTTGGCACGATGACCGCGAGGACGAGGTGACGCTCGCCTGGCGCGGCCACTATGAGGAGGGTGACGCCCTTCTCGTGGAGGTCGACTCCCCGGAGGCCTGGCTCTGGATGCAGCTCGACGTCTGCCTCGAGCCATCCCTCGTGCTCCTGCGAGGGGGACGCTTCGTCTATCCGATCCCGGGCCCTGCGCGTCAGGTTGCCTATGGGAAGGGGTGGGCGTTCGCAGACGAGAGACACTGGGCAAAGGTGAGGGTGGCGGACCCTCGGGAGCTTTCCTCCTGGAGAAACCTCGCCCTCAACTCGCATGACCTCAACCTTGGGAACGGCGAGAAGCCCTGCCTCTTTCCTCATGCCAAGACAAACGTCATCTGCGACAACCCCCAGTTCTGGGCGAGAAACGCGATAGACGGGATCTGCTCCCCCTCTCGCCACGGCTCCTGGCCCCATGGCTCGTGGGGCATCGCGGGGAGGAAGGACGCGGAACTCACCATTGAGTTTGGGACCCCGGTCGTGGCCGACGAGCTGAGGCTCTGGCTCAGGGCGGACTTCCCCCATGATGGCTGGTGGCGCGAGGCGACCCTCGTGCTTTCCGATGGAACAAGCAGAAAGCTCCACCTCGAGAAGACCGGAGGCCGGCAGAGCTTTGCCCTTGGCGGCAGCGTGGTCTCCTGGCTTCGACTCGAGGGACTCGTCCAGGCGGAGCCGGGTTTCCCCGCGCTCTCTCAAGTAGAGGTTTGGGGAACGAGCGCGAGCCAGGAAATGCGAGAAGCGAATGCGTAACGGGCACATCTGGCTCGACAGCGCTGGCCAGCCCATTCAGGCGCATGGTGGTTGGGTCTTGCCGTGCGAGGACCGCTACCTGTGGTACGGCGAGGACTACGGTGATGACGGCGCTTGCCGCGGGATTCACCTGTATGCGTCGAGGGACCTCTCGTCCTGGGAGGACCTCGGCATCGTCCTTGCTGCGGAGAAGCTGCGCGCGTGCGGCTACCAGGTGGTCGAGCGTCCACGGGTCGTTCGCGACGCCATGAGCGGCCGCACGGCACTTTGGGTGCACGTTGACGACGACGCTTACCAGAAGGCGGAGCTTGCCGTTGCCGTGGCCGAGCAACCCGAGGGCCCATTCAGGCTGAGGCGGTGCTTCAGGCCCGGTGGCGAGGAGTCCCGCGATTTCACGCTGTGGGAGACCGGCGGGAAGGTCTACCTCGTGTCCTCCTCGGAAGGCAACAGCACCCTTCACGTGTGGCAGGTCTCTCCCGAGCTGGATGACATCGAGGGGGAGGGCTCTCGAATCCTGGTAGGCCAGAGGCGAGAGAGCCCCTGCGCCTTCGATGCGGCAGGGTCCCACTTCCTCCTCACGAGCGGCTGTACAGGCTGGAGCCCCAACGCTGCGCTTCTCGCCCGCGCGCAGGATCCTCTTGGTCCCTGGGAGCTGATTGACAACCCCTGCGAAGGGAGCTCTCCAACGGCTGGTCCCCACGAGACCTTTGGTGGCCAGGTGAGCTGCGCTTTTCTCACGGAGGGACGCCCTGTTGCCCTCGTCGACCACTGGTTCTCGAGAAACCTGGCCGCATCGGGCTATAGCCTGCTGGCGCTTGAGCCAAGCCACGCTCGCCATCCCCAGGTTCGCCTACGCTGGAGCGAGGAGTCCTTCTCGCTTTTTGGGTGCAAGGTGCAGCGTGATGCCCCATACCGTGCGATTGTTCTGACCGACACCGCAAACGAGGCGGACGACCAGTTTGCCCTGGCCTACACCCTGCTTAGCCCGAGCATCGAGGTCCGCGCGGTCGTGGCTGGGCACTTTGGGCTCCCTCGCTCGACGAAGGCGTCTTTTGACGAGGCGGCCAGGGTCATGGACCTTCTTGGAGCCAGCGCTGCCCAGGTACCCCTCTACCTGGGTGCCGAGGGCCCGCTGGATTCCTTTGGGGAGGCAAGCTCGATTGCGGTGCCTGGCGTGCGTGCCATTCTCAACGAGGCACGGCGCGATGACCCTCGCCCTCTGTACCTCCTTGGCATGGGCGCGCTCACCGACGTTGCCCTGGCGCTGAGGGAGGACCCCGGCATTGCGAATCGCCTGACGCTCGTGTGGGTTGGCGGGGGCCGCTATCCAGGAGGAGGCCGCGAGGCCAATCTCTTCCGTGACATCAGGGCGGCACGGGAGGTCTTCGCCTCGGAGATGCCGATGTGGCAGATACCGGTGGGGGCGTACAAAGAGCTGCAGGTTTCGCTTGCCGAGCTTCGACGGCGCGTGGAGCCTCTTGGCTCGCTCGGCTCCTTCCTTGTGGGCGAGCTCCTGCTGTTCCAAGAGCGCATGCGCGCACGCGCATCGTGGATTTCGGAGGAGAGCTGGGTGCTCGGAGACCTTGCCGCCCCTGGTGTGGTTCTGGATCGGCGCCGTGATTACTACGAGAGCGTTCAGAGGCCGTCCATCGGAGACGACGGAAGCTATCTCCCCACTAGCGATGCCATGCGTTCCATTCGCGTCTACAAGCATCTTGATGCGCGTTTTCTCATTGAGGACCTACTAGCCAAGCTCGCCGATGCGGCGGAGCGGGAAAGGAGCAACCATGCGTGAGTTTGTCGTACCAGAGGAGCTTGGAGCCGGAAACTGCCTGGTGACAAGAGAGTTCCAGGAGGTGCTCGACGCCGCGGCAAAGGAGGAGGGGGCCCGGGTCGTCGTCCCCGCGGGGACCTATCGAATCGGCAGCGTTCGCCTCTTTGGCCACACCGAGCTTCATCTGGCCTCCGGTGCGCATCTCGAGGGCAGCACGAACATCGCGGACTACACCGATTGGGACATCCCGACCACCCTGGCATACGCCCAAGATCCGTTCATCGCTCGTATCCAGGGCATTCCGCCCCACTATACGCGGGCGCTCATCACGGCGGCAGATGCAGAGGAGGTGGCGATCACCGGCGAGAAGGGCTCCTCGATCAGCGGCTCCGACTGCACTGACCCGGCGGGAGAGGAGGGCTTCCGCGGTGCCATGGGAATCCGCGTCTGCCGGTGCCGCAACGTCGTCCTCTCGGGCTACACCTTCGAGAAGTCCGCAAACTGGAGCCATCAGGTCGATTCGTGCACGAACGTCCGCTTCGATGGCGTCACGGTCCTTGGCGGGCATGACGGCTTCAACATCCACCACTGCACGAACGTGAGCATCGAGGGATGCACGCTCAAGTGCGGGGACGACTGCATCGCCGGCTTTGACGCGCGGAACGTCTTTGTCGAGAACTGCCTGCTCAACACCGCGTGCAACGCATTTCGCCTGGGTGCCGTGAACCTCTTCGTGAGCCACTGCCAGATAGTGGGGCCGGGCGAGTACCCCCACATTCTCGAGGGAACCCACCACATGCACGCCGCGATCAAGTACTACGCCGTGAAGGGGGACGTTATTAGGGAGGATGCCGCCAACTGGCGCTTCCAGGACTGTGTCATCGAGAACCCTGGCAGGCTCCTGAACTACGACTATGGTTCCGAGAAGGGCTACCAAACCGAGCGCCCGCTGGTTGACCTCCACCTCGTGCGCTGCAAGGCCACGGGCATGTCCCAGAGCTCCTTCTTCAAGGGGCGAGAGGACATTCCCGGCACGCTCGAGCTCAGGGATTGCGAGGTGTCCTATTCACCAGACGCCGCCGACGCTGGCAAACCTTGCATCCAGCTTGGCGAGGGCGCACGACTCATCGAGGATGGCGTCACCTACGGCTGCGGCACCGGCGAGCCCCTCTCGGGTCCTCGCGTCATCGAGGCGTCGGAGGTCGAGGCGGAAGTTCTCAAGAAGAAGGAGTCCTAGCCATGGGAGGCTCGCCTCTGCGCGAGCGGCTCGTGGGGGAACTCTTCGGGCATCTGGAGCCGCTCAGGCCGTTCTACAGCAGGGGATGCGCACGCCTCGACCTGGCGGGCGGCGCTACCCTCTACGAGCACGACGTGCTCTCCTTCGAGGCCTGGGCGCGCCAGCTCTGGGGACTCGCACCGTTCTGGGCGGGAGGCGGCAGGAGCAAGGACGGCTTCTTCGAAAAGGCCTACCTGAAGGGGCTCGAGGCGGGCGCAGATCCTGCCTCGCCTGAGTACTGGGGAGGGTTTAGTGACCATGACCAGCGCTTTGTTGAGGTTGCCACACTGGCATACGGTCTGCTGCTCGCCCCTGACGTCCTCTGGGAACCCCTTTCCGAGGACGCGAAGGCGCGCCTGGCGACCTGGCTTTTGGCGGTAAACCGCTACGAGTACCCACAGGGGAACTGGCTCTGGTTCAGGGTGCTGGCAAACCTTGCTCTGCGAGAGCGGGGCGAGGCATGGGACGATCAAAGGCTCGCCGACGACCTCGCCACGCTCGATGGGTTCTATCGGGACAACGGCTGGTACCAGGACGGCCCCGGTGGCGTCCTGGACTACTACAATGCGATGACCTTCCACTTCTTTGGGCTCCTCTATGCGCGGCTATTTGGAGATCGCGATGCTGAGCGGGCCAAGGTGTACCAGACCCGTGCCGCGCGATTTGCCAGGGACTACGTCCTTCTCTTCAGCTCGAGAGGAGAGCCGGTGCCTTTTGGCCGGTCTCTCACCTATCGCTTTGCCTTCGCCGGGTTCTGGTCCGAGGCCCTGGCTGCAAGGGCGGACCTTGGACCTGGTTTCTCTCCGGGCGTCCTTCTCGGCCTTGTGATGCGCTCGATTGCGCCCTTCGATCGGGCATTCGTCACGGACAACGCCGGCGTCCAGTCGATTGGATACAAGTATCCCTGCCTCCATATGGCGGAGGGCTACAACGGTCCTGGCTCTCCGTACTGGAGCCTGATGGCGTTCGCCTGCCTCGCGCTTTCGGAGGATGACCCAATCTGGAGGGCTATCCCCGAGTCACTCCCTAGGCTCCCGTTGATCGCTCAGACGCCCCTTGGCCTCTTCGCGCGCGATGGGGAGGGGGAGGTGCTTCTCTATCGCACGGGTCCGCTTCCCCAGCATCCCTTCGCACAGTCTGCCGCCAAGTACGGGAAGTTCGTCTACAGCACCCGCTTTGGGTTTTCGGTCTCACGCTCCGAGCGCACGCCCGAGGAGGCCGCCCCAGACGGAACGCTCGCCTTTCTCGTAGGAGGAAGGGTGTTTGTCTCCGAAGGGGCGACAGACTCGGACGTGCTCCGGCTTTCTCCGGAATGGGTGGGGTCTTTTGGGGACCTCGTCGAGGGAAACCGCGAGCTACACGAGGAGCTTGGGCAACGTGCGTCGGCGGGCGAGCTCTGGGAGACAAGGCTTTGCTGGTCACCCATGCCTGGCGTCGAAGTCGAGACGGAGGTGGTTCCTCTGCCTCAGGGCCACCTGCGCATCCACCGCGTGCGAACTGAGGATGCCTGCGAGGCCCTGGACTGCGGCTTTGCGGTGCCCGGCAACTACCACACGCTAAGGGAGGAAGACATCGACGCCGCCTGCGAGGTGCGGGCGCTCTCCACGCCTGGCGAGAAGGTCGTCATCCACGCCGAGGCCAACACCAACATCTCGCATCCCGAATCTGTGATTCCCGCAGTTCGCTACAAGGTGAGAAAGGGCGAGACGACGCTGGTGTCCCTTGTCGTCTGCTAGCGGTCCCTGTTCCGGACGCCCTGACTCTTGAGCACAAGAAGGCCGGCCTCCCTTGGGAAGGCCGGCCTTGCTCGCCGTAACATGACGCATGTTAGCGCGTGCTTGCACCCCACTGCACCTTGCAAGGGAGGACCTGGTGCGGGTCAATCTGCCCCTTGCCCCCTATGAGGTCAAGGAGGATCCTTGCTGCCTGGACCCCCTCCTCGAACGCCGGCTGGGCCACCACCGAGACGCTCGGGGAGGCGACGCCCGCCCAATCGGTGTTGTCGAAGCCGAGAAGCCCGATTTCGTTGGGCATGAGGGGATAGAAGTCCCTCATCGCGACGTAGACATCAGGCAAGGCCCAGCAGTTTGGCGCGAAGACCAGGGTGGGGACAGACGAGCCGTCAAGCTGCTCGTGAAGCCATTGCGTGAGCTTCTCCACGGGCACGCCGCTGTCGGGAATCACGAACTGGGAGAACTGCACCCCGCGATCGCTCAGGGTGTCGATGCAGCCCTTGAGGCGCTCGGTGCGCGAGCTGAGGAGCTGCGGCTTTGCGGCAACCACCAGCACGCGTTCGTACCCGCGGTCGAGGCAGGCTGTTATTGCAGCGCGGGTTGCCTCGTAGTTGTCGGTCTTAACCCAGCTCGCCGTGTAGTCGTAGTACTTGCTGTCGAAGAAGACGAGGTGCTTGCCGGAGTTGGCCAGGGCATCCGCGACCTCGCGGAACCGCGCGGTTGGCTGCACGATGAAGCCGTCGACGCCCACGGCCATGAGGCGGTCGATGAGGGCGTGCTCGTTGTCGCGGTCGAAGTTCGAGCTGCTGATGAGGAGACGGTAGCCAGACGCGTTGGCAACGGAGTCGATGCCCTTAACGATCTGGTTCGAGAAGTGATTCGCGATGTCACCAACCACAACGCCAATGAGGAAGGTCTGCTTTGCGTTCATGCTCCGGGCCAGTGGGCTGGGCTCATAGCCCGTCTCGCTGATCGCCTGCTTGATGCGTTCGAGCGTCTCCCGCGACATGCGGTCGGTGTGCCCGTTGAGGTAGAAAGAGACCGTGGTCTTGGACGTCCCGGCGATCTGGGCAATCTGGTTGATGGTGACGCGCTTCTTGGTGGCTGTGGGCATGGAGCCTCGCTCAGACGATTGGTAAACGGTTTACTAAACAAATGGTAACACGGGGACACAAGGTTTTCCCTGCGTCCCCGACGCCAGCGAAACTACATCTTTTCCGATAGGTTCGGCGGCCCTTAGGCGAGGACCTCGCGAACCACCTCGACGACGGCCTCGTTCGTGGCGTTGGCAAAGAAGTACTCCTGGAAATGCTCGCCTGCGAAGGCGCCGCGAACGAGGTCGCGGTCGAGCTTGGGGAGAAGCTCGGTGAACGGACGGAAGTTGACGCTGCGCACAGTGTCGAGGATCTTCTTGTTGCGCTGCTCGGGAACCACGCGCTCGGCAGGGTAGCCGTTTCCGGAGCCAAAACCAAAGAGCTTCTCGAAGGTGTACTCGAGATTGAGCTCCTGGCCCCAGCCGTTCTTGAGGGAGAAGGGCATGGCAACAGCGTTGCCGTCGTTGATCTGCGCAAAGGTGTAGGCGTCGAGGGGGTCCTCGACGTGCCCGCAGATGACGCCGGGGAAGGAGTTGAGGGCGAGCATTGCCCCCTCACCGGTGCCGCAGCCTGTCACCACGTAGTCCGCCGCGCCTCCGTTGAGGAGCGTTGCCGCGAGGATGCCGTTCTGCACGTAGGTGAGCTGGGCCTCATCATCCGCGGCGTACATGCCGTAGTTGAACACCTCATGGCCCATGGGCTCCACCACCTTGCGCAGGGCCTTCTCGATCATGGCGTTCTTGGCTGCCTGGCTGTTCTCGTTGATGAGTGCGATCTTCATGGCTCTTCCTTTCGAGGGGGTGTGGTTACTCCGGCTGCTTGCCGATGTAGGCGAGAATTCCGCCGTCGACGTAGAGGATGTGGCCGTTCACGAAGTTGGAGGCGTCAGAGGCGAGGAAGACGGCCGGTCCCATGAGGTCCTCCGGTGTGCCCCAGCGACCCGCGGGCGTCTTTGCGCAGATGAACTGGTCGAAGGGGTGGCGCGAGCCGTCCGCCTGGCGCTCGCGCAGGGGAGCGGTCTGCGGTGTGGCAATATAGCCCGGCCCAATGCCGTTGCACTGGATGTTGGCCTCGCCAAACTCGGAGCAGATGTTCTTTGTGAGCATCTTGAGGCCACCCTTTGCGGCGGCGTAGCCCGCGATGGTCTCGCGCCCAAGCTCGCTCATCATCGAGCAGATGTTGATGATCTTGCCGTGCCCCTTCTCGATCATGCCGGGAATCACGGCCTTTGCGCAGATGAAGGGACCAACGAGGTCGATGTCGACGACCTGGCGGTAGTCCGCCGCGCTCATCTCGAGCATCGGGATGCGCTTGATGATGCCTGCGTTGTTCACAAGGATGTCTGGCGTGGTTCCATAGGCCTCTCGAATGTTCTCGACGAGGCCTGCGACCTGCTCCTCGACGGTGACGTCTGCCACAAAGCCGTGGGCCTCGATGCCGAGCTTGGCATACTCGGCGGTGGCGCTGTCGATGCGCTCCTGGCGACGGTCGTTGAACGCGATCTTGGCGCCTGCCTCGGCGAGGGCGGTGGCAATCGCAAAGCCAATGCCGTAGCTGGCACCCGTCACGAGAGCAACCTTGCCCTCGAGTGAGAAGCTAGAGAGAACGCCTGCGGTCTTCTCGTCCATGCGTGCTCCTATCAGTTGCGTAGGGTTGATTCCGGTACTATTGAATGATAGTAAACCGGTTTTGTCAACAGTGCGAATGAAGAAAATATTCGCAGATAAACTTTGCTATTTATTTGAGAGTAGAGAAAGAAAACCAGGTTTATTACGCGAGCCCCTGCACGAAGTACCCCGGGAAGGCGGCAATGACCTCGTCCCTCTCGTCGAGCATCACGTGGAGATGGTGGACCGTGACGTAGGAGGCCTCCTCGGGGTCGTGGT
>URLM01000015.1 GCA_900548775.1 uncultured Olsenella sp.
GGTTTCTTGGTAGCCCGTAGCAGATTCGAACTGCTGATCTCCGCCTTGAGAGGGCGGCGTCCTAGGCCGCTAGACGAACGGGCCATATTCGGTTGTTAGGACAGTGGCTGGGATGGAGAGAATCGAACTCCCGTTGACGGAACCAGAATCCGCTGTCCTACCGCTAGACGACATCCCAATTAATGTCTGTCCTGTCTCAACGCGAGAAGATACTTTACGGCATGCCACGCATCATTGCAAGCGTCATTTCAAACTATTTTTCGAGACAGTCGAACTTTTATGGTGACACCCATATCTACCTGCAAAGACGCAATACTAGTCCTTCCCGCACAGCCTTGCGAGCAGGGCATCCCGGCTATTCTCGACCCTCCCGTAGATCACATCATCGAGAAGCGCCGAGAGGGCCTCTCCCACCTTGGGCCCAGGTGCAATCCCCAGTGCACGAATGACGTCTCCCCCACCAACGGCAAGGTCGCGCACGCGATACACCGTCCCCCGCGACAGCTCGGCAGAGAGCGCGCGCTCGAACGCGTCCAGCTCAACCGCGCGCTGTGCGCAGGCTCTCGTCTTTGCAACGGCATCGCCGCGCTGAAGGTCCAGAAGCTGGTACGCCAAGGCCGGAGCCTCGCCCGGACGCGCCTGGTCGAGCCTTCTCAGCAGCCGACGCACGCCAGCTGGGGTCGCCGAGAGGTGTCGGTCATGGTACTTGACGAGCGTCGCGGCCCTGCCAGCCACCTCGTGCGGCAGCGCAAGCCCCAGGATGGTGTCCCGGCAGATGACCGAGCCCGCACGCTGGTGGTCGCGAAAGTGCCCCCGGCCGTTCTCGTCGACGGACGCACACACGGGCTTTCCCGCATCATGGAGCAGCGCCGCCCACCGCAGCTCCTGCGAGGGGATGCCCCCGGCAAACGCCTCGACGCCAGAGCACACCCTTGCCGTGTGCTCCAGGAGGTCGTAGGCATGGTAGGAGCTCCTCTGGTTCATGCCCCGCATGGGGATGAGGGCTGGTACGGCGCGGGCGACCACGTCGAACTCGTTTCGAAGCGCCCAGGACACGCGCCCAGAGGAAACGATGCCATCCATCTCCTGGCCCACGCGCTCGCGCGCGATTCCGTCAAGCTCGGGGGCGCACGCAACGAGCGCCGCCTGCGTGCGCGGCTCCACGTCAAAGCCCAGCCTGCAGGCAAAGCGCACAGCCCTGAGAACCCGGAGCGCATCCTCCTCAAAGCGCCGGTAGGGGTCGCCCACCGCGCGAATCATGCCAGATGACAGGTCTTCTCGCCCACCGAAGAGGTCAAGGAGGCCGCGCTCCGGATGGTATGCCATGGCGTTGACGGTGAAATCGCGACGGGCAAGGTCTTCTCGCACGTCTCGAATAAAGCGCACCTCATCGGGATGACGACGGTCGGAGTAGGGCCCCTCGACGCGATAGGTGGTCACCTCGACAGGCTGGCCCTCGACCACCGCGGTCACGGTGCCGTGGGCGATGCCCGTCTTGTGCACCTCGATTCCGGAGTCGGCAAGCACGCGCTCCGTCTCCTGCCAGGTTGCGGAGGTCGTCACGTCTACGTCGTGCATGGGCGCGCCAAGAAGCGCATCGCGCACCCAGCCGCCAACGACCCACGCCTCGAAGCCCGCCGCCTCGAGCGTCCGCAGGACGCGCAGGCCATAGCCCGGCACAGGGTATGCTGGCACGTCTCGCACCACCGGCATGCGCATCCTCCCTGCTATAGGCACTGTCCTTCTCATGCACCGAAGTATAGCGCGCTCGCAAAGGAGGGCATTGACTGCGTGGGACCTAAACCTCACACGTGTTGTTTCAATCTTTATTATCGGTCGTGCCCAACTGGGGTTTCTTTGCCATTTATAAGAAACAACACGTGTGAGGTTATGGAGCAGAGCGACGCACGGAGCAGAGCGACGCACGCACACCTGACAAAACGCGGCGAGAAAAGCTCCACAACGCGGGGGCGCCCGTTTTGGGCCCACGCACCCGCGTGATATGCTTCGGAGCGGAATATATGACACGAACGATCGCTATTGGAGGGTCACATGGACGAGCTTAAAAGCGTCACCGCCGACGACCTCGCGGCCTCGCACGAGAACTTCTCGGCCGAGCGCGCGAACGTCGTCGCAAAGAACGCCGTCACCGCAAGCGGCATCCGCGCCGCCGCGCGCCGCCCCGAGGGCGTTGCCGCAAACGCGCTGGGCTTCGACATCGAGGTCACGCAGGGCGAGAGGTGCAACCAGGAGCGCTCCGGCCGCTGCTGGATGTTCGCAAGCCTCAACACCATGCGCTACCGCGTCATCAAGAAGTACAACCTCAAGACCTTCGAGCTCTCGCAGGCCTATCCCCTCTTCTGGGACAAGCTCGAGAAGAGCAACTGGTTCCTCGAGAACATCCTCGACACCCTTGACGAGCCGCTCGACGGGCGCCTGGTCTCGTTCCTGCTCACCGACCCCATCGGCGACGGCGGGCAGTGGGACATGTTCCGCAGCCTCGTGAAGAAGTACGGCGTTGTGCCCAAGGAGGCCATGCCCGAGACCGCCTGCTCGAGGAACACCGGCGACATGGACCGCTACCTCACGCGCTACCTGCGCGGTGCCGCCAAGCGCCTGCGCCAGAGCCACGAGGCGGGCGTGGAGACAGACGACCTTCGCTCCATGAAGAAGGAAATGATGGACGAGGTCTACCACCTGCTGGCGACCTGCCTGGGCGAGCCGCCCGCGAGCTTCCCCGTGCGCCTTCGCGACAAGGACGACAAGCTCGTGCTAGCCGGCACCTTCACGCCAAAGGAGTTCTTCTCGACCGCGGTCGACATGGACGTGGACGCCTACGTCTCGCTCATCAGCGCTCCCACGGCCGACAAGCCCTTTGGCCACACGTATACCGTGAGCAGGCTCGGAAACGTCTGGGAGGACCACGGCGTGCGCTACCTCAACCTCCCGCCCGCAGAGCTCAAGCGCGTGGCGATCGCCCAGCTCAAGGACAACCTGCCCGTGTGGTTTGGCTGCGACGTCATCCAGAGCTACCTGCGCGACGAGGGCATGATGGACACTGCGGCGCTCGACGTGGACGCGCTCTTTGGCTTCCCCGTGGAGGGCAACATGGACAAGGCCGAGCGCCTGGACTACGGCGAGAGCCTCATGACCCACGCCATGGTGCTCGAGGGCGTGCGCCTGGACGCAGACGGCAAGCCCGAGATGTGGAAGGTCGAGAACTCCTGGGGCAAGGACCACGGCCGAGACGGCTTTGACACGCTCTCCGACGCGTGGTTCGACGAGTACGTCTACCAGGTCGTGGTTGACAAGAAGTACCTCACCGAGGAGGAGCGCCACACCTACGAGACCGAGGAGCCCAAGGTGCTTGCCCCCTGGGACCCCATGGGTTCGCTGGCCTAACAACAAGAGTGGGACAAAGGGGACAGCCCCTTTGTCCCATCGGGAAGGAATGATATGGGAAGCATTGACACAGGTTGGGCGCGCGAGCAGGGGACGGCCTTTGGTGCCGAGCGCGCAAACCGCGTGGCGAGAAACGCCGTAACCTCCATGAACGTGATGGCTGCCGCACGCGACTACACGCGCATGCGCACCTACCACGACACCTACGGCGTCTCCATCAAGCGCACGGGTGACGTCACCAACCAGCGCCAGAGCGGTCGCTGCTGGATGTTCTCGGCCTTCAACGTGGCACGCGCCGCCACGATGGACCTGCTCGACGTGGACTCCTTCGAGTTCTCGCAGGCGTTTGGCATGTTCTACGACAAGCTCGAGAAGGCCAACGCCATGCTCGACCATGTGATTGCGCTGGTCGACCGCCCGGATAACGACCGCGAGCTCGACCACGTGCTCGAGTGGGGCATGAGCGACGGCGGCTACTACTTCGAGGCCATGGACCTCATCGCCAAGTGGGGCCTGGTGCCCAAGGACGTGATGCCCGAGACCGCCTGCTCCAAGAGCTCCTCCGAGATGGACGCCCAGCTCGACCGCCTGCTGCGCCGTGCCGCAGCGGACATCCGTCGCGCACACCGCGCGGGCGCCGGTGCCGAGGAGCTTGCGGCAAAGAAGGACGCCTGCATGGCCGACGTCTACCGCATGCTCTCCGTCTGCCTGGGCGAGCCGCCCGCGACCTTCGACTTGGAGGTCAAGGTTGGCAAGAAGGCCAAGGTCGACGCTGCTAAGCTCACGCCGATCCTGCCCGAGGACGCCCCAGAGAAGGACGGTGTCGCAGACGGCAAGGACGCTGCGGGCGAGAAGGACGCCGACAAGGACGCCCGCATGCTGCTCCGCGACGCCGACATCACCCCACGCGAGTTTGCCGAGCGCTACGTTCCCTTCGACCCCAACGACTACGTGCAGCTGGTCTGCATGCCCGGCGCTTCTCGCCCCTGGAAGACGGCATGGCATGTCCTGCTAGAGGAGCCCATGGTGGGTGGCACCCCCAACCGCTTCCTCAACATGCCGCAGGAGGTGCTGGAACAGGCCGCCATCGCCAGCCTCAAGGCCGGCGTGCCCGTGGGCATGGACGCCGACGTCATGCAGGAGTTCCCGCGCCACATCGAGGACTTCCCCGGCGTGCTGGCAACCGACGGCCTCGACCTCGAGGGGCTCTTTGGCGTTGGTCTCAAGATGAGCCGCGAGGACATGCTCGACGTGCGCGAGACCTCCCTCACCCACGCCATGACCTTCCAGGGCGTCGAGCTGGACGATGCCGGCGAGCCGGTGGCCTGGCGCGTCGAGAACAGCTGGGGCAAGGACTCCTGCAAGGACGGCTACCTCTACATGAGCGCCGACTGGTTCCGCACCTACGGCGGCGCCGTGACGGTCATGCGCAAGTTCGTGCCCGAGGACGTGCTCGAGCTTTGGGACAAGGCCGAGGCAGTCGACGTGGAGCCTTGGGACGGCGTGGCGACGGCACTCGGCGTAAGGTCGTAGAGCAGGCCATAGGCTCACTTGGCCACCAGTTCCGAGCGGACCGTTGGAGTATATGGAGGAGAAATGGCTACATCGCAGAACACCCCCGTTCAAAACGTTGTCTTTGACATGGGCGGCGTGCTTCTCGACTTCAACGGCTCGCTGTTCTCGCACGTCTTTACCACAAGCGAGGAGGACGCCGCAGCCCTCAACGCGGCGCTCTTCTCGTCTTCAGCGTGGCCGCTGCTTGACGCCGGTGCCATCAGCGAGGAGACCATCGAGCGCATGGCCCAGGCGCACCTGCCCGAGAGGCTTTGGCCCAACCTCCACGAGTGCATGGTCCACTGGCACGAGCACCAGCCCGTGTTTCCCGAGACCAATGCCATCGTCGAGCGGCTGCACGCCGCAGGCTACAGCTGTTATGTGCTCTCGAACGCAGGCACGCGCTTCTGGAGACAGAAGGACCGCATTCCCTCCTTTCCGCTCATGGATGGGTGGGTTGTCTCGGCATTCGAGCGCGTCATGAAGCCAGATCCGGCAATCTATATGGTGCTCTGCGACCGGTACGATCTCGACCCTGCAACATGCCTCTTTGTGGATGACAACCCCGACAACGTTGCAGGAGCAAGGGTCGCCGGCATGCAGGCTCACCAGTTCACGAGCGCTCGGGAACTGGAGGACCATCTCAAGAGCCTTGGCCTCAAGTTCTGAGTCCAATAATCCAATAAGGCAGTCCACCGCACTCAATCGATTCAGCGGCGCCTCTGGTCACTTGGCCGGGGGCGCTTCTCTCTGATGGCCATTTCTACTACTCCCCCACTTTCTCTAGGTACTCCGCGCAGGTCATCGCCGGGACTCTTGACCCTGCGAAAGCCCTGATGTCGCGGGAGAGAATCACGTCGACACCATTGAGCTCAGCACACGCACGGATCAGCCCATCCTCGAAATCGGGCTCACCGGAACGTAGGGCAAGGTCGCACTCCTCTGCGCCAAAGGGAGCGACAACCAAAAGGCCCGCGAGAAGATCAATGCAACGGCGTGCGATACTCTCACCATATGCTTTCCCCAACACGTAATAGGCATCCTTGAGAGACATCGGCGTCACCAGACCCATGTCTCCCCCACCGTTACAGCGCTCAACGACAAGCGCCGCCTCACGCGATTGCGGGCGCCTCTCGTCCACCAGGTCGAGAAGCACATTGGTATCGAAGAGCAGCCTACTCATATCTGCTCGCAACCATATCCTTAGCTTGGGAGTCCGTGAGATTGTCTAGCCAGTCCACCTTAGGCAAAGACGCCCTCAGCTCCATGAGCTCGCGAAGCTTTGTGGATGCCTCGTCGTGAACTTTGACCCCATCTGCAGGAATCTTGCCGGTCTCAGCGATTGCTTCCCACGTACGGCGAATCACCTCCCCTGGAGCGACGCCCTCACGCGCCAGGATTCGTTCCACCTGACGAGCGGTAAGGACGTCGATCCGTCCTGAGACAACAGTAGTGGCCATATTTCCTCCTAAGCTGTATACGCGTATACAGCTTAGGAGGAAACGATGAACCTCGCGCTCCACAATTGGAACTCTTCGGAAACTGGTCGCGATTCCTCGGCAGGCGGGAGCAGGTGCCCCAGCGGCGCTAGAACTCGGCGAACCCCGGTTCGCCAACTCGGCAGATATCGTCACCGTTGGCGAAGTCAGTCACCGCAGCTACAAAGGCTTCCTCGTCCCCGGTGCGAAACGCGCAGGTAAGCTGCACGTCCTCGGCAAAGACGGAGTCTCGCACGAGCCCGCCAGCGTCGGCGACCATGCGCGTGATGCGGTCGTAGGCCGAGTACGGAATCTGTACCACCACTCGCGTCACGAGCGTCATCTCGACCACGCGGTCAGCCTTCTGGGCCGCCTCGACCGCTGCCTGCGTGGCGGCCGTGTAGGCGCGCACGAGCCCACCGGGGCCGAGAAGCGTGCCGCCAAAGTAGCGCGTCACCACGCAGCAGACGTCCTTGAGCCCGGCGCCATGGAGAACCTCGAGCGTGGGCATACCGGCGGTGCGGTTTGGCTCGCCGTCATCGGAGCACCGCTCGCGGCCATCCGCAAGAACCCACGCCGGCACGTTATGGCGTGCGTCATGGTGACGCGAGCGCACCTTCTCGATAAAGGCATTAGCCTCTGCCTCGCTAGACACATGTGTGAGCTGCGCGATGAAGCGACTTCGACGGTCCTCAAACTCACCCTGGACCTCGGTGCCGCCCTCGAGGGTAAGGTAGCCGGTCTGCGCTTGCGACAACTGCGTCACGCCTTGTCACCGAGCCTAAAGAGAGGCTCACCGGCACGGACTTCCGCCCCGGACGCAACGGCAGGCAGGGCCTCGCCGGACGCGTTTGTCACCGAGACCATCACGATGTCATCGTGGCCGGCAGCGCGGATCTTCTCGCGGTCAAACACGATGAGAGGCGTTCCCGCCGTAACGTAGGCGTCCTTCTCGACCAGCACGGCAAAGCCGTCGCCGCGCATTTCGACCGTGTCGACGCCCACGTGGATGAGGACCTCCATGCCGTCATCGGACGTGATGCCAATGGCATGTCCGGTTGCCATCGCCGCAGTGATGGTTCCCGTAACTGGCGCGTAGACTACGCCGCCAGAGGGATCGACGGCCATCCCCGGGCCAAGCATGCCCTGCGCAAAGACTGGGTCTGGTGCCTCCGAGAGAGACTTGGCCACTCCGGTGACGGGAGCCAGGACGCACCCGGGCTCAGCCGTAGCTACTATTGCATGCGGCGTCTCCCCTACGGCACGCTTCCCTCGCGAGAGCCTGTCAAAGAACCCCATGTGAACGACCTCCCCACGGGCAATTCACCCGTCGTGCATACATACCTTGTGCAGGATACCAAGTCATTGTAGTTGCGCTACGCTGAACCGGGCACCGTCGTGCTAGAATCACCCCTGCGAAGTGGGCCAGACGATCGCGGGGCCAGCGGCTTGCCGCGGGCCATGAGGAAAGTCCGGGCTCCACAGGGCAGGAAGCTGGCTAACGGCCAGGCGGGGTGACCCGACGGAAAGCGCCGCAGAAAAGAAGACTCCCGCTGCCCGCCTCGGCGGGTGAGAGAAAAGCTGAAACGGTGGTGTAAGAGACCACCAGCGTCGTGGCAACACGGCGGCTTGGCAAGCCCCTTCCGGAGCAAACGCAAATAGGAGCGCTATGGTGTGGCCCGCACCGCGCTCGGGTTGCGCGCTAGAGGGCGTCGGCAACGGCGTTCGTAGATAAATGATCGTCCTCGACAGAACCCGGCTCATAGGCCCACTTCGCACCTTTCTTCTCGGCTTGGGCGACCGGCAATACCTTGGGATAACGGGTTGAGATTGTTAGACCGCCTCTATTGTTTCGCGACGGAGGATTTGGGACTCCCAACTGGGGTAGCTGCCCAAAATTTGCGGTTGCCGGTCATAATTCGGGGTTCCGCTTAGTATCACCCCAGAAGTGCCATTTCCCTACCTGCGGCTCCGCAAAAAGTTAGAGTTTTCGTACTCGGCGATGCGCCCAAAAAGGACCGGCAACCGCAATTTTTGGGCAGAGGGGCGGCAACCGGTATCCCCTGCAGTTGTCATTAGAAGAGCGTAAACTGCGGGTTTGTGAGCATGCAATATAATGTCTCCTGAGCTAAGAGTTGTTTTTCATTGTAAGTTTTATGCCTAATCCCAAAATTGTTCTCAACTAGCCACCAAAAGTCCTGGTACAGCTCAAACGTCTTGATCTGTCCCCACGTCGCAGAGACCACTTTTATCCCTGCCGCTTCGATTACATTCCGACGCGTACTCGTGTGGTCGAGACGATACCGGCCCGTGTGGAAGTCATAGCTGTCGTATTCGATGTCTCCCTTCACCGACTCGTAGTACAGGTCGCCGTACAGTTCGTTCGCCGACATGAGGCTTTGGAGTCTCTCCGGCACAAGAATCCGCTGGTTCGCAGCCACTTGAGGCATCGTCCTCCCACCCAGCATCGGAGGAAGCGAGCTTGTGAGCGCGAGCAGGGTTTCGATTGGCGAAGCCGTATTTGGAACAACGTACTGAAGAGCACGCCGCGCACTTTTGATTCCATGGGCTCCGGGCATGAGGGCGAGAAACGCGGCGATTTCCTCAGGTGTTGTGATGGGATCTCGCGCTCCGGTGTACCCGCTTCCCTCGGCAGAGATAGAGAAGCCGCCGCAGAGATAGCATCCAATGACGGCAAGCTCTTGAATGTCCCTGCACTGGGCCATAAGAAGAAAAGTTAGCTCGGGAGACGCCACCCTCACCGCACCAGCCAACGTCCGGAAGGAGCCTTTGGGCAATTCAGGAAAGAGCTGATGTACCTGAACTGCAGGTGTCTGTCTCCTTCCGCTATTCCCGGGTACGAGCAGGTGGAGAGGACGGTCCTCAGAGAAGCCAAACGGCAGTGGACTCGAGGTGATTTCACTCCTGTTCGCCGTCGCATTGGCAAGCGTCGTGTCGGGCGAACAATCGGGGAGGCACTCGTCTCCCCTCTTCGTAAGCCAATACCGCAACGCCGACTCATATCCCAAATACAGTCCCATGTCAGCCCCTTTCCTCGGTAGCCGGAAAGAGTAGCAGGACGTACTTGCACCTTTCTGTCATTCTTCGGACCGCCAACAGACAGGTAGCTGTCACGGTTTTATAAAAAGCCAGCTAGATAGGGGCGTATGTTCATGGAAGTGCCAACGATAACTGCGAGGTCGAAATGGGACGTGATTCAAGGGCGCACGTTGCGGTGGCTTCATATTAGAACGCTTGTACTACTCATGGGTACGGTGTAGACTAGATTGGAACATTCGTTCTGTTACCGCATCATACCGGGAGGGGAGGTGCCATGGACAAGCTCGCCAAGCTGGGGATTCTCGCCGAGGCTGCGCGCTTTGACGCTGCGTGCACCTCGTCTGGCGTCACGCGTGGTCCGCGCGAGGGCATGGTGGGCGATGCCTGCGCGAGCGGACTGTGCCATTCCTTCTCGCCAGACGGGCGCTGCATCACCCTGCTCAAGGTCCTCATGTCAAACGCCTGCAGCTTCGACTGTGCCTACTGCGTCAACCGCCGAGGCGCAAGCTGCCCTAGGGCTACATTCGAGCCGCACGAACTCGCCGAACTCACCGTGGACTTCTACAAGCGCAACCACATCGAGGGGTTGTTCCTCTCATCCGCCGTCTTGGGCAACGCCGACAACACCACGGAGCGCATGATCGCCTGCCTAGAGATGCTTCGCGGTGAGTTCCGCTTCAATGGGTACGTCCACGCCAAGGTGATTCCCGGTACCTCTCCAGAGCTTGTGGACCGGCTGGGACGCCTTGCGGACAGGCTCTCCGTGAACCTGGAGCTTCCAAGCAGGGCATCGCTTGCCACGCTCTGTCCCGACAAAGACGCCTCATCCGTCATGGCGCCCATGGCGCAGATTGCCACAACGAGGCTCGAGGAGGAGCGTCAGCTGCTCGACTCCCCCGCCGGCAAGAAGGCACTGGCGAAAAGGGGCAAGCGGTCGTCCAGCCATGACGCAGAAGGCCTGAGGACAACCTCGGTCGGTGCCCGGTACACACTCGGAAGACCAAAGAGCGCCGTTCCCAACGCGCTCAGGACGTTCGCACCAGCCGGCCAGTCCACGCAGATAATCATTGGGGCATCCCCCGAGGATGACAACCACATCCTGCAGCTCTCGAAGTCCCTGTACGACCACTACGGCCTCAAGAGAATCTTCTTTTCGGCCTACATGCCCATGGTGGAGGACAACCGTCTTCCCGGGCGAGAGACTCCGGTGCCCCTGCGCCGCGAGCACCGTCTCTACCAGGCGGATTGGCTCATGCGCTACTACGCCTTCACGCCGGACGAGCTGGCAACGCCAAGTCGTCCCTGGCTCGACCTCGACGTCGATCCAAAGCTCGCCTGGGCGCTCGCCCACATGGACGCATTCCCCGTCGAGGTGATGGACGCCCCGCTCGAGAAGCTCCTTAGGGTCCCTGGAATAGGGCCGGTTGGGGCAAGGCGAATCCTCGCAGCCCGGCGTTCGAGAAGGCTCTGCGTTGACGACCTGCAGAGCCTGGGCGTCGCGTTCAAGCGCGCACGCTTCTTCGTGACCTGCGGCGGCAAGCGTGACCTTGGCGCCGCGCTCGATCCCGAGCTCATCCGGCAACAGGTGGTGAGAGATGCATCAGCGAGCAGATACAACGCGGCCAGACGCCAGGCAGAGGGCCAGCTTAGCCTGTTCTAGCTCGCTCACGCCCGCCTCAAACGGCCGCGCCGTCGAGCGCGCGACAGCCAAGACTTCCTCGGCGCTCGCTCGCGGTGAGGAGGTCGCCCTGTGCTGTCAGCGTACCACGGAGTCTGTGCTCGCGGCCGTGGGAGTAACGTACCTCTCGCACGCAGACCCCCACCGAGTTCGAGTGGTCGCCGCTGACGAGGCTCAGGCGCGTCTAGGCGAGGCGGTCGTGACCCTCGAAGACGGGGAGGACGACTCGCTGGTGTCGCTGGCCAAACGGGTGTACTCGGGCTTTGAGAAGACCTGCGGCACCACCTGTGCACGGCGCGTTGTCCTCGCCTGCGCGTCGGACGAGAACGGCATGCCCGAGGCGGTCCACCGCTACATGCGTTTGGGCTTCTCAGCGGGAGTGCGCCTGTACGAGGACATCTCGTCCCCCGAGTCCGTCGCGTTTCTCCCCTTTGTGCAACGCGTCTCGTCGGAGTGCGAGCACACGCGGCAGTTCGTCCGCTTCGTCCGCATCCCCGACGGCACCTTCGTCTCCGTCTTCGAGCCAAACGAGAACACGCTCTCGCTTGTTGGACGTCACTTTGCCAGGCGCATGAAGGAGGACCACTTTGTGATTGTCGACCCGCGCCACCTCGTGGCAATCTTCCACGAGCCTGGGGATGCCTCCTGCGCAACGGTGGGACTCGACGAGGACACCGCAGCCACGCTCGCCTCTCGCGTTGGGGAGGCTGACGAGCGCGAGCGCCTGGTCCAGGCTCTGTGGCAGCGCTTCTATCGGGCAATGGAGCTTCCTGGACGTGGGGCCGCCAGCCGAGGGTATGACCTGCGGGCATCGTGGATGCCCAAGCGCTTCTGGCACGGGCTACCGGAGCTTGACCCTAGGTTGCGGGGATAATCGCCCTATTCGCCCAAGCTGGCGCCGCTCATTGGTCAAACGTTTTCAAATCTCCCTGACTGCGACCTCTATAATACGGCGTAATCATCGGCCTGAACGGCGCCTCTTGGGACTGGTTCAATGAGTGGCCAGGCTGCCTGAATGCATGCGAATCATTTTCTGCGGGCGTGGAGGAAAGGCATGTTTGTCAATACAACAATGCTGGATGATGCCTTGATAAAGGAATATGCGTCTTCGTGGATAAGACGCCGCCTTCTACCTCCCTATAACCTGATGATGGTCATTGCTCTTTTTATAATTGGATGCCTGCTTCTTAGGTATGGCATCGATTTGTCCGTGCTGCACATTGGCTTCCTTAGCCTCATGGTGGCAATAGCAGTAGCAATCATTACGTGCATAAACCTGCACATCATGGTCAAAACGGCGAAAGACAGGAACCGGCTCTTCCCTGCCGGAAAAGGACGCCAGACGAAATTTACGGACGAGAATTGCGTGGTCAACGGTAATGACAAAGAGCACAGGCTCGAGATTCCACTGTCCTCCATCAAAGACCATTGGGAGAGCAGGAACTATTTCTACGTTTTGTTTCCTGGAATGGTAGTCGCTGCACTCAGCAAGAGCGGTTTTTCGGTCGGCTCCCCTGACCAGTTCAGGGACTTCATTGGGAGGTTCCCCAGGAGCAGAGGGGCGCGAGCGGTGGTTTCCGGAGTGGGGCTAACCGTCATCGTGATAGCGGGTTTGATCTTGCTTGTGCAGGCCATTCAAACCTACCGGGTGGTCGGCTGGCTGCTTCCGCGCTGAACCTGGCGGTCCGTTGGGCTGGCGCCGCTCGAGCCCCAATCATCGGGCACGGATGCTTGTGCCATGGCTGAATGGGCGAGCGGAAGTACGGTATTGATCAGTTCAAAGGCTCCTCCCCCACCTTGGGAGGGACGGAGCCATACTTCTCATCTGGAAAGCCTGCTCTCTCTCCAGCATCTCACGATAGAGCAGGCTTTTTTCATTCGGGTTTTCTCGACGTTCCAGATGCGTATTTGATTACCAGTCAGATTGACGCTGCTCCAATACGCGGACCCCTCTCGCGTAGAAGGCCATGTATGGCTTCTGGCCTGCGCGTTATCGAAATCCGAGGTCCAGATTTCGGACAAGAAGCGCACACTCGCGCGAGTGCGCGCTCATGGTCACCGCAGGCCTGTCCTGAGCCACGCCCCCGCGCCGCAGACGACGCCCCAATTGTGCCGGGTCATGGCATGCGGGGGTCTGCCCTCATTGGGCTATGTGAACGCGAGGTGCCTCTTCTGCTCCCGGCACTCCGTCAGGTACATGTTGATGATGACCTGATAGGGGACGCCCGTGCGTGCGGCCTCCGCCTTGAAGTAGTCGATGTTCTCGCCGTCAATGTTCATGGTGACGCGGCGGCGCGGCACCTTCCCGATGTAGGGGTTCGGGACGCTCTCCGAGAAGTCGACCTCGGCGGGCATCTCCGTGATATCCTCCGCGCTATTCATTTCGATACCTCCAATACTGCCGCCCCTCGGTTCTCGTCGATTTCCTCGCCGAGATTATCCTGATGGTCGAGCCGCCGCGCCTCTCGCAATGGCAGACCGTCAGCACCCGCGATTCCAAGTCCATCCCTATCAGGAAGAACCTCTCCTCGCGGTCCGAGTGCCTGCTGTCCGGCACGACGCGGGCGTATGGGTCCGAGAACGCGTCGGCTGCCGCCTCGAAGCTCACGCCGTGCTTCTCGGCGTTGATGGCGGCCTTGCGCTCGTCCCACTCGAAGTCTATGTACCCGTTCTCAATCATATTGACATTATACATACACGATACACATCTGTCCGACCCTATTCCCCGGGTGCGGGAAGAGCTGGGGATCGCGCCGCGAACGAGCGAGCCCGACTGGATCCCAGCCGACAGGGAGCACCTCCTGGGCTACTTCTGCTTCCACGAGCGCGGCCTCATTGAGGAACCGAAGTCTTATTCCGACGCGTGGGAGCGGGAAGGCACCACTGCGTCCTCCGAGAGGCCGGACCTCATCGAGTCCATATCTCCGAGACGCCCGCAGCCGTGAGCGCACGGCCCTCTTCTTGTTTGATTACCAGTCAGATTGGCAATGTTCCAAAACCATTGAATCAAAATCCCCACTGCAAAGAGACGTCCAAATCTGGCTGGGTTTTATTCTCAGCTCTCAATAAAGCGCTGGTCAACCAGCCTCTTAATCTCGTGCGCATGGGAAAACTCATCGTGCCTATTCTCCAACAGTAAAACCTTCGATTTTTGGAAAAATACCTGATCGAGAAAGAGTCCAAAATCATTATTTGATAAGTCTCTGTTAGACCACCGTTGACGTAATAATGTCCCGTCCCCGTTCTAGGATGCATGTCGCCAAACATCGACATCGAAGAGACGGAGACGGGATGCCTGAAATCATACTCCAGGAGATGGAGGGGCTTTCCCTCGGGGAGAAGCGCAAGCCCATCAGTGCGACCAAGGCGGCGGGCGCACCTCCTCGGCCAAGAGCGGGGGCCTGCTCGCCGCCTCCAAGCTCGATGCCGCGACCTGGCCTCCCTCCGTGGGGGCCACGCTCTCGGGCTGAAGCCTCGGGGGTGCGCCAGGACCTGCCGCGCATGCCTCAGGACCCCCTGGTTCTGCCGCATGAGGCTCTGCGAGGTCATGGGAGGGTCGCCTCTGCCCTTTCGGACGGGCCCTTCGGTCTCCCGGCAGGTCGGCGGCACCTACTCCGACGAGTCCCTCACAGGCAGCGGGGCGAGGAGCGGGGCCGAGATGCCGAGGGCTCCCCACAGGTACGGCGGTGCGGTCCACGCGCGCGGCATCTCCAACCTCAAGGTCTGCGTCGTCTGCGGCGCAAGCGACGCCGGAGACGAGTTCTGCCGCCTGGCCGACAGGGACAGGCCCGGGGACGAGGCCCTGAAGGGGGCAATCAAGGACTTCGGTGCATTGGCGCTCCGCCTATTATTCCAACGCAACCGATACACATTCGGCATTCGAATGTGTATCGACCTGCGCGGGTCACAGATTCGTGTACGAATGTGTAGCGGCAACCACCCCAAATGTGTTGCGGACAGCACCTGGTGAAGGCGAGAAGAACGCGCGCCGAGAAAGGCGTTGCCACAAAAGAGGAGGCCCCAAGCTGGGGCCTCCCCGTCACGTCAAAGATGTGCTCGCCGTTCTCGACAGGCGAATCGTCTCGGCTAGTCCAGATCGCCGAAGTCGGTCTGGAAGGAGGCGTTGGTCGCAACCGTGGAGCCAGTCGCGGAGGCCGGAGTCGCAGGTGCGCTCACGGCAGGACGCGGAGCGGCCGCAGGGGCAGCGCCAGAGCCGTTGGGCGCCGAGGAGAGCGTCTGCTGCGGGAAGACGGAGTCCGCGTCGTCCATGAAGTGCTGGAGGAGCTTCTTGTACTCGCTGCGGAAGTCCTCGCGGGACTGCTTGAGGCGGTCGATCTCGTCCAGCTCGTTCTGCTTCTCGGCAAGCGCCTGGCGAATGACCTCGCGGGCCTTCTGGTCGGCCTCGTTGCGGATGCGCTCTGCGTTATCGCGCGCGTCTGCCACGAGCTTGTCGGCGCTCTGCTGGGCGACGATGAGCACGCGAGAGATCTGGCTCTCGGAAGCCGCAAGGTCGTCCTGCGCGACGACGGGTGCGGGCGCGACGGGCGTGACCTCCATGCGCTCGGGAGCGGCGTTGAGCTGCTCCTCGAGGCTTGCGACCTGGGCCTGCGAGGCAGAGAGCTGCTGCTCGGCGGTGTTCAGGCGACCCTTGAGGTCCGCGATCTTCTGCAGCATCGCGTCGACCTCGCTTGAGATCTGCTCGAGGAAGGCGTCGACCTCCTCGGGGTCATAGCCGTGCTTCGAGGGAGAGAAGGTCTGCTGCTCGATATCTGCTGGTGTGATTGCCATCATTGTCCCTTTCACTTCGACTCGTCGCCCCGGGCAGCACCCGGCAAGCGGCAATGACGTTACAAAAGTATAGCCAGAAGCAGCCGCTCTATGGCCTCAAGAGCGAATATCGCCACAATGGGCGAAAAGTCTATACCGCCGAACGGCGGAATGATGCGCCGGAAGATGCCCAGCCATGGCTCCACGAGCATGCCGATGGCACCCCGAAAGTCCTCGAGCGCACCGGAGCTGCGGGGAATCCACGACATGATGCACCAGACGATGATCAGGATGTTGTAGATGCGGAAGAGCTGGACTATGAGGTTGGCTATCGTGTAGTTCAAGTGATCCTCGCTGTCAGTCGTCGGTGGTGTCCTTGGCGCCTGCCGCCTCAGAGAGCTCGCGGGTACGACGCAGGGCCGCGTCGACGCCCGAGCAGGCAACCTCAAACATACCCGACTCCATCGCGCGCAAACCCGCGGCAGTCGTGCCGCCGGGAGACGTCACCTTCTCCATATATGCGCGTGGGTGCTCGCCGGAGGCAAGGAGCTGCTCGGCCACGCCGCGCATCGTGGACAGCACGAGCTCGCGGCAGGCTGCGGCGGGAAGCCCGCGCTCCACGCCGGCACGGGTGAGGTCGTCGACGAGAAGCGCCACGTACGCGGGGCCGCAGCCCACCACGGCACCTTCGGCGTCGAGCTGGTCCTCGCGGAGCACGACGGCGCTTCCCAGGGCGGAGAAGATCGCCAGCGCGAGGTCGAGGTCCTCCTCCGTCGCGCGAGACCCCGGGCAGACGGCGGCCGCGCCAGAAAGCACCTGTACCGGCAGGTTGGGCATTGCGCGCACCACGCGGGAGTCCTTGAGCGCACGCTCAAGCGTGCAAACCGAGACGCCAGCCGCAATCGAGATCACAAGGCGACCGGAGAGCCCCTCTGTGTGCTCGGCCAAAACGCCGGGCAGTACCTGAGGCTTCACCGCCAGGACCACGGCATCCGGGTCCTCGGCGAGAAGCGCATCGTTGCTCATAAACGTCTTGATCCCAAGCTCTGCGAGCGGTGCGAGCTTGCCCGCAGAGGGATTGGCGACAAGGACGCGCTCCGGCGACGCGGCACCAGACGCCACGAGCCCGCGTGCGATGGCGGCACCCATGGAACCCGCACCGATGACGCCGATGGTCTTCTCGATCTTCTCAGCCATGGCGCTACGCCTCGAGGTCGCCGTCGGCGACGAGCTTGTCGATGTCGCCCTGCGTGAGCTCTATGCCTGCGGGAAGCACGGCAAAGACGCGGTCGCCGAGCGCCTCGACGGAGCCCGCCACGCCGTAGCTCAGACCGTAGCAGAAGTCGAGGATGCGCTTGGCGGTCTCAATGTTGGTGCCCTTGAAGATGAGGATGACGGGCTGGTTGGTGCGCACACGCCTCACCACGGACTGGACGTCGTCGTAGGAGACGGGACGCAGCACGTAGGGCGGCAGCTGGCCGGAGGTCACGCGAGAGGAGCCGCGCCCAAGCTCGGTGGTCGCGGACGCGCTGCTCGGCGCCGGCGGCTCGTAGGTCGGCCTGTAGGTGGGCTCGGGCGGCTCCACATAGGAGGGACGCGGACGCACGTCGCGCTGGTCGACATAGCCGGCAGCGGGGTTCTGCGTCACCGGACGGCCGGAGCGCGTGTAGACCGAGACGCTCTCCGCCTCGGGGCGCGAGGTGTTGCCCAGGAGCTTGGTGGCGCTGCCCGTGGGACGACGGTCACCATAGCCGCGCTCGCGGTCACGCTCGCGCTGCTCCTCGTCGCCCTCGTAGTAGTCGTCCTCGTAGTCGTCGTAGTCGTCGTCCCTACGGAAGCGATCCCTGATGTTGTCGAGGAAGCCCATGATTCCCCCATCCATTCCGCGGGGACCTGTGCCCCGCCCCATTGCCAGATTAACCCAGGACGTAGCTGGGGTCGAACACCGTTCTGCCAAGACGCACGATCGTCGAGCCCTCCTCGACCGCGATCGGGAAGTCGTCGCTCATGCCGCACGAGAGGACCGAAAGCGCAAGCCCGCTTCGCGCGGCCAGCTCGTCGCGCAGCTCGCGGAGGCCGGAGAAGGTCCTTCTCGCCGCATCTATGTCGTGCGCCGGCGCCATGGCCATGAGGCCGCGCACGCGCATGGCGGGAAGCGCGAGGATGCCGTCGAGCGCCTCGCGGACCTCGTCAGGCGAGAAGCCAGACTTTGACTCCTCCCCCGAGACGTTGACCTCGAGGAGGACGTCGCTCGTCACGCCGTGGTTTGCGCCGCGCTTCGAGATGGCCTCGGCAAGGTGCACCGAGGACACCGAGTGGACGAGCGTCACGTTGCCCACGACCTCGCGCACCTTGTTGGTCTGCAGGTGGCCGATCATGTCAAAGCGCACGCCCGCCATCTCCGGGTACGCCTCGATGCCCTTGAGCCTGCGGACCAGCTCCTGCGGGCGATTCTCGCCAAAGGCTCGGTAGCCCGCCTTCCAGGCAAGGTCCACCTGGGGCACGTCGACGGTCTTGGAGACGGCGAGAAGCTCCACCTCGGACGGGTCGCGCCCCGCCCGAGACGCGGCGTCGGAGATGCGCTGGAGGATCTCCTCCCTGCGCCCGGCGAGAAACGCCGCGTAGCTCTCTTGCTCTGTCTCGTCCATCAACGACCAGCTCCCCCATCCAACAAGACCCGCCTCGGCAAGAGGCGAGAAAGACGCTACTCTCCATTCATCACGGCCACAGCACCGTGCCGCCCGCACTTCCCGTGCTCTGCCCGGTACGAGAAGAACCTCTCGGTTGCCGAGGCGGTCGAGACGTCGCAGCAGGCGATGGAGCCTGCGGGCACCCCCTCCGCGACGAGCGCCGCCGAGACGGCGGCACCGAGGTCGAGGTTCCTCTCGCCCCAGATGACGCCAGGCCCAAACTCCGCCGAGAAGCGCTCGGCAAGCTCGGGCGAGACCTCGTAGTCCTCGCGCCCAATGTGCGGGCCAACGTACGCAAGAATCTGCGAGACGGGCGAGCCGGTCTCCTCAGCGAGAACGCGCGCCGCCTTGGCGCTGATGCGGGCGATGGTACCCCGCCATCCGGAGTGGACCACGGCAAAGCCTCCGGGCGCCACGAGCACGACCGGCACGCAGTCCGCAAAGCAAAGCAGCACCGGGACGTGATTGGCGGTGCAGACGATTGCGTCGGCGCCGGCGGCGGCGTCCGCCTGGGCGGCGCTGACCTCCTCCGCACTGGAGGCGCGCACCACGACCACGCGGTCGCCGTGCACCTGGTGCGGGTTCACGAGAGCGCCCTCCCAGGCGTCGGCCCCCATCGCGGCAAGCGCGCGACGGCGGTTCTCGGCCACGGAGGAAGGCTCGTCTCCGCAGGCGCCTCCCAGGTTGAGGGAGGCAAAGCAGCCGTGAGACACGCCGCCCGTACGCTCCGTGAACGCAAACGCGACCCCCTGGGGAACGGGCTCGTCCCCCAGGAGGGTCACGCCGTGCGACTGGTACCTTGTGAGCGTGGGCTCGGACATGGCGCTAGATGCGGCTGCGCTTCAGGAAGTCGGGGATGTCGAACTCCTTGTTGTCGCCACCCGCGGCGGGAGCGGCGGGGCGGCTCACGGGAGCCGGCGCGCTGTAGGGACGCTGCTTGGACTTGGGCGCCTGGGCCTGCGGACGCGCCACCGGCATGGTGGGGAGCGTCGGCTGGATGTTGGCGTCGTTGAAGCCGGTCGCGATGACGGTGACGCGGACCTGGTCGCCCAGGGACTCGTCGACGACGGTACCAAAGATGATGTTGGCCTCGGGGTCGACGTTCTTTGCGACGAGGTCGGCGGCGTCGTTGATCTCCTGGATGCCGAGGTCCTTGTTGCCGGCGATGGAGAGCAGCACGCGCGTGGCGCCGTCGGTCGAGGTCTCGAGCAGCGGGCTGGAGATGGCCTCGGCGGCCGCGTCGGTGGCGCGGGAGTCGCCGGAGGCGGTGCCGATGCCCATCATTGCCGTGCCCGCACCCTTCATGATGGTGCAGACGTCGGCGAAGTCGAGGTTGATGAGGCCGGGGACGGTGATGAGGTCCGTGATGCCCTGGGTGCCCTGGCACAGCACGTCATCGGCCATGCGGAAGGCCTCGAGCATGGTTGTCTTCTTCTCGGAGAGGTCGAGCAGGCGGTCGTTGGGGATCACGATGAGCGTGTCGACGTTGTCGGAGAGGTTCTTGATGCCCTCGGCGGCGGAGTTGTAGCGCTTGCGGCCCTCGAAGGAGAAGGGCTTGGTGACGACGCCCACGGTGAGGGCGCCCACGTCGTTCTTGGCGATGTCGGCAACGATGGGCGCCGCGCCGGTACCGGTGCCGCCACCCTCGCCTGCGGTGATGAAGACCATGTCGGAGCCGGCGAGCGCCTGCTTGATCTCGTCGCGGCTCTCCTCGGCGGCCTCCTGGCCGACCTCGGGGTTGGCGCCGGCGCCGAGCCCCTTGGTGATGTCGGTGCCGATGTGGACCTTGATGTCGGCATCGGAGATGGCGAGGGCCTGCGCGTCGGTGTTGATGGCCACGAACTCGACGCCGCGGATGCCCTCCTCGATCATGCGGTTAACGGCGTTGGTGCCGCCGCCGCCCACGCCGACGACCTTGATCACGGCGAGATAGTTGCTGGGGACCTCGGTGTCCTTCATCGTTTCCTCCTCGTTGGCGGCGGCCCTGTGCCAGCGCCCTTGCTGGTGCGTTCGTGCTTCGCTCATATGGCGTTTACGCTCTCGCCTCTGAAAAGCGCTGGTAGAAACCCTAAACCTCAGGTTAAGCCAGATGCTCCCCAAGAAGCGACGTATATTTGCACATTGAGCATGCTCTCGTCAAACACTTTGTGCAAACGGTGAAAACCGCAGGTGAGCGGTAGTACAGATATGGATAGAAACCCTCAAGTGGAGCTTGAGCCTGAGACAGACGAGCCCTAGTTCGTGCCCGTCGAGGAGTCCTTGGAGGAGCTCTCCTCGCCTGTCGTGGAGGCGGAGCCTCCCGTGGCCCCCGACCCCTCCGTCACGTTCGAGGAGTCGATCTTGCGGTACGAGGGGCTCGACGGCACGCGCACGTTGATGTAGGTCAGCTCGTCCGGGTACTCGGAAAGCAGGCTCTTGATGACGTCCTCCTTCGACGAGATGCTCGAGGGGGACCCCAGGGATATCTCGACGCCGCTCGAGAGGACGCAGGAGAGGCTCGCCTCGCTGGGAGCCGAGAAGCTCACGATCTGCGAGGCGAACTCCGACGAGAACCCGTCGAGGTAGCTCCTCACGGCAGAGATCACGTCGTCGGTGGCCTTTGAGCCCGCCGCAGGGTCGACCGTCGCCGGAACGCCCGTGATGAGGATGGCGCCCACCGAGGTCGCCTTCTCGAGGGCCACGTCGTCTGCGGACTGCCCCTCCGAGACGTCAAGGTTCACGGGCTCGAGCCAGACCTCGCCCTCGCCCAGGTACCAGGCCACGCTCCGCGAGCTCATCACCACGACGGCCTCGACCTTGCGCTCGGTGACAGAGATCTTGAGCTTGTCGGGAAACTCGCGGTCGATGCTCACGGAGGCGATCCAGGGGTTCTTCATGAGGCGCTGGGTGATGGCACCGGTGTCCACGTTGAGAAGCGTCGTGCCCTCCTCGACGCTCGCGAGCTTCTGGATGTCGTCCGCGCTCACGTGGTCCGTTGCGACGGCGTCGATGGAGTCGATCTTGAAGGTCGAGGTGTTGCTCAGGACGAGAAGGGCGACGCCGAGAACCGCCGCCACGATGGCCACGATGACGCCAACGCGCAGGGCAATGCCCAGGGCGTCCGCGGTGCGGACCTGGCGCGCACGGGCCTCTCTTGCCTCTCGCCCACTCTGGGGCTTGGGTGCCCGCTGCGGCCGAAGGCCAGACGGCCTCGCCTGGCTTGCCTTGGGCGTCGCGACGGTCCTCGCCGGCCTGGGCTTTGGCGCCGCCTTGGGCTTGCGCTGCAACGTGGGGGCGGGCTTGGGCGCCCGCGCCGGGCGAGAAGCACGGCTGCGCGGGGCGGAGGCCGGACGCGAGGGACGAGCGGAACGCCCCTGCGTGGGCCGCTTCGTCGCCTTTCTCGACGTTGGCCTTCTCCTGTCGTCTGACGCCATCCGTGCTCTCCCTATGCCCCAAACCCGAGCAGCTTGACCTCGGGCTGAAGGTCGATCTGGTACTTCTCCCGCACGGCATCGTGGACGTGCTGCATGACCGCGACGACGTCGTGGGCGTGAGCGCCGCCGTCGTTCACGATGAAGTTGGCGTGTACGTCGGAGACAACTGCCCCGCCAACGCGGTATCCCTTGAGGCCACAGGCCTCGATCATGACGGCAGCGGAGCGCGAGCCGGGGTTCCTGAAGACCGAGCCGCAGCAGGGCCTTCCCATGGGCTGGGACTGGCTGCGGCGCCGAAGGCGGTCCTCAACGTCGCGGGCGATGGCGTCGTGGCTGCCGGGCGTAAGCCGGAAGGTGGCCTCGAGCACGATCTCGGTGGTGGGGAGCGACGTCGTGCGGTAGCCCCACTCGACCTCGGCGGCGGCGTGGCGCACCAGCCCCTTGCCGGGGCTCAGGCTCACCACGTCCTCGATGACCGCGCCCACCCACTCGTGGCGGGTGCCCGCGTCCATCGAGACAGCCCCGCCCACGGTGCCCGGAATGCCCGCGCAGAACTCGAGTCCGGAAAGCGAGCGCCTCATGGCCTCCGAGACGAGCTTCGAGAGCGGGAGCGCCGCCCCCGCCGTCACGCGGCCGTCCTCTGCAAAGCTCATGCGCGAGAACTCGCGGCCAAGCGTGATGACGCAGCCGTCATAGCCCGTGTCGGCCACGAGGATGTTCGAGCCCTTCCCCATGACCACCCAGGGCACGCGCTCGGCGCGCAGGACCTCGACGGTCTTGAGCAGGGCCTCATAGGTGTTCGCGCACACGAAGAGCGCGGCGGGGCCACCGATGCGGTACGTCGTGCGATGGGAGAGCCTCTCGCCGCGGATCACGTCCGCGTCGATGGCCCCAGAGAGGCTCATGTATGCGTTGAAGACGCTCACGCCCGTTACTCGTCCTTCTTCTCGTCACGCTCGCGCATGGCGGCGATGAATGCGGGGCCGATCTGGGTGACGTCGCCGGCGCCCTGGGTGATGAGGAGGTCGCCCGGACGGCAGGTGTCGCAGAGGTTCTGGACGAGCTCGTGGCGGTTGGGGACGTAGGCCACGTCAGGCACCGTGCCGGCAGCCTCTACCTGGGACGAGACGGTCTTGCCCGAGATTCCCGGGATGGGCATCTCTCCCGCCGAGAAGACGTCCATCACGCGCAGGACGTCCACGTTGTCGAAGGCGTGCGCGAAGAGCGGCTCGAGCGCCTTGGTGCGGCTGTAGCGGTGCGGCTGGAACACGCAGACGATGCGGTCGAAGCCAAGCTCGGAGGCGGCACCGAGCGTGGCCGCGATCTCTGTGGGGTGATGCCCGTAGTCGTCGACGACCGTGATGCCGTCGATGTCGCCCACGTGCGTGAAGCGACGACGCGCGCCCTTGAACTCGGAGAGCTTCTCGGCGGCCTGCGCGACGTCTGCGCCAAGCACGTCCGCCACGGCGATGGCTGCCGTGGCGTTTGCCATGTTGTGGCGGCCTGGGTTCGACTTGATGGTCACCTCGACCGTGGCGCCAGAGGGCGTCTTCACCTGGAAGCGCATGGCCAGCCGGTGCGGTGCCAGGCCCTCCTCGGGCACGCAGACGTAGTCGTTGCCCTCGTCGAAGCCGTAGGTGACCACGTGGCGGCCGGTCGAGCGGGCAAGCTCGACATAGTGGGGGTTGTCACCGTTCACCACGACGGTGCCCTTCTCGCCCACCAGGTCCATGAAGGTGCAGAAGGTCTTCTCGATGTTCTCGAGCGTGCCGTAGTGGTCGAGGTGGTCCGCCTCGATGTTGGTGACCACCACGACGTCGGGGTTGAGGTAGAGGAAGGAGCCGTCGGACTCGTCCGCCTCGCAGACGAAGTAGCCGCCCTCGCCGTTCCTGCCGTTGGTGTCGTAGCCCTCGACCACGCCGCCGATGAGGAAGGAGGGGTCCCAGCCCAGGCGGTCGAGCATGGTCGCGATCATGGAAGACGTGGTGGTCTTGCCGTGAGTGCCGGCGACGGCGACGGTGGTGGCGTTGTTGGAGAGGTACGACAGCATCTTGGCGCGCGGCCAGATGGGAATGTTCAGCTCGCGGGCGCGCACGACCTCGGGGTTGGTCTCGGGGATGGCGCTCGAGGTCACGACCACCTCGGGCGAGACGCGGTCGATGGTCGCGGCGTCGTGGCCGATGGTCACGTCGATGCCCACGTCCTCAAGCTCGCGCACGTAGTGGGAGCTCTTGAGGTCAGAGCCGGTGACCTTGCAGCCGCGCTTGTTGAGCACGAGGGCGATGCCGCTCATGCCCGCCCCGCCGATGCCCACGAAGTGGGCGCTCGCGATGGCCTTGCCCTTCTCGGCCGCCGTGTCGCGGGTCGTCTCCTTGATGTCTGCCATGGCTTCCCCTTCCAAAGGTGCGCGGCGAGAGGCCCGCCGCGGAAACTGGTTCGCCTAACCTATTCACTCTAGCCGATGGACGGCCCAAGACGGTCCGCGGCAACAAGCCACCATGGACTCAGCAGGGCTCCGTCTTCGCGGCCGGGACGCGCCTAGCGTGCGGCGGCACGCTCCACCATGTCCGCGAGCTTGACGGCCGCCTGGTCCTGCCCAAGGCCGCGGGCGCACGCGCGCATGCGCTCGCGCCGCTCGGCGTCGCCCACGAGGTCGAGAAGGTCGTCGGCAAACTCGTCGCCGTCTATCGCGTCGTCGGCGAAGAGGTCCGCTGCGCCGGCGTCGACCAGGTAGTGGGCGTTGGTCGTCTGGTGGTCGCCCGTTGCGAGCGGGTAGGGCACCAGCACGCTCGGGACGGCGAGCGCCGCAATCTCGGCGATGGATGAGGCCCCGGCGCGAGAGACAACGAGGTCTGCGGCCGCGAGGGCCTCGCCCATGTTGGAGATGTAGGGGACGACCTGCCAGCGCTCGCGCTCTGCCCCGGTGAGGGCAAGGGACGAGACGACGTCCTCGTAGAGCTCCTTGCCCGTGGAGTGGACCACGTAGAGGCCGGGATTGGCGAGCAGGCGCTCCTTGAGGCGAGCGATTGCCTCGTTCACGTGGGCGGCACCCAGGCTCCCGCCAAAGACGAGAAGCATCGTGGCGTCCTCGGGGATCGAGAAGGCAGCGCGGCCCGCCTCGCGCGAGGCGGAAAGGACGCTCCTGCGCACGGGGTTGCCCGTGAGCACGATGGCGTCCTCGCCACGGACGCGCCCCTCGAAGGCGGCGCGCGCCTGGGGCAGCGACACGCAGACGTAGCGCGCATGGGGCGCGAGCGTCTTGTTGGCAAGGCCGGGGACCGAGTTCTGCTCGTGGAGCACGTAGGGGATGTGCCGCTTGCGGCAGCGGTCCATGAGCGCCAGCTCGACGTAGGCGCCAAACCCCACGGCGACGTCTGGGGCTCCCTTCTCGGCAAAGACCTCCCCCACCCGCGAGGAGGCCTTGCCCTCGCGCACGAGGGCCGAGACGAGCGTCCAGGGCCTCGAGCGGTCGAAGCCGGTCACGTGGATGGGCTCGAGCTCGAAGCCCGCCTGCGGGACGAGCGTCCCCTCGAGCTTGGCGCTCTGGCCAAAGAAGCGCACGTGGTGGCCACGAGCGGAGAGCTCCTCGGCCAGAGCGAGCGCCGGGTTGATGTGGCCCGCGGTGCCGCCAGCGGCGATCGCAACCTCTAGACTAGTTCCTGCCACGCCTGCCATCCCCTCTTCCGGACCCACGACCGCGCAGCCTCTCCGCCGCGTTGGGTCCGAGGTCTATCCTTCCACCATCGTACCTGCCAGACCTGCTCGGCCGACCGTTGCCTCCCCGCGGCCTTCCCTGCTGGCGCGCCCGGCTCCCGCCGTCGACCATGCGCAGGCCGGACCCGGCTTCCCCGCGCGGGCGCGCGGAGCGGGGCGTGGGCGTCCTCACGAGCGAGATGCCCGGGGACGCCGAGGGGGCAGGACCCCTGGCCTCCTCGCCGTCGGCAAACTGCCAGGACTGGCGGCTTCTGTCGTGGACGGTCTCGGGCAGCGCGGAATTGTTGGAGACCGAGACGATCATTCCCACGAGCATGAGGCAGCTCATGATTGTCGAGCCGCCATAGGACACGAACGGGACGGGCTTGCCCGAGAGTGGCATGATGCCAAGGACGCCGCAGACGTTCACCAGGAGCTGGATCACGATGAGCGACGTGCATCCCGCGGCGATGAGCCTGCCGCACATGTCGGGCGCGTAACGGGCGATGCGGAACCCCGCCCACGCGAGGACGCCAAACGCGGCGAGCACGCCGAGCGTTCCCACGAGGCCAAGCTCCTCGCCCACCACGGCAAAGATGAAGTCGTTGTAGGCCATGGGCAGGTATGAGTACTTCTGCTTGCTCATGCCCAGCCCAACGCCAAAGAGCCCACCCGAGCCAAAGGCGTAGAAGCCCTGGATGAGCTGGTAGCCGGAGCCCGTGGGGTCACTCCAAGGGTCGAACATGGTCACGATGCGGGCACGGGAGTAGTCATCCTTCAGCGAGAGGACGATGACCCCAACCACGCCAACGCCAATCACGAGGAGAATCCAGCGACGGTCCATGCCGGCGAGATAGGCCATCACGATGAGGGTGGCGGCGATGATCATGGTCGAGCCCTTGTCGGGCTGAAGCAGGATGAGCACGAGGGGGACGCCCACGAAGACCGCAAGGCTCTTCACGAACTCCTGGAAGTCCATGGCCTGCTCGTCGTAGTAGCGCTCGGCGAGGTCGGCCGCCACAAGGATGATGGTGATCTTGGCGAACTCGGACGGCTGGAGCGTGAAGGGGCCAATGGCGATCCAGCGGGTTGCGCCATAGGCGTCGCTGCCCGCTATGGGCAGAAAGATCAGCAGCAGCAGGCCGATGGTGAGAATCCAGATGATCCGCACCAGCGTCTTTCCCCAGAGGTGGTAGTCCCGCGTCGCGATGAACACGGCGAACCCCGTGCCCGCCGCGGCGAACGCGAGCTGGCGCTTGAGGTAGTAGGCGGGGTCGTTGCCCAGGGCGTCCGAGGTGAGAGACGTGATGGACGAGGCCGAGTACACCATGAGAAAGCCAAAGCAGGTGAGGATCACCACCACGGCGATGAGGACGAGCCTGGGCTTCATGAACCTCTCGGGCACGCCGAGGATGGTCTTCTCGACCGACGAGCGGCCCGAGCCCCTCCCCTGGCCGCTGCGCCGGGAGGAGGAGCGGGGACGTGGGACGGCGGAGCCCCTGTATGCGGACGCCTGGGCCACTAGCGCAGCCCCCCTGCGGCCACGCGCTCGGCAGCGAGGCGCTTGAAGAGCTCGCCGCGCTCCTCCATGTTGTGGAACTCGTCGAAGGACGAGCACGCGGGCGAGAGAAGCACCACGTCGCCGGCCTGGGCGCGCCCGCAGGCGGCCGAGAAGGCCTCGCGCATGTGGGGCTCGCGCACGACCTCGAGCGCGGAGCCCGAGGCGGAGACCTCGTCCTCGAGGGCGCGGGCGATTCTCTCGCCGGCGGCGCCGTAGCACACGGCGACACGACAGCGAGCTGCCACCGCGCGGGCGAGCGAGGTGAGGTCGGTGCCCTTGTCGTGGCCGCCCAGGAGCACCACGACGCTCCCCGGCCTGAAGGCGGTGAGGGCCTTCTCGACGGAGTCGGTGTTGGTCGCCTTGGAGTCGTTCACGAAGCGCACGCCCGCGACCTCGCCGCAGGGCTCGATGCGGTGCTCGAGCGGCGAGAAGGCGAGAAGTCCGCGGCACACGTCCTCCTCGGCCACGCCCAGCTCGAGCGCAACGGCAGAGGCCACGAGGGCGTTCTCCTGGTTGTGCTCGCCCTGGATGAGCAGGTCTGACGCAGGCACGAGGACGTGCTCCGCGCCATCGAGGCGCACCACGAGCCGTCCGTCGCGCACGAAGGCGGCGCACGGCGTGCCGGGGTCCTGGCGCACGTCCACGCGGCACACGCGAAGGCCCCTCTTCTCGAGGCGCCCTATGACGGCGCGGCACCAGTCGTCGCCGTCGAAGACCACGGCGAGGTCGCCTGCCCCGAGGTTGGCGAAGATCTTCTCCTTTGCCTGTGCATATGCCTCCATGCTGCCGTGCCACTCCACGTGGTCGGGCGTCACGTTCATGAGGCAGGCCACGTGCGGGTGCAGGAAGCGCGTGGTTGCGAGCTGGAAGCTGGAGAGCTCGGCCACGAACCACGAGCCCGGCTCGCGCTCGGCGAGGCGGCTCGTGATGAGGGTGCCGATGTTGCCCACGGCCTCGGCGGAGCGCCCGCCCTCGCGAAGGAGCGCCGTGGTGAGGGAGGTCGTGGTGGTCTTGCCGTTGGTGCCGGTGATGCCCACCCAGTTGGCGGGGCTCTCGCGCCACGCGAACTCGGGCTCGCCGATGACCTCCACGGCATGCGCGGCGGCTGCCTGGAAGAAGGCCGAGCCAATGGGGATGCCAGGAGACGCAACGGCCAGGTCGAAGGTGCCCTCGACCTCCTCGGTGCCCAGGACGCAGCGTACGCCCAGGCCCTCGAGCTCGCGCGTCACCTCGCCCTCGTGCGAGGAGGCGCCGCCGAAGAGCGTGACGGAGGAGACCCTCTCGCCAAGCCCCGCGAGGTAGCGGCAGACGGCCTCGCCCGTGTGTCCTATGCCCAGAACGGCGACGTCGCCGAGGCGCGCCGGGGTACTGCTTTCCTGCATGAGAAGCCCCCTAGCCAAGCTGGAAGTACAGTGCGAACCCAAGGACCGCGAAGGCGGCCGAGACGATCCAGAAGCGTATGACGACCTTCGTCTCGCTCCAGCCCTTCTTCTCGAAGTGGTGGTGGAGCGGGGCCATGAGGAACACGCGCTTGCCCGTGGCCTTGAAGCTCACGACCTGGACGATCACCGAGAGGGCCTCGACAATGAAGAGGCCGCCCATCACGAGCGAGCAGACCTCGGTCTTGGTGAGGACGGCAAGCGCGGCGAAGGCGCCGCCCAGGGCCAGCGAGCCCGTGTCGCCCATGAAGATCGAGGCGGGATAGCAGTTGTACCAGAGGAAGCCCACGCAGGCACCCACGATGGTTGCGGCAAGAACGGAGAGGCCGAGCTGGTCCTCGTTGAAGGCGACCATGGCCATCACGACCATCACCACGAGCACCGTGCCGCCCGCGAGGCCGTCGAGGCCGTCGGTGAGGTTGACGGCGTTGGAGAGGCCCGCCAGAAGCAGGAAGACGAAGACCATGTAGAGCCAGGGCACCTGCACGCCGCCGATGGTGCTCGAGAGGACGCCGAGGTCGAGCGTCGCCCCGCCGGGGAACTCGATGGTGGGGGCTACACCGCACAGGTTCACCGCAACGAGGCAGAAGACCACGCACACGACGGTGAGACCCACCATCTTCTGCGAGGGCGTGAGACCGAGCGAGCGCTTGTGCGCCACGGACTCGATGTCGTCGAGAAGGCCAAGGGCGCCCGTCGCGAGCATCGCGAAGAGCGCGAGGAAGAGCATGGGCGACCAGGGCGCCATGAGGAGCGTGGTCACAACCACGCCGAGAAGCATCACGATGCCGCCCATGGTGGGCGTGCCCTGCTTCACGAGGTGACGCTTGGGACCGTCAGCCCTCACCTGCTGCCCCAGCCCCTCGTGGCGCATGAGCTTGATGAAGAACGGCATCACCACGGCCGTGATGACGGCGGCAACGCCTGCCGCAAGAAGCACCTGGTAGCTAGGGTACGCGGGATTTCCCACAATGAACATCAGCGAAGCACTCCCCTCGCGAACGCATCCAGACCGCAGGAACGCGACGCCTTGACCAGCACGAGGTCGCCCTGCGAGAAGACGGGGGCGAGCGTCTCCACGGCAGCGTCGACCGTGGGGAAGAGCTGCAGGCGGTCCTCGGAGGCGCCCATCGTGCGCGCGGCCTCGGCCATCTCGGCGGCAAGCTCCCCGCCAACGAAGACAAGCATATCAAGACCCTTGGCCGCGGCATAGGCGCCCACGTAGCCGTGGAGGCGCCGCTCCTCGCTGCCAAGCTCGCCCATCTCGCCCAGGACGGCCACGCGCATCCCGGTGGCGTCCATCTCCGAGAGGACGTCGAGGGCCGCCGCCATGGAGGCGGGGCTCGCGTTGTAGGAGTCGTCGATCACACGCACGCCGCGGGAAGACTCCGAGACGGCAAGGCGCATGCTCGCGGCGGGCATCGCGGCCATGGCTTCCGCAGCGGCGTCGCGGTCAAGGCCGAGCGCCTCGACCACGGCCATGGCGAGAAGGAAGTCGGGCACCACCTGGCGGCCGGGGACCTTTGGCGTGACCCTCTTGGACCAGCCGTCCTTGCACGTGACGGTAAAGGACGCCTCGCCCGTGCCGGTGAGCTCGACGTTGGTGGCGCGCACATCGTCGCCCTCGCGCTCGCCCACGTAGGCAACGGCAACGCCTGCGGGACGCGCAAAGTTCTCGGCGATGAAGGGCGTGTAGTCGTTGGCGCTCGTAAGCACCAGCAGCGGCTCCACGCCGCCCGACGCCACCATGCCCGAGACCACCTCGGCCTTGGCGCGGGCGATGTTCTCGCGCGAGCCGAGAAGCCCAATGTGGCTCGTCCCCACATTGGTGATCACGGCAAGCGTGGGTGCGCAGCAGGCGGCCATGCGACGGATCTCGTTGGGATGGTTCATGCCCATCTCGCAGACGAGGACCTCGGCGTCGTCGGGCGCCGAGAGCACCGTGAGCGGCAGGCCGATGAGGTTATTGAGGTTGCCCTGGGTTGCGTGGACGCGCCGCGCGGTCGCGCTGCCCGTGCGCAGGAGGTCCTTCGTCGTGGTCTTGCCCACCGAGCCGGTGACGCCCACCACGAGCCAGTTGGGGTGACGGGCGCGCCACTCGTGGGCCAGGCGGAGCAGGAACTCCTCCGCGTCGTCGCCCTCGGGGCGCACCACGGCGCTGCCGCGCTCGCGGGCAAGCCCGAGAAGGGAGACGTCGGGATCGCGCGTCACCACGACGCAGGAAGCCCCCGCCTCGATGGCAGCGGCGGCGTAGTCGTTGCCATCGACATTCTCGCCGAGAAACGCCACGAAGACCGAGCCGGGGCCAATTTTTCGCGAGTCGATCTCGACCGAGCCGGCAACGCGTGCGCTTGGCGTTCCCTCGAGCAGCTGCGACCCCGTTGCGACCACGAGGTCTTCGATGTCCATGGAAAGCATAGGTCCCCCTGACCTAGTTGTTTGTCGACGTGGATGCGGTCGACGTGGTGGTTGTTGAGGCATCCGGGGAGATGCCAAGGTCCGTGACGGCGGCCTCCATTATCTCCTTGAAGGTGGGCGCCGCTGAGGAGAGCGCGAGGTGCGGCGTTCCGTTGAGGCCCACGTAGACCAGGACGTCGGGGTCGCTGGCGTTGGCAAAGCCACACAGAGACGCCACGTACTTGCCCTGCTGATAGCCGCCGGACTCGCTGGCCTGCTCGCCCGTGCCCGTCTTGCCCGCAATCGTGTAGCCGTCGACCTGGCCGCGCTTGCCGGTGCCGTCGGTCATGACCGATGTCATCATGTCGGTGAGCTCGTCGGCCGTGGTCTTGGAGATGACCTGCTCGCCCGCAGGCCAGTCGACCTCCTCGCCACCCTTGGAGACGAGGAAGTGGGGCGTGGTGGGAATGCCGTCGTTGGCGACGATGCCAAACGCGCGCACGATCTGGACCATGGGCACGGCGAGGGCCTGGCCAAAGGCCATGGCGCCGAGCGTCGCGCCGGTGTAGTTCTCGTAGCTGGTCACGATGCCCGTTGCCTCGCCCGGGTAGTCGATGCCCGTGGCGTGGCCGATGCCGAACTTGTCGACGCCCTCGGCGAAGCGCTGCGCGCCGATGACCTCCTGCGCAAGGAGCGAGACGCCGACGTTCGAGGAGCGCACGAGCATGGTGCGCACCGTCATGTCCTCGGCGCCGCTGCGCGCCTCGTCGTCGGTCACCCAGTCGTCGCCGGCAAGAATCTGGACGGGGACGTTGTAGACGCTGTCCGCGTTGAACAGGCCGTTCTCGACGCCGATGGCGACAGTCAGGATCTTGAACATCGAGCCCGGCTCGTAGGAGGCGGTCACGGGCTTGAGCGTGAGGGCGTCCGAGCTGGTGTTGGCGAGGTCTGAGAGCTTCGCCAGCGGCGTCGAGCATGCGGCGTAGATCTCGCCCGTCTTGGGGTTTGTCACCATGACGGAGCCGGAGTCCGCGTCGTAGTCGCCGACCGCCTGGGAGATGACCTCCTCGGCCTTCTCCTGGATGTCGATGTCGATGGAGAGGACCAGGTCCTGGCCGTTCTTCGCCTCGGTCACCTGGGAGGTGCCGCCGGCGATGGGGGTGCCCGTGAGGCCGGTCTCGACGATCATCTGGCCGTCGGTGCCGGAGAGGGCGTCGTTGTAGTAGTACTCCAGGCCCGTGAGGCCCTCCCCGTCGGTGCCCACGACGCCCAGCACCTGGCTCGCCACGTCACCGTAGGGGTAGACGCGCTTGGTGTCGTCGAGGTAGTAGACGCCCTTGAGCTTGGCGTCCGACAGCTGCTGCTTGATGGTGTCGGCCACGTCGCTGTCCACCTGGCGCTTGACGTAGGCGAAGGTGGAGTCGGTGGTGAGCGCCGAGGTGTAGTCGCCTGCGCTGCCGCCCAGGTTGGCGACGAGTATTCTCGCCACGCCCGAGGGGTCCGTGATCTCCTTGGGGTTGCAGTAGATGGTCTTGCAGTCCACGCTCATGGCAAGCACGTTGCCGTTGCGGTCGTAGATGGTCCCGCGCTTGGCGTGGAGCGTGATCACGTTGGTGCGGTGCTGCTCGGCCGCGTCGGAAAGGCTCGGGGCTTCGACCACCTGGAGCCAGAAGAGGCGCCCCGCCACAATGGCGAACACGACCATAAGGATGAGGAAGATCACGCGCGTGCCGCTGTCGAAGCCGCCGGGGCCCGACCCGCCCGGTCTGGACGCACGGGCGCGATAACGGGCACGAGAGGCCTCGTCATACGAGGCCTCCTGCATTCCACGCCGCCCTTGGCGGCTCTGTCTCATGCTCTCTCTCACGAGGGAGTAGTCTACGCCTCAGGGGCAGCCATAGCGTCGTCCGTCACGGACTGCGCAGCATCCCCATCCGCCGTGGTCGCGCTCGCAGAGGCGGCCTCGCCGGCAGACGTCGCCTCGGTCGCCGCGGCATCGGCGGATGCGCCGTTGGACGAGACGGTGATCACCTCTCGGTTGGTCGAGAGGGACATGCCGTAGTTCTGCGTGGCGATGCGGCTGATGCGGCTCGACGAGGAGAGCACGGACTTCTCGACCTGAAGGTCCTCGTTGAGCGCCTGCGCCTCCTTGATCTGGGAGCGCAGCGCAGAGTTTGCCTGGAGGGTCGAGACGGTTGCCGTGGAGAGCGCCACGCGGCAGGCGCCGAGCGCGATGAACACGAGGGCGCAGACGACGGCGAGACGGACGCGATGCAGGAACTGGGGGCTCACGCCAGCCCTGGCGCGCGCGTCAAGCCCGCCACCGGTGACGACCGAGAACGACGGGCGCTGCTCGACGCGTTCGTCGCGACGTTCGCGGCTCCTCTCGGCTACGTCCATCCTGACGGCTTCTGACCCCTGATACCTCATCGTTTTCCCTTGTCCCCCGGCTGTGCCGGACATTGTGCATGCTGGTGCGTTGGTAGTGCGTTGGTGGTGCGTTTGAGCTGCGTTTGTAGTGCGTGATGCCTTGTTTTGGTGGTGCTATGCAGACGACCTTGCGGTCGGGTGCAACGCTTACGTGCTCTCGTGCGTGACGTCGAGCTTGACCGCCACGCGCATGAGCGCGCTTCTCGCCCGTGGGTTGGAGGAGACCTCCTCCTCGCCCGCGACGAGCGGCTTTCTCGTCCTGACGTCGACTATCGGCACGTGGCCGCAGACGCACACCGGAAGGTCCGGCGGGCAGATGCAACCCTGCGAGAGCTCGGAGAAGACGTGCTTCACGATGCGGTCCTCGAGCGAGTGGTAGGAGATGACGCAGATCCTGCCACCTGTGTTGGCCCATCGGACGGCGGCGCGAAGGCCTTGGTCGAGGGCGTCGAGCTCGTGGTTCACCTCGATGCGCAGGGCCTGGAAGGTCTTGCGCGCGGGGTGGCCGCCGTGGCGGCGGGCAGCCGCGGGTATCGCTCGCTTGATCACGTCGACGAGCTGGAAGGTCGTCTCGATGGGCGTCTTCTCGCGCGTCTCCACGATGGCGCGGGCGATGCGTGCCGCGTACTTCTCGTCCCCGTACACGCGGAGGATTCGGGTGAGGTCGGCTTCGTTGTAGGTGTTTATGACCTCTTGTGCGGTTGGGGTGTCTTTCCCCGAATCCATGCGCATGTCGAGTGGGGCGTCCTCGTTGTACGAGAAGCCCCGTTCCGGAATGTCGAGCTGGGGAGAAGAGACCCCCAGGTCGAAGAGGAAGCAGTCCACGCCGGGGACCCTGGCGTCGACGAGCAGCCGGTCAAGGTCTCCGAAGTTGCCCTTGAGCGGAAGGAACTCCGCCTGGGGCGCCTCCCGCGAGAAGCGCTCGGTCGCCGCCTTGAGTGCCATGTCATCCTGGTCGATGCCAATCGAGAGGCCGTCGGGGGCGATTCTCTGCGCGAGCGCGATGGAGTGTCCGGCCCCGCCGAGGGTGCAGTCGCAGACCACCTCTCCCGGCTTGGGGTCCAGCTCGGCGAGGACCTCGTCGAGCATCACGGGTACGTGCCGATATTCGGATGTCAAGGCGCTCCCCCCCTTGCCTACTCGCCAAAGAGAAGCGACTCGAGGCGGTCCACCGCGTCGTCGGAGGCGAACTTCTCGTTCCAGCGATCGGCGTTCCAGATCTCGAAGTGGTCGCCCGCGCCGACGACCATGAGGTCGCCGTCGAGGCCCAGGCGCTGGCGCTGACCGCGGGTCGTCTCGTCGATCTTGCCGAGGGCGACGCGGCCGGCGGAGTCGATCTCCACCGTGGTGGCCATGGCGTTGAGGCGAAGCAGGGTCTCTGCGTCGTTGCGGCTCCTGGGGTCGAGGTTCAGGCTGTTGACCCATGCCTCGAACGACTCGGGGGTGTAGCCGTAGAGCGCGTCCTTGCGCGGGATGAGCTGCACGAACTCGCCGAACTGCTTGCGCAGGATGGCGGGGAGGGTGACACGGGACTTGGAGTCGAGGCTGCGCTGGTACTGGCCAGTGAGCATGTCGCCCTCCTCTCGTTGACACTCGCGCCCACGTTTGAACGTGAACAAACTATAGCCCAAAACCGACACCTAGCCACACCTAAAAACACTTTGCGACACACAAGGAGGAATTTCGGCCCCAAGCGGTTGGAGGGAGCTTTCAGTGAAGCGAGGGAGGATGCCGCCGTGGCCCCACATGTTGTGGTTGCCGGCAGCGGGGACACAACGCCGGCGGCGAGAAAGACGAACGCCGGGAAACGAATTGTGTCGGTGGGATGAAGGCGACGGTGGGGCAAAGTGTGGGGGCGGGTGTGGGGTGGCGAAGGTGTCGCGGCGCGCGGTGCGGGGGCACGCGGCAGCAGAAAACGTGCCTTCGGCGTCAATTTGACGCCAGGAGGCACGTTATAGCAGCCGTCGCGTATGAAAGGACCCTTCCGGCGAGAATCTGACGCCGGGAGGAGGGTTTTAGAAGGGATTCCGTACGAGACGGCCCTTCGGGCGTCGTTTTCTCGCCGGAGCGTGGATTTTCGCAGAGAGCAGCACCCCCTCTGGGTGGGCCCCCTCCTCTGGCCATCCCCTCCCCCTCCTCCCTTCTCCTTCCTCTCCTTCTTTATCGGTATCTGTGAAACGGCCTCTGCGTTTCCGCAGGTCGCGAGAAACCCTTTTCACAGATA
>URLM01000016.1 GCA_900548775.1 uncultured Olsenella sp.
GGCGTCGTAGGACTCCGCCTTGTCGGCCGGGACCTTGCGGATGTCGAACTCGACGCCCTTGGACTTGATGTTCTCGAGGGTGTCGACGTCTGCCTGGTCCATGGCGAGGGCGTTGGTCACGACGACCTTGCCCACGGAGTGGGCCATCGAACCGAGGTTGAGCTTCTTGATGGGCACCCCGCCCTCGATGGCGCGAAGGGCGTCCTGCGGGGTCTCGAAGAGAAGCATGGCATGCGTGTTGCCGAAGCGCGGGTCCTTCGCGATCTCGCAGATCTTCTTGATGGGGACCACGTGCACGTGGACTCCCGGAGGAGCCGCCTGGATGATCATAGTCTTGCGGAGCTGGTCCTCCGCGACGCCGTCGGAGCAGACGATGATGCGGTCGGGGTTGGCCGCCTTCGTCCAGGTGGTTGCGACCTGGCCGTGGAGCAGACGGGTGTCGACGCGCGCGAACACGATCTTGATGTGCCCGTCTCCGATGACCGTTCCCTCAGGAATGGCTCCCGTGGGAGCGGCAGCGGGCGCCGCGGCTGCCGCAGGGGCAGCATCCTTGGGCTCGAGCTCCTCGGGCTTGATGCGAATGCCGTTCTTTGCCTCGGTGAAGACGTCCTTGGCGATGGCAGCCGCGGTGTCCTCACTCAAGCGATCCCCGTAGGCCTGGATGAGCATGGGCAGGTTGAGTCCCGTCACCATCACCCAGTCCTCGTGGCCCTCACTCGCAAGCAGGCCGTTGACCTGGTTGAAGGGAGTGGCGCCCCAAAGGTCGACAAAGAAGAGCACGTGCTCCTGTTCGTCGAACGATGCGACGGCATCCTTCAGCTTCGCCTTGAGGTCATCGGGGCCCATGTCGGGCGTGAGGGTCACGGCTGCGACGTCCTTCTGTGGCCCGAAGATCATCTGGCCGGACTCCATGATCCCCTCGGCGAACTTGCCGTGACTGGCTAGAACGATACTGACCATTCTTCCTCCTTACGCATATCCCGTACCGACAACAGATAACGCGTCAAATGTGGAGAGGCGTACACGCTTTTTTCTCCCATCCTTCATGCCTCATTCACATCGGCTTCACATTATAGGACACAACCGACTTTCTAATATGCGTGAAATCGATGTTTGGAAAGCGGTACTTGGTCACTCATTCACCACTGCAAGGACAACTAGCTGCACAAATGCTAAAGCGAGCCGTAACTATTCGTTCAGACAAGTTTGCGAACGGTAGCTCTGCCGGGAATTCTCGTCGAGAGGAGCAAATAAAGCCAAGCTCAAGGCATCTGTTTGCCCTAACGCCGTTCACCGATTAGTTGCAACAACAAGCGAATGGAGTAAGGAGTTCTCCGACGCTATTGCATACGGCTGGCGAGAAGACCGCCGAGTACGTTTGCCCGAGGGCCGATGGAAGCCCTCGTCGTGTCAGAGATTCTTACTTCGGCGTCTTTTCGGCAGGAGCCGAAGCGCAGTTATCGCAGGGTTTTATTCCAAAGAGAACCCTCTGGCACCGGAATGACGCCGGGAGAGGGGCTTCGTCCTCTCCTACTGCGGAAATACGCCCTGCGGCGAGAAAGTGACGCCGGAGCCGGGGTTCTCTACGGGATTACGTACGAGACGGGCCTTCCGGCGCCTAAATGACGCCGAAGCATGCGTTGTCGCGGCAGTCACGGACAAGAAAGCCCCTCCGGCGAGGAATTGACGCCGGAGCCGGGGTTCTCGACAGGATTACGTACGAGACGCACCCTCCGGCGAGGAATTGACGCCGATGCCGGGACTTCGGACGGGATTACGTACGAGACACGCCCTCCGGCGAAAAAACGGCGCCGGAGAGCACGCTATCACAGCTATCACGCACAAAAGAGCCCCTCCGGCGCCGGAATGACGCCGGAGGGGCTCATAGGCACGGGCGAGAATAGCCCTCGCTAGCAGGGAATGCACACCAGCTCGTGCGGCGACTGCGTGAAGACCTCGTAGCCATTCTCTGTCACGATGCCAAAGTCCTCCACGCGCACGCCGAACTGCCCGGGCAGGTAGGTGCCCGGCTCGACCGTAATCACGGAGCCGGCGGGGATGGGCTTGTCGTTTCTCATGTTGAACATGGGCTGCTCGTGAATCTCAAGGCCCACGCCGTGGCCGAGCCCGTGCACGAAGCAGTACTCCGGGAAGCCCGCCTCGCAGATGACCTTGTGCGCAAGCTCGTGGATCTCGCGACCAATGACACCCGCGTGAATGGCGGCCTCGCAGGCCTCGTTCGCCGCGCGTGTGGCCTCGTAGACCTTGCGCTGGAGGTCGCTGGGCTCACCCACGCAGACCGTGCGCGTCATGTCGGAGTGATAGTCGTGGTAGCCGGCGCCGTAGTCCATCACGATCATGTCGCCGCGCTGGATCACGCGCTCACCAGGCTGCGCGTGCGGATTCGCGCCGTTGGGGCCAGAGGCGATGATCGAGTCGAAGGAGAGAGAGTCCGCCCCATTCGAGAGCATCCAGCCCTCCAGCTCGGCGCGCACCTGCTGTTCGGTGAGGCCAGGCTTGATGTAGCTGCAGATGTGCTCGAAGGCCGCGTCGGTGATCGACTGCGCATGGCGCATGAGCTCGACCTCCTCGGCGTCCTTCACGATGCGCAGTGCAGCGATGTCGCCGTGCAGGCGTGGGGTGAGGGCTGCGACGGAGGCCTTGGCGCACTCCTCCCCCAAGGCGTCAAAGAACGCGAGGTCGCATGTGTCCTCGACGGCCACGACGCGCGAGCGGGTCTCGCGGATGCGCTGTGCCGCCCACCACGCGGGGCTCACGATATCCATGTCGAGCTTCCAGGGGGTGTCCGCGCCAAGGCGGTCCTGGAACGTACCGTAGTAGCGGGAGTCCGTGTGGAGCCACAGACCGTCAGCTGTCACGAAGGCGGTATGGGCGACCTCGTCATCAAAGGTGCGCTCGGCGCCGGTGAGCCAGCGAAGGTCGGGGTTATTGCGCAGGATTGCCGCGTCGTAGCCCCTCTCGGCCATGAGCGCACGGAACCTCTCGACGCGAGCGGCGCAAGCTTGTGCATCTGCCATGATTCTCTCTTCTCTCTTGTAAGCGGACAGCATCAAACGAGTGGCGCCACCAAAGGACAGGCGGGCGTCGTAGGTGAGAAACGCGTTAGCGCGAGGAGCACCACGCCGCCGTGTGCTCGGCAAGCTGGTCGTCCTCCACGGCGGCAAGTCGAACGCGTCCGAGCGCGCGCGGTAGCTCCAGCATGAACTTGTTCGAACGACGGAAGCGCTCCGCCTTGAGGGCGGCCGCCATCGCGGTGGGGTCGACCGCGCACTCGACATAGCCCAGGCCAAGACGGTCGAGAAGCTCGTCCTGCGTGAGCATGTCGTCGACGGAGAGCCCGCCCTGTGCCACCGAGAGACGCGCCGAGAAGCGCATGGCCTCGGCAAGAAGCGTCGAGGAAGGCACGTCCTCCCCCACCAGCGGGCGCAGGGCGTGGACGAAGGTCGTGCCATAGTCGATGGACTGGCGCACGGCCACCGAGGTGGACGAGATGATCTTGCCACGGCTCTTCATGCAGTCCACCATCTGGTCGCAGATGGCGGCGCGGTCAAGCGCGGCGATGTCGTTGGCACGGTCGAAGAGGCGACCGAAGGTCTTGTCGGAGTCTGCCATGGCGCTTGACGCGAAGAGGGCGCGCGCGAGAAGGGCAATCTCGTCGGTGCGCGTGACGTCGACCACGTCGAGGTCACAGTACACGTAGCGCGCGCTGCCATCCTGCGTCACCATTCGAACGGCCCCGGGCAGGTCGAGCGCGAGCGGGGTCACGCCGGAGAGAAGGGCCGTAACGGGGTCAAGCGGGACCTGGGCGAGCGTCATGCCCCCGCACCAAGACTTGCAGGCGAACGACGCCGTGGAGAGGGCGCGCACGCCGCCCACGGCGACGGCGACGTCGTCACCGGTCGCGCCGGTCTCCGCAATCCCCTCGTAGACGGCCTCGAGCGCCGCCGTGGAGGATGCTTCCGCACCGGAAGGAAGGTCGACCATGTGCACATGAAAGCCCACGTCAGCGAGGTCGCGGCGGATGGCCTCGACAACGTCTGCGGGGGCCTCTGGCACGGACGCGAGCACGGCCGCACGAGGCTTGCCCACGTAGGCGCGCAGGTCGTTGCCCATGGTGCCGATGAGGTCGTCGCCCACGCGGGCGTCCAGGGAATTGCCGCGAAGGTTCACCCACTGGCGCTTCGCCCGGATGCGCACGGGGGCATCGTCCTCGGGCTCGGCCTCGGGCTCTGGCGTCACGGCCTCGGGCTCTGGCGTCACGGCCTCGGCCGCTGCGGCCTTCTCGACATCGTCCGCCTGGGTATCTTGGATGTTCTCGCTCACAAAAGCCCCCTCTCCCAGAGCAGCTGGCCGGACTCGCTGGCCACCTGCTCGAAGGTCCTGTTGCGTATGTCAATGGTGATGTCGGCCGTCTGCTGGTAGAGCGGGCGACGATGCCGGAAGAGCGCACGTGCGTGCATGGCGTCGCCCAGGTCCGGGCGTCGCTCGGGACAGCGCATCTGGCGCAACGAGTCCGAGAGGTCGCCGTCGAGGTAGACGACAACCCCCATGCGATGCATGAGTTCGCAGTTCTCGGGCCTCTCGACCACTCCCCCACCGCAGCTCACGAGCAGCGACTTGCGGGAGGACAGGCCCTCGAGGACCCTCGTCTCCTCGTCACGAAAGCCCTCCTCGCCACGCGAGGCAAAGACGTCGCACACGCTCATGCCAAGGGAGCGCTCCACGAGCTGGTCGGTGTCGACGTAGGGCCGCGAGAAGAGCATGCCGAGGTTGCGCGCGAGGGTGGACTTGCCTGCGCCGAGAAACCCCACGAAGAAGATGTGGTCACAGCCCTCGTGGATAACGTAGCCCTCGCCCAACTCGCTCTTCCTTGCTTCCGCACGTACCGGTCCGCTTGATTCTAACACCCGTCGCCGCGACCGGCCGCACCGCTGGCCTCGCCCTCGAACTCGACACCGCGCAGCACGAGCGCCTCGCCCAGGCGGAAGATCTGCGTGTACCAGAGGTCGCGACGCGACTGCGGCCGCACGAGGATGGTGCGCACGCCCGCGAGGTTACCGGCGAGGACGTCGGTGAAGACCTGGTCGCCCACGATGACCGTCTGCTCGGGCCCCACCCCCATGCGCGCCATGGCCACCCAGACCGAGAAGGGCGCGGGCTTCATGGCATGGTCCACCACGGGACATCCCAGCTCGCACGCAGAGGCGGCGACCTCGCCCGAGTGGAAGTTGTTCGAGAGCATGCAGGTCGCAATCCCTGCAGCGCGAAGACGACCCAGCCACTCCCTGACGGCAGGCGGCGCGACGCGGGTATCCCTGGGAACGCAGGTGTTATCGCGGTCGAGAAGGACCAGGCGCACGCCAACCGCCGCCAGCGCGCCAACGTCTATCAGGTCGACGGAGGCAACGTAGCGCGTTGCCCTGAAGGGCGAGAAGGACCTCGGCGCCATCCCCGTCACGCCCCGGAGTTCTGGGCAATGACCTGCTGGTGCTGCTCGTACGTCTCGGAGAAGGCGTGCACCGAGTTCGTGATGAAGAAGTAGTAGTAGCCCGTGTCCTGGGGGCTGGCCGCCGCGGTCAGCGAGGCAAGACCGGGGTTGCAGATGGGCGTGGGCGTGAGCCCCATGTTGGTGTAGGTGTTGTAGGGGTCGTCCTGCGTGAGGTCGTCCGCGGTGACCTCACGGCCCAGCGTGTAGGCGAGCGTCGCGTCGCTCTGGAGCGGCATGCTGGCGGCAAGGCGGTTGTAGAACACAGACGAGACGAGCGGACGGTCGTCGTCGGTGAGGGCCTCCTTCTCGACGATGGAGGCAAGGGTGAGCACGTCGTAGTTGGAGAAGGATCTGCCGTAGCGCGACTCGAGCTCCTGGCGGGCAGCGTCGAGGTCGAGCGTGGCGACCTCGGCCTGGTACTGGTTGAGCATCGCGCGGATCACGGAGTCGGCGGTCACCGTCTGGCCGGCAAAGTCATAGGTCTTGGGGAAGAGGAATCCCTCGAGGGAGTCGTTTGCGGCCTCGGAGAGGAACGGGTAGTCGGCAACGTAGTTCGAGGCCTTCGCCTGGGCAACGAAGTCGCTGGAGGAGATGCCAAACTTCTCCTCCACGAGCGAGGCGACTTGCGCCGCCGTGTAGCCCTCGGGAACCTGCAGCGTGGAGGCGGTGGAGTTGGGACCGGCCACGAGCTGGTTGATCACGTTGGAGACAGACGAGCCCGTGAGCAGCGAGTACGTGCCGCTCTTGAGCTTCTGCTCGACGTTTTGCTTCTGGACCTCCTGGACGAAGGAGGAGGTGTCGGAGATGACGCCGGCATCCTGGAGAATGGAGGCGATGCTACCGGTGCTCGATCCGTCTGGAATGGTCACCTCGACCTCCTGGCCAGCAGCGACCTGCGTGTCTCCAGAATCGGACCCATGCGTGAGCCTGGGCATCACCAGCGTGAAGAAGAGCGCGACAAAGGCAACCACGCCGGCCAGCACGGCAACGACCACAGCAGCGCCCTTAGGACCGCTCCCCCTTCCGTTGCCACGACCCCTACGCCGGGGGCTCTGCGCGCCGGCGCGCCTGGTTGCCGCTGCGGTTCGCGCGGAGACGTGGCTCGTCGTGCCCCCGATGGCGCCAGTGGAGCCAGGTGCAGGCGTGCCCGTGCGCCGTGGAGCCCCCGTGCCGGCAGGTCGTGTGGTAGGTCGCTGGCCTTCCCGGGCAGCGACTTTCTGTTCGGGCTCGGCAACGGGGCGGAAGTGCGCCGCACGGTGTTGGGGCTTCTCGTTGTTCTGGCTGTTCGTGGGCATGTCGTTTGCCTCTCAGACCGTGGGTCCCGACTGACGTGCGTCAAGCCAGGCCTGCAGGAAGAGCGACGCGGCAACCATGTCTACCTTGCCGCGCATGGACTTCTCGGATAATCCCTGCTCGCGCAGGATGCGCTTTGCCTCCGCCGAGGAGAGTCTCTCGTCCTCGAACTCGAGGGGCAAGCCCGTGGCCGCCGCAACGTGCTCGGCCACCTTGCGAACGCGCTCGGCCTGCGGGCCCTCCTCCCCCGCCATGGTGAGCGGGCGCCCGCAGACGAGAACCTCGGGCTCCCAGTCCTCGAGCACCCGTCGGAAGCTGCGCGCCATAGAGGAGACCTCGGGTGCCGGGAGAACGCACACCGGCGTGGCGACGCGGCCCTGGGGGTCGCTCACCGCCACGCCGACGCGGGTCTCGCCAATGTCAAGCGCAAGCGCGCGCACCTAAGCCCCCAGGGCTGCCTTGGCGGCATCGAGCGCCGCAGCGATGCCGGAGGGATTGGAGCCGCCTGCCTGCGCCATGTTGGGCCTGCCGCCGCCGCGGCCGCCAACGAGGCCGGAGATCTGCTTGATGATGTCGCCTGCCGAGAAGCCCGCAGAGACCGCAGTCTCGGTGCCGGCGGCGAGAAGGGCCGCCTTGCCGTCGGGCGTGATGGACGCAACGACGCAGGCCACGGGCTCGCCCTTGGCGCCGTCGCGGATGGAGTCCCACACGGAGCGCAGGTCCTTTCCGGAGACGCCGTCGAGCTTGGCGAAGACGCAGCGATAGGCTCCCAGGTCGGCGGCATTGCGAAGTGCAGCCGCCACGACGTCACCCGAGGCAGAGCCCTTGGCAATGCCGATGTTGCGCTTGGCTTCGCGAAGCTCGTCGCGCATCTGGGAGACGCGCTCGGGGAGGTCGGCGGGGCGACACTTGAGCGTGGCCGCCGCCTCGTCCATGAGCGCAAGTCGCTCGTCAACGTACTCGATGGCACCCATCGAGGTCACGGCCTCGATGCGGCGGGCGTTGGAGCCCACGGAGCTCTCGGAGACGATCTTGAAGAGGCCGAGGTCGGCGGTGTTGCGGGCGTGGGTGCCGCCGCAGAGCTCGCGCGAGAAGGGCTTCTCGGAGCTGCCCGTGGAGACAACGCGCACGACCTCGCCGTACTTCTCGCCAAAGAGCGCCACGGCACCCGAGGCCTTGGCCTCGTCGATGCCCATGACCTCGGTCACGATGGGCTCGGCGGCGAAGATCTCTGCGTTGACCATGCCCTCGACGCGGTCGAGCTCGTCCTTGGTCATGGCCTCGAAGTGGGTGAAGTCAAAGCGCAGGCGGTCGGGGGCCACGAGGGAGCCGGCCTGGCTCACGTGGTCGCCAAGGACCTTCTTGAGGGCGGCGTCAAGGAGGTGCGTCGCGGTGTGGTTGCGGCGGATAAGCTCGCGACGGCCGCGGTCGACCACGGCGGTCACCTCGTCACCCACCGAGACGGCACCGTCGGTGACCTCGGCCACGTGGCCCACGAGGCCGCCCTCGTGGTGCAGCGTGTTGGTGACGCGGGCGGGACCAACGATGCCGGTGTCGCCCACCTGGCCGCCCATCTCGCCGTAGAACGGCGTGCGGTCGAGCACGATCTCGACCTGGTCGCCGGTCTTGGCCTCCTGGACGGACTCGCCTTCGCGCACGATGGCAACGACCTCGCAGCCGGTGAGTTGGTCATGGTCGTAGCCATCGAACTCGGTCGCGGGGAGGCTGTCGGAGAGGGCGACCCAGACGTTGTTGGCCTTGCCCCAGGCGTCACGGTTCGCCGTGGCGCGGGCGCGCTCGCGCTGGGCCTCCATGGCGGCGTCGAAGGCGTCCATGTCGACGGAGTGGCCGGCCGCGCCCGCGATCTCGCGGGTGAGGTCGATGGGGAACCCGTAGGTGTCGTGCAGGGTGAAGGCGACGTCGCCCGAGAGGAGCTCGCCCTCGCCGAGGTGCGAAAGCTCTGCCTTGAGCTGCTCCTCGCCGTTGTCGAGGGTCGCGCCAAAGCGCTCCTCCTCGGCGTTGATGATGCCGTCGATCAGGGCCTGCTGCTCGACGAGCTCGGGATAGGTGTCGCCGAGAAGGCGCGTGACCTCGTGGGCGTAGGTGGTGAGGAACTGCCCCTTGATGCCCATGAGGCGGCCGTGGTAGACGGCGCGACGGAGCAGGCGGCGCAGCACGTAGCCGCGGCCCTCGTTGGAGGGAAGGATGCCGTCGCCGATCATGAACGTGACGGCGCGGGAGTGGTCGGCGACGATGCGCAGGCTCTTGTCGGTCGCCGCGGAGTCGTGGTAGCGCACGCCCGCGAGCCCCTCGCCCACGCCGATGAGGGTGCGCAGGATGTCACCCTCGTAGTTGGAACCCTCGTGCTGCATGATGGCCGCGATGCGCTCGAGACCCATGCCGGTGTCGATGTTGCGGTGGGGCAGCTCGGGCATCGAGCCGTCCTCCTGGCGGTCGTACTGCGTGAAGACGAGGTTCCAGAACTCGAGGTAGCGGTCGCCGTCGTCTCCGGGCTTCTCGCCCTCGAACTCGTGGCCCTGGTCAAAGTAGATCTCGGAGCAGGGGCCGCAGGGACCGGTGGGGCCGGCGGCCCAGAAGTTGTCCTCCTCGCCCAGGCGGGAGATGTGGTCGTAGGGGACGCCCTGCTCGTGCCACAGCTCGATGGCCTCCTCGTCGTCCTTGAAGACGGTCATGTAGAGGCGGTCCTTGGGAAGGCCGAGGTGCTCGGGCGAGGTGATGAACTCGTAGGCCCACTCGATGGCGTTGGCCTTGGTGTAGCCGCCAAACGAGAAGTTGCCCAGCATCTCGAAGAACGAGAGGTGGCGGGCGTCACCGATGTTGTCGATGTCGTTGGTGCGCAGGCACTTCTGGCAGGAGCAGGCACCGATCTCCTTCATGGTCTTGGTGCCCTGGTAGTACTCCTTGAACTGGTTCATGCCAGCGTTTGCAAGAAGCAGCGAAGGGTCATCCGGCACGAGCGAGGAGGACGGGTAGAGCTTGCAGCCCTTGCCTTCGAAGAACTTGAGGAAGTCCTCGCGGATCTCTGCCGTGGTCATGGTCTTGTAGTCAGACGCGCTCATGTCTCTCCTCGTCTGTGGACGGTGCTGCGGAATCGGCCGCTGGGCCGGAGCCGTCACCGTCCTGCCTGTTGGTTGCAACGTTCCTATTTTTACTCATATCTGCCGTGTACACAGCGTTTTCATGGTCATTGCTTGCGTTTTTTGTCGCCCTGCGAGCACGGGACCACGCAGAGGAGGTCACGAGACGGGTGCTCTCGAAGAACTTCTCGTCATCAAGGGCGTCAAAGACGGCCTCCACGTTGCCTTGGGCGTCACGATGCGGCGTGCTCTGGAAGAGCGCTCCGTCCTCCGAGACCAGCTGACGCTTGGTGCGCGTCTCGAAGTAGTAGACGAAGACGCCGCGGATGGCAGCGGTGAGCGGGATGGCGAGGACCATGCCAACGATGCCGCCCAGGCAGTTGCCCATCACGATGCCCACGATCGAGAGGACGGGATGGATCTTGACTGCCGAGCGCATGATGAGAGGCGAGATCACGTTGTCAGTCACGTTTGCCGCGATGACCATAACCACGAGGGACCAAAGCGCGAGCCAGGGGCTCTCGAAGAGGGCGAGCAGCGTGGCGAGGGCCGCCGAGACGAAGGGCCCAATCACGGGAACGAAGTGCATGAAGAACGTGATGATGGCGACAAGGCCCGCATAGGGATGGCCGAGAAGCCCAAGCCCCACCCACACGGCGACGCCGTTGATAATTGAGCAGATGAGCTGGCCGCGCATGTAGCCGCCCATGGAGCGGCTCATGACGGCGAGAAGCAGCGTCATGTCGTCCTTGCGGGAGGGGCCGGCGACCACGGCAAGCTCGCGCACGATCACGGGGTAGTCCTTGGCAAACCAGTACGCGAGGATGAGCGCCAGGAAGAAGTTCACGAGGCCGTCCACGGTGTCGAAGAGCCCCGAGACGGCGCCGTTGGAGAGCTGGCGCACCGTGTCCGAGGCCATGGAGCTGCTGGCGGAGGAGACGGTCTGGACCAGCGAGTTCACCATGTTCTGGAGCTGCTCGTTGTCCGAGCTGCCGTAGCTCTCCCAGAAGCCCGAGAGGGCATCCTGAATGCTGCGCAGGTAGGTTGGGACCTGGCGCAGCACCTCGACCGACTGCTGGACGAAGGTTCCGCCGAGAACCACTATGACGGCGGCGAGGACCGCAAGGACCACGAGCAGCGAGACGAGCGCGGCAAGCGCCCTTGGGACGCGGGAGTCCTCGAGCGCGTTGGTGATGGGGCTGCAGATGAAGCCGATCACGATGCCCATGAGCAGAAGCTCCACGGCGTCCCCGATCAGCGAGAGGCCTCGGACCGCAAGCACGAAGACCGCAATGGCACCGACGATCGCCCAGGCGATCACCAGCCGCCTGCGCCAGGTGGCGTACTTCTCGTCAGCGTCTCTGTTTCCCACCAGCGGCTCCCCTCCTTGCCAAGCAACTCATTGTAGCAAGGCGAGATGGGGTGGCCATTGGCACTCGCACAAGAATGGCATCGCCTCTTACGCGTGCGGCGCCGGAGCTTTGGCTCCGACGCCGCACGCGACGCTACTTGTTCATAAGGCCCTCTGGGTCGATCTTGTCTTGCACGCGCCGGAGCGTGCGCCGCAGGAGACGCGAGACCTGCACCTGCGAGATGCCCAGGCGCTCGGCAATCTCGACCTGCGTCATGCCCTCGAAGAAGCGCATGCGGATGACGTCCTTCTCGCGCGGCGAGAAGTCCCTGATGGCGTCCTCGAGGACGATGCGGTCGTCCGAGGCGGCAAGGTCCTCGTCCTCGGTGGCGTAGTGGTCGATGACCGAGGGGGCATCGTCGTCGTCCGAGGAGCCACCGCCCTCGAGGGGCACGGAGCTGTAGGCGCTCGAGGACTCCATGGCCTCAAGGACGTCGTCGACGCTCGCGCCCACGCGCTTGGCGATTTCCTCGACGGAGGGGCTGCGCGAGAGCTCGTTGGTGAGCTCGTCGTTCGCCTGGTTGACCTTCGCCGAGAGCTCCTGCAGGCGGCGCGGCACGCGGACAGACCAGCCCTTGTCGCGGAAGTGGCGCTTGATCTCGCCCAGGATGGTGGGCGTGGCGTAGGTGGTGAATTCGAGGCCACGCGACGGGTCAAAGCGGTCGATGGCCTTGATGAGCCCGATCGTGCCCACCTGGATGAGGTCGTCGAGGGGTTCTCCCCTGTTCTTGAACTTTGACGCGAGGAAGCGAACGAGGTTGAGGTGGCTCACGATGAGCTGGTCGCGGACCTCGGAGTCTCCTGTGGCCTTGTACTGACGGAAGAGTTCGCGCGTGCGGTCCTTGTCCCAGGCGGCCTTGCCCTTGGGCGTGCGGTGAAGCGAGCGGTGACGGGCCCTCTCGGCACGGGCCTCAGACGCCTCGCGCGCGGCGCGCTCCTCCTCGGTCTCCTGGGTGCTCGTTGTCTCCTGCGCGTTTGCGGTGCTGGCGCTAGGCATGCTGCACGCCCATTCTCTTGGAGAGGTGCAGCGTGCGTCCGTCCTCGGAGATGCTGAAGTCGTCGCATACGGCGCCGAGAAGGACCTCCACCAGGTCGATGGGCTGGGGCTCTCCGGATGGGTCGGTGGCCTCGTCGGGATCCTCGTCGCCGAGCGAGAAGTCGGCGGTCATGCCGTCCGGCGCGAGGCCAAAGACGATGTCGCACGTGGTGGGCCTGGTTGCGCAGGCGTAGACGAAGCCCTCCTCGGCGGCCATCCGGACGTCCTCGACGTCGTCGACGCTCATGTCGCAGCAGACGGCGAGGTTGGATGCGGTCATGCGGACGGCGCGGGCGAAGCGCGCCTCAGCGGGAACGCTGAGTTTGACGATACTGGTGCTAGGCATTGTTCTCCTCGCCATCTGCCGCGGCCTGCTCTGCTGAGACGGGCGCGGCGTGCTTGGGCTTGTGGGGCTGCTTCTCCGCGGTGGATGCGGGGTCGGCAGCGGATACTGGGTCGGCAGCGGGCTCGGGCTTCTCGGCCTCTGCGGGCTTCTCGGCCTCGACTGGCGCATACGTCACGTACGCCGTGGTGCGCTGCTGCGCGGGAGCGGGGCTCTCCTCGGCGCCCTCTTTGCCCGCGGCCTCCTCGAGGCGTGCCTGGGGAGCCTCGCCCTTACCCACGAGCTTCGAGACGGCACCGGCAACGGCACCGGCCGCGCCCGCGACGCCCTTGCTCACCGTGTCGGTCACGGCAGAGGCAGTGCCCGTGACCGTGGAGACGTCGCCCAGGATGGCGTTGAGGCTGTCGAGGCTCTGGGTGGCGCCGTCGATCGTCTCGCCGGCCTTGACCAGCAGCGGGTTGACCTGCTTCATGGCGGGGTCAAGGTCGTCTACCATGCCGTCGACCTTGGCGATGATGGGCTGCACCTGCGCGATGGTCTCGTTTGCCGAGGTGGTGACCTCGTCGACGGATGCGCGCGCCTTGCGGATGGTGAGCGCGAGCTCAACCACGGCCCAGATTGCCACGACAACAAGCACGACGAGGGCGATGTCCAGAGGACTCATCTTGTGTCCCTTCTCCTGCGACGCTCCCTTGGGGAATGCCTTGGGACACGGCGCACCACACGTACGCCGACATTCTACCCGTTTGGGTGGGTTTGGTCGCATGCCAGACACCTGTCGAAGGGGCGAGAAGGAACGAGAAGGGACGAGCCGCCGGTCGGCGCCGGGATGACGCCGGAGCGAAGGCTACGTACTCCGCCGCTGCGTAAATGCGCCTTCGGGCGAGAAGATGACGCCACAGCAGGGGTTTTGTACGCACTTCCTGCGCGAATGCGCCCTCCGGCGAGAAAGACGCCGGAGCGAGGGCTTCCGACGGGATCCTGTACCGAACCCGCCTTCCGGCGCCGAATTCTCGCCGGAGGGTGGGTTCTCGCAGCAATCGCGTCCAAAAGGTACCTTCCGGCGTCGAAATCTCGCCGGAGCTAAGGTTTTCTCCGCCTGAGCAGGAAAGCAATCTTCGGAGAAGTTTGTGTCAACCCGCACCGTGCTCTCCTACGCGCGAGCCCCTTCGAACTGCATGCGGTAGTACCGCGCGTAGGTGCCGCCGCGGGCGAGAAGCTCATCGTGCGTCCCACGCTCGGCCACGCGCCCAGCGTCAATGGTCGCGATCTCGTCCGCATCCTTGATGGTCGAGAGGCGGTGTGCGATCACGATGGTCGTGCGCCCCTGGGAGAGCTCGGCGAGAGACTCCTGCACCGCGTGCTCGGACTCGTTGTCCAAGGCCGAGGTCGCCTCGTCCAAGATGAGAATCTTTGGGTCCTTGAGAAACACGCGGGCAATGGCAATGCGCTGCTTCTGTCCGCCCGAGAGGCGCGCGCCGCGCTCCCCCACCTGGGTCTCGTAGCCATCGGGCAGCGTCTCGATGAACTCGGCGATGTTGGCCTTCTCGGCCGCATCCTCGATCTGGGCCATGGTTGCACGCGGGTTACCGTAGGCGATGTTCTCGGCAATGGTGCCGTCAAAGAGGTAGACCTCCTGCTGCACGATGCCGATGGCCTCGCGCAGGCTGCGCTGCGTGACCGAGCGCACGTCCTGCCCGTCGATGGTGATGGAGCCGGAGTCCACGTCGTAGAAGCGCGGGAGAAGCGCACAGGTGGTGGACTTGCCGCCGCCAGAGGCGCCCACCAGGGCAATGGTCTCGCCGGGGCGGATGTCCAGGTTCAGGCCTCGAATGACCTCGGGGCTCTCGCTCGCGCCCGTTTCCTCCTCGTAGGAGAAGTGGACGTCGTGGTAGGAGATGGAGCCTTCGGTCACCTTGAGTGTCGGCGCGCCGGGGGCGTCCTCTATCTCGGGCTGGGAGTCGACCATCTCCTTGAAGCGACGGAAGCCGGCGATGGCCTTCTGGAAGGTCTCGGTGAAGTTGAGGATGTTCTCGACGGGCGTGGTGAAGAGCGAGATGTAGAGGGCGTAGGTGGCGAGGTCCGTGGCCTCCATCTGCCCCTGGGCGATGAGCCAGCCGCCCATCACCACGATGAGCGTGTAGAGGATGCCCATGAGCGCGGCAATGCCCGCCTGGTAGCGACCCATGGCGCGATACATGCGCACCTTGGAGTCGAGGTATGCCTCGTTGCTCTCGCGGAACTTCTCGCGCTCCACGTCCTCGGCGGCAAAGCTCTTGACCACGCGCACGCCGGCAAGGCTGTCCTCCAAGCGCGAGTTCACGTTCGAGATGCGCACGCGGTTCTCGCGGAAGACGGCCTTCATCTGGAGGTTTGCCCGCAGGTTGTAGACGACGAGAATGGCGAGAACAACGCCCAGGCAGACGGTGAGCGGCACGTTGATGAACGAGAGGATCACGAACGAGCCCACGACCTCTATGAAACCGATGAGCAGGAACTCCGGGCCGTGGTGGGCCGCCTCGGAGATGTCAAAGAGGTCGCTCACCAGGCGGCTCATAAGGTCACCTGACTTGTTGCGGTCAAAGAACGAGAGGCTCATGCGCTCGTAGGCGTCGAAGAGGTCCTCGCGCATGCGGCTCTCCATGCGAGCGCCCATGACGTGGCCCCAGTAGGCCACAAAGTAGCGGCACCCAAAGCGCACGGCGTACATGACGACAAAGCCAACGAGAAGATAGAGGAGAGCGGAGGTGATGGCATCCGAGCCCTGGCGGAAAAGGCCTCCCGTGAGCGTGCGGAGGATCTGCGGAAAGGCAAGGTCAATGCCCGCGACAGTGATTGCGCAGATAATGTCTGCGATGAAGAGGTGCAGCTGACCAGCGTAGTAGCCGAGAAAACTGGAGAAGAGTCCGCGGCGACGATGCGCCGTGGACCCGGAGGTGCCGTTGCTCATGTGCTAGATCCCTACCTGCGATGCGAATGTTGTCCGCGGGACATCATAGCCGATGGGGCCACGTGGAGGCACGCGGCGGCATCGCCCGCAGCGCCGGAGACGGTGTTTCTGCAAGTGTCATGACGAAAGCCCATGCTCCGGCGAGAATCCGGCGCCGGAAGGGGTGCTTGGGACGGAATGCCGTCGAAAGTCCACGTTGCGGCGTCATTTTCTCGCCGGAGGGCCCCTCTCGTACGGAATTCCACCGGGAACCCGCCTCCCGGCGTCATTTTCTCGCCGGAGGGCCCCTCTCGTACGGAATCCCGTCGGGACCCCTGGCTCCGGCGTCATTTCGGCGCCGGAGGGGCTTTTTCGCAGCGGACGTTGAGGAAAACGGGCCTCCGGCGTCATTTCGACGCCAGAGTGCTCTTCTCGGCAGCAGGCGAGAAGACACACGAACCGGGACCGGCCCGATGCCGGCCCCGGTCGCTGGGACGCGCTGGGATAGGAGCAAGAAAGACGCGTCCCCAGATGACGCTTCCCCTCAGAGGCGAGACAAGGGGACTGTCCCTTTGTCTCACTCGGGGAAAGGGGCCTGCTCGACCGCCGGGAGAGTGCGGTCGAGCAGGGAGGGTGGGACTAGTCGGCCAGCTTGGTCAGCGGATCGACACCATATTTCTTCGTGCGTTCGTCCGAGATCTTGCCGGAGTAGTTGAGGCCAAAGGCAAAGTCGTAGGTGTTTCCGTCCGCGTCGGTATAGCACTCCATGTCGCGGGGGACGTCCTCGAGCTGCTTCTCGACGTCAACCATGTCCTTGGGCATCTGCATGGGGAGCAGGCCGGAGGGCTCGTCAAGGCCGGCAACGATGCGGCACGCCGCCTCGGTAGAGCCAGACATGGAGACGAGAATGGCGTCGACCTCAGACTCGAACTCGTGGACGCACATGGGCTGCGTGATGTCGAGAATCACGATGCAGGGCTTGCCCGCCTCCTTGGCAAGTGCCGCCGCCTCGAGAATCTGGTCAAGCTGATACTCGTTGGTGATGTTAGAGGTCCTACCATAGTAGCTGCGGTTCTCGATCTCGACGCCCTTGGCGCTCTCGTGCTCTGCCCACTTGGAGCCATCGGCGGGGTCACCTGCAATCGAGGTCTGTCGCACGTACTCAGAGTCGGCAGTATAGGGGCGGTACTGAAGAGACAGCGGTATGTAGTTGCCGTCCGCGTCCTGGGAAGCCCTGGGGTCGGCGTTGCTGGGTGCCTTTGCGCAGACGAGGACATAGTCAACGTCAGCGATATCGGCCGCCGTAAGCCTAGTGAGGTCATCGAGCGTGGGCGTGGCATTGCCGGTCTTCTCGTTTACAGGGCCGCTTAGAGTCTCGGAAAGAGTATCTGTCACGACATCGAAGTACTTCTTAAGCGTTCCATCCGACAGGGGAAGCTCGCAAGACGCGGGGGTCTCGGCAGTCCCGCCCATGAAGCCGGCGGATTGGTAAGACTTCGAGAATCGCATGGGCACGTAGACCTTGGGCTTTGCGGAGCCCTCCGCCTTCTTGATGGCGTTGCCGCGGTTCTTGAGCATGACGATGCCCTTGACCTGGTCGGCGAGCGCCTGCTCCTTCGTGGCGTCATCGCCCTTGTCGACCTCGGAACGCGTATTCTCAACGGAGACGTAGGGATCCTCAAAAATACCGGTGTTGAAGTAGCTGAGAAGAAGGCGCTTGGCGGAGTTCTTGAAGTTCTCCTTGGCCTTGTCCTCGCCGAGTTCTTCCTTCATGTCGTTGTACGCAGATACGAGGAGTGTGGGGTCGTTGCAGCCGCCCATCTGGTCGACGCCAACCGAGACGGACTTCGACGCACGCTTTGCGGGCGTCCAGACGTTGGTGTCCTCGAGACCCCAGCAAGTGGCCATTCCCGCGCCAGGATCATTGAGTACCGCCCAGTCGGTGCACGCAGAGCCACCAAATCCGAAGCGACCACGAAGCAGCTCTGTGACCTTGTACTTGGAGAAGCCGGAGCCCACGAGCTCGCCGTACTCGTTGTCCGCGTCGAACGCGATGGTATAGGAGGTCATGACGGAAGACGCGCTGCCGGTCTTGCCGTCGAGCTTGAAGGCGCCATCCACGAACGGGATCATGCAGGCCTCGAAGTTCTTGCCGGGGTAGACGGCGAACTTGCCGCCATCCTTGTGTCCCTCGCGGCCACCCTCGCCCGGCGCCTCTGCCGGCCAGTGCTTGACCATGGCAGCAAGAGAATCCTTGCCCCAGCCCTGGTCGTTTCCGCTGTCATCAGTCGTGGATTGCATGCCGTCGATGAAGCCCCTTACGGTATCGCGGGACAGCGCGGGGTCCTCGCCAAAGGTGCCCGAGAAGCGCGTCCAGCGGGGGTCGGAGGCGACGTCGGTCTGGGGGCCGAGGAACATGGAGATGCCCATGAGACGCATGTCGTGAGCGATTCCCGCTCCTGCACGCTTTGCGACCTCGGGGTCAAACGTGGCGGCAAGTGCCAGGTTACCGGGCCAGTCCACGCAGTTCTTGCCGTTGCGCGGATCTGACGAGAAGTTGATGGGAATCTTGTTGCTGGACGCCTCGACATAGGCCTGCATGTTGTTGGCCCACGTCGCCTGCTTAAAGGCAGGGTAGGCGGATGCGGCGTTGAGGACGGCGCGAACGTTGCCGTCCAGGAACTGCTTCTGCTCGTCAGTAACGGAGCAGTCGTCCTCAACCTTGCTCTGGTGTCCCGAGAAGCACATGAGACCGGCGATCTGCTCGATGGAGAGGCGGCCGGCGAGGTCCTCGGCGCGCTCCTCCGCAGAGAGTCGCCAGTCCTCGTAGGGGACCAGCTCGCCAGTGCCCTCGAAGTCCTTGAACGCGTAGCCGTCCTTCTCGATGAGCTTGAGGCCGGAGTCGGGCGAGTACGAGAGCTGCTTGCCGTCGCCGTTGTCGACGATGGTGTAGCCGTCGTCAGTCGCGGTCTCGGTGTAGCCGCTTCCCTTCTTCTCGGTGGAGTCCGTGCTCGCAGCGGTGCCACCCGTTGAGCAGCCCGCCAGCCCCGCGAGCACCGCCGCGGCGGCAGACCCGGCGAGGAAGTTCCTACGCGTCAGGTTGTTCTGCATATCTGTTCTCCTCTTGTCGTGCGGTCCCCCTCCCACAGGGGGCCGCAGCCTTCCCTCCGCACGGCCTCTCGGCCGTGGCAAATCCCGCGTGATGTCAGGGCCTGCAGACGAGGCGCTCCCAACGCCCGCCTGCGTTGCCCGCCATGAGACAAAGGGAATGTCCCTTTGTCTCATGGCAAGGGGAACTCCCCTGGCTGTTAGCCGTAGAAGTCGAAGTCGATGGTGTCGAAGTCGGCGATGTCGAAGTCGGAGGCAGTGCCCTCGAGGGTGTTCTTGTCGACGACCTTGAGCGTGATGTCCTTGGAGGAGAGGTGGAGCTTAATCTCCTCCTTCGTGCCCTCCCAGGTGCCGGTGTCGGTGAGGAGGTCGGCGTGTGCCTCGAGGGGCTTGACCTCGCAGGTGCCGTCATCGTTCAGGTTCACGTCGAGCATTGCCTCGGTGCCGCCAGCGGTGCCGTAGACGGTTTGGCCGATGATCTTCACGGAGCCGCGCCACTGGCCGGCGTAGGCCTTGTTGGCGTCGAACTCGGAGCTGGAGCTGTCCTTGGACGAGCTGGAGCTCGAGGTCGCGCTCGTGCTGCTCGTGGTCGCAGAGGACGACGAGCTGCCTGAGGACGACCCGCCGCATGCCGCGAGCGGCATGCAGAGCGTCGCGGCGAGAAGACCCGCCACCAGTACCTGCTTCTTCATGCTTGGTTCCTTCCCCTCTGGCCGGGGCTTCCCGGCCACCCCGCGCGCCGCGATGTGGCGCGCCTTGCTCGAGAGTCATTACAAATCGATGACACCTCGTTTGAGGGGAACGGTACTAACCTGTCGAATTTCTGGCGTGTCCTGCAACCTGAAACGGCAGACGGAAGGGTCGAGCGGTGGCACGAGGAGCGGCGAACGGTTCTTCTCGGCGCTTATTCCTTGCTCGACTCGGCGTTATCGGCCGTCTCGGCGCCATTCTCGCCCGCAGATGCAGCAATACCGTTCTCGTCCGAATCCGCCGGCCTTGGCTTAACCCCCGCCCGGTCGCGAGCGGTGGCCTCGATGCGCCAGGCCTCCCAGCCGCGGGGGCTGGGGTGATAGAACGCGCCGCGCTCGAGGCCCTCGGGCAGGTAGCGCTGCTCCACCCAGCCAGTGGGATAGTTGTGTGGGTAGAGGTAGGGGCCGTACTCGTCGGAGCCGGGACGGTGGCGGTCGCGCAGATAGCTGGGCACCTCTCGGCGCGGTCCCTCCCGGACCTCTTGCAGAGCCGCATCTATGCCCGCCTCGGCGGCGTTGGACTTGGGTGCCAAGGCCATGTACTCGACTGCCTGGGCAAGGTTGATGCGACACTCTGGCAGGCCGATGACCTCGGTTGCCTTGAACGCCGCCTCGGCAACGAGAAGCGCCTGCGGGTCCGCGTTGCCGATGTCCTCCGAGGCAAGGATGAAAATGCGCCGCGCGATGAACTTGGGGTCCTCCCCCGCGTCGATCATGCGCGCCAGCCAGTAGAGCGCGGCATCCGGGTCGCTCCCACGCATGGACTTGATGAAGGCGGAGATGATGTCGTAGTGCATGTCGCCGGACTTGTCGTAGGGCAGCCCGTGGCGTGGGTTGGCCTCCAGCACGTGGTCGCGCGTGATGCGCACCGGGTTCTCGGGCGTGGCCGTGCCTGCCGGCGCAGCCATCTGACTCGCCAGCTCGAGCGAGGTGAGAGACGCGCGGCCGTCGCCGCCGGCGAGGGTCACGATCTCCTCGAGGGCGTCGTCGTCGAGCGTGAAGGCCCCCTTGAGGCCGTATTCCGAGGTCACGGCCCGACGCACGATGGTTCGGATGGAATCGTCGTCGAGCGGTCCAAGCTCCACCACGCGCGAGCGCGAGAGCAGCGCGGAGTTCACCTCGAAGTAGGGGTTCTCGGTTGTGGCGCCAACGAGGACCACGGTGCGGTCCTCAACGGCGTGGAGCAGCGCGTCCTGCTGCGAGCGGTTGAAGCGGTGGATCTCGTCCACAAAGAGGATCGTGCGGCGGCCCATGGAGAGCAGTCGGTTCTCGGCGGCATCAATCTCGCGGCGAAGGTCCTTGACCGTACCCGTGACGGCCGAAACCTCGACGAACTCCGCGTGCGTCGAGTTAGCGATGATGCGGGCGAGCGTGGTCTTGCCCGTGCCCGCCGGCCCGTAGAGAATCACCGAGGAGAGCGTATCGTGCTCGATCGCGGTGCGCAGCCAGCTGCCGGGGCCAACTGCCCCCGTCTGGCCAACGTACTCGTCGAGGGTCTGCGGGCGCATGCGCGCGGCGAGAGGGGCGTTCATCGTGCGCTTGTAGCGCTCTATGTTCGTGAAGAGATTATCCATGCAAGTGATTGTAGCCCAGGGCTGTGGCAGCAGAGCGGAGCCCTTCTCGGCAGGGGTCTTCACGTCGAGACTCCCTCGCCAAGTCCTTCTCGCCGCGCGTTCGTTTTTTCTGGAATGGCTGTCGTGGGCAGCGGAACCGCTACCTGTCGGCTAAGGTATTCCACCGGAACAACGCACAGGGGAGGAAACATGACAATCGCAGCTGTCGAGAGGCCGCTCATCGGAATCACGTCTAGGCCTCGGGAGGACCCCGAGAACCCAAACTGGACCATGACCGATGATCACTACGCCTCATCGGTGGCTGACGCCGGCGGCATCCCGGTTGCCCTCCCCTACTTCATCCCGTTTGGCTTCGAGGCGACAGCGCTCGTGCCGGACATCGTCCGCCGTCTCGACGGCATCCTCTTCACGGGCGGGGGCGACATTGCCGATGGCTCCTTTGACGGGCATGCTTACGCCCCGGAAAGCCATTCGCCCATCTCGCTTACCTGCCCCGCACGCGACGCCTTTGAGTGGGCGCTCATGCGTGCGTGCTGGGACGCCGACGTCCCGGTGCTTGGCATCTGCCGCGGCATGCAGGTCATGAACGTGACCCTCGGCGGCACGCTCGTGCGCGACATCAAGGACTACCCCACCAAGACCATCCTCCACACGCGCGGTGACTCCCCAGACTCCCCCGTCCACCACGTGCGCATTTCTGAGACGAGCCATCTGGCCAAGATTCTCGGGTTCACTTCTGGCGAAGTGAACTCGCTCCACCACGAGGCAATTTACACCCAGGCTCCAAAGGGGCACGTTGTTGCATGGGCGGAGGACGGTACCCCGGAGGGCCTCGAGTTTGACGAGAAGACCTTCTTCCTTGGGGTGCAGTGGCATCCCGAGAAGATCCGCACCCAGCCGCAGCTCTTTAGCGCCTTCGTGGATGCCGCACGCGAACACGGTGCTGCAGAGCGGGCGGCGCAGAAGTCTTCACTACAGTGAGGGGTTTGCCTCTCCTCAGACAAAAGCCTTCACTACAGTGAAGGTTTTAGCCCATAGGACGAGGTACAGGAGGTAGAGGGCTGGGAGAGGGTTGTCCGTCAATTGCAGACTGTGCCCAGCTGCGAAATTGTCGTGACAGGCTCCAACGCCTTCCTCCTCTCGGGCGAGCTTGGCACGCTGCTGTCTGGCAGGTACGTCCGTATCCCCATCTGGCCTCTTTCGTTTTCCGAATACCGCGTTTTCAAGAGCAAGTTCGACGGAACAGAAAGCAGCGTCGATGACGCGTACCCCTCCTACCAGCTGTATGGAGGGATGCCAGTTCTTTTCTCCCTTAGAAACAGAGACGAGGATGCCGTCCGAACGGTCCTTTCGTCGGTTTACGACACGGTCATCATGAATGACGTGGCATTGCGCACCGGCGTACGAGACTATCCGCTGCTTGACAGGCTGTGCCGTTATCTCTTCCGTACATCGGGAGACCTCTTCTCCGCCAACTCTGTGCGCAACTACCTTGTCTCGAATGGCATGAAGGTTCACGCTACTACCATCGATGCCTACCTCGGCGTGCTTGAGGATGCCCTTATACTCCACAGCGCCACTCAGGACAGCCTGTCCGAGAAGGCACTTCTCAACCCAAGGCGCAAGTACTATCCGGTGGACACGGGGCTACGGAACCTCGCAAGCGGCTTCTCCAATCTTGATACGGGATTCCAGCTGGAAAACGTTGTCTACCTTGAGCTGCTGCGACGCAGATGGGATGTTTCCGTTGGAAAGACCACCGGCGGAGAGATTGACTTTGTCTGCAGGCGGGGCTCCGACAAACTCTATATCCAGGTTTCAGAGGACCTCTCATCGCCTCAGACACGCAAGCGTGCGCTCGCTCCACTGAACAAACTAGGCGATTCATTCCCCAAACTCGTGCTCACGCTTGATCGGCTCCACGAAGGTGTCACTGAAACCGGAATTCGCATTGAGGACGCACGGAATTGGTTGCTCGAGGCCGACCATCGCTGAGCATCACTGGCACTTGACCTGATAAGACGGCAAAGAGTCCCGCACCCGCCCGCAGCTACGGGCGGGTGCCTTCGAAGTACCCACGACGCGGGAAGAGCTCGCGCGCCTTGGGGAAGAGTTCTGCGCACGTGGACATGAAGTAGTCGTCTGTCATGGACGAGATGAAGTCGACCACCGCAAGGTCTGGGTCCGTCTCCCAGTCATAGGTGCGACCGTACGGCGCGAGGTGCCGGCCGAGGGGCTCGATATGGTGCCGGAAGATGGCGGCAGACTCGTCGCCCGCGCGCAGAGCCGCAAGCTCGTGCTCGTACAGCATCGAGAAGAGCTCCGAGACACCACGCGAAAAGTCACCGTTGACCTCGGAGGCGCCATAGATCTTCTCGTAGTTCTCGCGCTTTGCCCGACGCATCTCCGCGAAGCCCTCTTCGCTCATCTCGATGCGCGGCTTGTCCAAGCTGTTCTCGACCACGTCAGCGACAAAGGCCCCAAGCGCCCAGGCGTTGTACGCCCCGCCGAGCCCGTCATCGAAGCTCTTCTCGGTGCAGAGGCCGGCACGAATGGCGTCCTGGCGGTCCTTGCCCACGTAGGCGATGATGTCCGAGACGCGCACCACGCAGCCCTCGAGCGTCATGGGCCGCAGACAAGCGATGGCGGGCCCACCCTTCTCCCAGCACTCCTCCACCCCGCGATCGAACTCCTCGAAGCAGGCAAGGTCGCTTGTCGCAAAGACCTGCTGTTCGAACTCTCCGTTATGGCAAATCACGCCGTCGAGCGTCTGGAGGGCGAGGTTCCTGCCGTAGGTGACGTCGAGCACGCGCACGCTCTGCACATTGTGGGCAAAGAAGCGGCTGGTACGAGCGTGGTAGACGTCATTCAAGAAGCGCTCGCCGGCATGGCCGAACGGGGTGTGACCAATGTCGTGGCCCAACGCGATTGCTTCGATGAGGTCGAGGTTGAGGCCAAGCGCGGCGCCAATGTCTCTTGCGACACGTGCAACGAGCTGCACGTGAAGGCCCCGGCGCGCGAGGTCATCGTCCGCGCGAAACGAGAAGACCTGGGTCTTTCCGGCAAGGCGGTTGTACGCGGACATGTGCATGATCTTCTCGGCGTCGCGCACGAAGGCAGGGCGAAGCGCGCTCTCCTGGTCGCGCTCGGTCTTGTCGCGACGCAGCGCTGCGGAGTTTGGCGTGGCAAACGGCGAGAGCGTCCCGTTTGCGCGACGGTTGGCGATTGCCCGCTCGGCCTTGGGCGAGAGCTGCCCCGTGAGGTGGGGCGCGAGCTTGTTGATGACTTTCATTGCTGCCTCCTGCCTGTTGTTAATTGAGGCAGATTCTAGCAAGGGCACGCGACAGTAATTAGGAGCACGGGAGAGGGGCAGGTTATAGCCCGATGGCTACGGAAACGCGCCTTCCGGAGAAGAAATGACGCCGGAGCGTGGGTCTCGGACGGGATTCCGTACGAGAAGCGCCCTCCGGCGCCGGATTCTCGCCGGAAGCTCGATTGCCTACGCCGCAGCTCCGGAGACGCGCCCTCCGGCGAGAAAATGACGCCGGAGCAGGAGTTTCCTTCGCCCCCTCCTGCGCGAATGCGCCTTCGGGCGAGAAGATGACGCCACAGCAGGGGTTTTGTACGCACTTCCTGCGCGAATGCACCCTCCGGAGAAGAAACGGCGCCGAAGCTTGGGTTACCGCGGCAGTCACGTACGAAAGTTCCCTTTCGGCGAGAAAAAGACGCCGGAAGCCCAATTGCATACGCCGTCGCTGCGGAAACGCGCCCTCCGGCGAGAAAAAGACGCCGGAGCGAGGGCTTCCGACGGGATCCTGTACCGAACCCGCCTTCCGGCGCCGAATTCTCGCCGGAGGGTGGGTTCTCGCAGCAATCGCGTCCAAAAGGTACCCTCCGGCGCCGAAATGACGCCGGAGGGCGCGAGCAAGAGCAATCGCGAGAAAAGCGCGCTACTCCACAACGAGACAGCCCATGTTGAGTCGGTGCGTCCACTCGCCGATGACGTTGCCCATGCCACAACGGGTGAAAACGCCGCCGAACTTACCGTTGAAGAGGAAGAGCCCCTCCATGTTGCTCATCTCGGGCGCGTCGAGAGGGTCCTCGCCGGGCTTGAGGATGCCGCCGCGCAGGGTGGGCGTGCGGTACTGGGGCGCATACGCCTGCACGACGCCGCCGCTCTTGGCGCATGCGGCAAGAGCCCGATCCCACTCTTCCTGGGTCTTGCAGTCGAGACCGGCCACCACGCCCACAGCGTTGTAGCCGCCCGCAGGCTTCACGATCCAACGGTCCTTCTCGGCGAAGGGGGAAAGATCCGAATCGGCGTCGAGCAGCACCGTCTCGGGAACGTGCGCGGCGACGAACTCGCGCTCCTCGGGCGTGAGAATGCCGTCGACCGCGCTGGAGCGCATAACCGCAAAAACCGTCTTCGTGGCGCAGGGCCAGGTCCTGTAGCCGCCAATCACGCAGGCAAGGCCACGGCGCGCTGCCTCGGCAAGGGCGTCGGCACCGGCGCAAGGCTTCTCGGCGATCTCGGAGGTGACGGCACGGCGGTACACGCAGGATACGGGACCATCCGGCGCCATGAGGAGGTCGGTGCCGGCAACGTGCTCGATCCGCAGGTCGCGGATGTCGCAGAACTGCGCGTAGATACCCTGGTCCGAGAGACGCCAGAGGAAGTCCTCAAGCTCGTCGGTCGACGCACTCTCGGTGTAGTCCACGATGCACAGCGACGGATGGTCCTCGGTGCTTCCAAAGCGGTCGGAGTTTGCCCAGCTCGCGTAGGTGTCGCGAAGGGCATCGATTGCCTCGCCCACCAGGTCGTACGTCTTGATCGATGGGTGCTTCTCGGCGAACTTGCGATAGGTCTGGGTCGCCTGAATGGCGCGAGTGACCTCAACCGTCGTGGTCATGCCCGCAGAACCGTCAGTGTTGAGCTCGCAGAACTGGTAGTCGCCGGTCTCCTCGTTAAAGAAGACGTCAACGCGAGCGATGGGGATCAGCTGCTCGTAGCCGGTGGGAATGAGCGTGAGCTTCTCAAGCTCTGGAGAGAGGCGAAAGAGCGCACGGAACTCGGGGTTGCGCAGGTATTCGGCGGTGATCTTGTCCATGATGCGACCCATGGTCTCTGCCGCGTCACGGAGAAGGTCAATCTGGGCGGCGTCAAAGATCTTAGGCGTCATTGCCCAGGACACGGGCCCACCGTGGTAGAGCGCGTGCGTGGTGAGAAGGTACCGATCACCAGCCTCCCTGCTCTCGACGTCTCCGGCAAGGTCGCGTGCGGTCGAGAGGAACTCGTCCTCAAGCGCACGTCCGTTAAGGCTAGTCATATGTGTCACTTCCTGATCACCAACGTCGCTGAGCGACAATTCGGCGAACGATGCGAATATGTCTGTGAAGAGCTATCCAATAGATAGCTGCCCGATTGTAGACGCTCGGATGCAGCATCATTGATTCTGCACAGAACATGTCTGGTCTTCACGCGTCCGCACGGAGGGGGCAAGACCCGGGAAGACGCCCGAAGCAGGCAGAAGGTCTACGCCCGGCTCAGGAAGTGCATGCCCTTCTCCGGGTACACCGTGAGGCCAAGCTTCTCCTGGAGGGAGATGGACGCCTGGTTGTCTGGCCACACCTCGCCCCAGGGCACAAGGCCGCAGTCGAGCTGCTCGTTGATCTTCGCGGACTCGAGGGCCGTTGCCCAGCCGCGTCGGCGCTGCTCGGGGAACACCTCCAGCATGCCGATGGCGCCCTCGGGGTGCTCGCCGATGAAGGCGCAGAGACGCCCTGCCTCAAAGCCGCCCAGCACAAGGCCGCGCGCGAGAATGTCCTCGAGCTCGCCCGGGGCCAGGTACTCGGGGTGCGAGTAGTGCGCAGCAACAAGCTCGGCATATGCCGGCGTGAGCACGCGAATGTCGAGCGTTGGGTCGACCTCGAGATGCTCCTTCTTCTCGTAGATCACCATGTTGCAGGGCGCGTCATCGGAAAGGCCCAGGTCCCGGCGGATGTCATGCACAGGCGCGGATCCAAGCGCACACACCAGGTCGCGAGAGGCAAAGACGTCGAGCGCCTCACGCAGCGCCTTTCTCGACGTCCCCCACACAAAGGTGCCGTGGCGTGGGACCTCCAGGAGGCACGCGCCTTTCTTGGCGACAAGGACCTCGCCAATGCCTCGGCGGGCGCACTCGAGAATGGGAAACGCTTCCTGCGGGCCATCGAAGAGAAGCTCGATGGCGCGGGCCCGGCGGGTCTCGGCAGGTTCCGCCAGAGCTTCCATGATGTAGGCGAGGCGCTCTGCAATGGTCGCCGAGCCGTCCGCATTGGGGTGCTCATAGCCGTCGGCCATGAGGACGGGGCTTGCCTGAAGAAGACGAGACCCCTCGACCAGGTGCATGCCCGGGTTTGCGGACACCGCGTTGCGGATGAGGTCGGGCACCACGGAAAAGCAGCTGCCCCGGTGCGTGGGGTGCGTCTCGTCCAGATGCCAGAGCGGCGTCAGGGTCCAAATGGAGGCCTCGGGCCACGCCTCGGCGACCTCGAAGAGGCTCGTGCGGATGTCGCGCGAGATGCGCGTTTCCTGGCAGGGCTCGTAGCGGTAGTTCTCGCCCAGCTCGACCACCACGGAAGCGGGCGAGACCTCGTCGGCGAGGCCCACCGTCGAGCCAGGGAGAAACACCTGTCCGCCGATGCCCTGGTTGAGCACGTCCATGCCAAGCTTGGTGGCGAGAAGGGCCGGCCAGTTGCGCGCCGGGTCACCGGCAACAAAGCCCTGGGCGATGGAGTCCCCAATCACAAGGAGTTGGTCGCGAGCCGCAACGGGTTCGATCGCATTGCCATCACCCACAACGCGACGCAGGTCACAGCTCGTAAGGCACGGCAACCATATGCGCACGTGATGGTGACGGCCCATGCCCGGCAGGCGCTGGAGGTTGCTCTCCGGCGCCTCGTCGGGGTCGTCGAGCGCAAACTCGACCCGCGTGAAGCCGTCGCCGTTCTCCTCGGGAAGCACGCAGGGCAGGTGTCTGCCATCGACATCGCAGGAGAAGCCGTCAAGTGGGCCGTCTGGTGCAAAGGCGCACTCCGCGGCCTCTGTGAGAACCTCGCGGGATCCGCGCGGGAATGGCTCAACGCGCGCCTCGAGCACGACCGACGAGGAATCCGTCTCGAACTCGACGGTGACGCCCGACGTGCAGGCGGCCATCGCACGGTAGAGGCCGGGGTGCCATGCTCGGCAGCTGCCGATGGCCTTGAGCTGGCTCTTTGCGAAGCGCCATGGGTGAACCCACCCGTGGCCCAGAGCCTCCGCCCACACGGCACCGTGGAGCAGTCCCTCTGCGGGAACGCTCACGAGCAGGTCGGCCATGTCCTTCTCGTCCATGAGTTCACTGACGCTCATCGCACGTCGCCCCTCTGCGATTCAGCCACGTTGTGTGCGCTGCGATTGGTGTTTGGGCATCCATTGTGGCAGAAAGTCGGGGCGCCGTGGGCCAACGGGAACGCGTCTTCCGGAGAGAAGCAGGCGCGCGAGTGGGGATTGTGTCCGCGCTTGCTGCGGAAACGCGCCCTCCGGCGAGGAATTGACGCCGGGAGCGGGGGTTCCGACGCGATCCTGTATGAGAAGCGCCCTCCGGCGAGGAAATGACGCCGGAGCTGGGGTTGCCGACGGGATTACGTACGAGAAGGGCCCTTCGGTGCCGAAATGACGCCGGGGCGAAGGCTTCGTACGCTATCCCTGCGGGAATACGCCTTCCGGCGCCGCAAGCGCGTCCTACTCCCCCTCCGCTGCTCGGCGAAGGGGCTCGTATGCAGCAATCAGATCTCCAAGCCGCATGCGCGCATTCGCCGGACTCGTCGAGGGAAGCCCCACGCACGGCATGCCGCACGTTGGCTCAACCAGCCGCTGGTAGAGCCTCGTAGCGGTTCCACCCGTGCAGAACACGTGCGAGATGGGCGCTGCCGAGAGAATCCTCCCCACGTCGTTGGGGGCCGGATCGCGAATGGACGCGTCACTCGCACCCGAAATCCTGCAGCTCGCAAGCACGTCCCAAAGCGCGATGCGATGGTGGAGGCACAGGTCACGGCGGCCATCGTTTGTCGTGGGAACGGGCTCGTCCCACAGCGCGGCTATCACGCGCCAAAAGCGATTCTGGGGGTTGCCGTAGTAGAAACGCACCTCGCGCGACTTGGGGCTGGGCATGGTACCGAGCACCAGCACGCGGCTCTTCTCATCAAATATCGGCTCGAGAGGGTGAACAACGAGCTGAGAGGACCGGTCATCCTCACCGCAATATGCACTACTCGCCATCGCGGATAGGCTCCGAGAACTCCTCGCCGTCGTCCAAGCGAACGACCGTGACCTGGCCAAAGCCAGCACCACCGGCTGCACCGGAGTCGATGTCCCAGCGGTCTGCCACGCCTCCGGTGGCATCGCACGCACCGACGCGCACCATCTGGGCGATGCCGTCGTCGTTTCTCGCAGGTCGGTCAAGCTCGTCGGTCATGGCCGCAAGGTAGGGCGTTGGCGTGTGCCCGGCAACGACGATGGGGCCCTCTCCCCTCTCGTCGAGAAGACCCGTGGGAACCGACCAGAACTCGTCACGAATCCACAACAGGTCTTCGGGGGTCTGCGCGGCGAGAAGGCCGTCGACTGCGTCATTGTTCCAAGTGCCGTCCGCAGGCAGCTGGCCACCGGGGCGAATCCCCGCGTGGACGAGGATGAAGCGACGGCCAGCGACCTCGGTGTGGGCGAGGAGCGGAAGCCCGCGAACCCAATCCACAAGCTCGCGCGTCTCATCATCCTCGAGCCCCCGGAGGCCGGAGAGCGTGGCCATGCCGCCGTTGATCGCCCAGTTTGCCTGAGAAACGACGTCGCTCTCGTGGCCGAGGGCGTCGAGCATGAGGTCCTCGTGGTTGCCCTTGAGCACGCAGACGTTGGGGAGCGTGCGCGTGACGCGCATGACGCCAACGGGATCTGGGCCGCGGTCGATCATGTCGCCCAGGCAGAAGACGGTGTCCTCCGAGCCGGGGGACACGCGCTCGAGTACGCGTTCGAGCGTCGCGCGATGCCCGTGGACATCAGAGAATACGTATGTCGACATGGCGGCACCCCCCCGTCGTTGGCCATGGACACAAGCTTAGACCTGCGGCTGGTTTAGCGCAAAGCATACCGTGAGCGTAGCTTTTGCCGCTCTCGGCGAAGCCTCCAGGGGCGAGCGGAGCCTATCTCGACCACGCGAGCGACGCGCGGGGCATCCCCGCTCGCCCGGTCGAGCTCGAGGAGGATCTCACGCATGGTGTCCTCAAGCCGCCCCTTCTTAAGCATGCACTCCCATACCACGAGGACCGTCCATCCATCCTGAACGAGCAGGGCGTTGTCCCGAGCGTCCCGCGCGCGGTTGCGCTCGAATTTCGCCTTCCAGAACTCCACGTTGCTCTTGGGAAGAGGAAGCGCGCAGTGGGGGCAGCGGTGCCAGAAGCAACCGTTCACGAAGATGGCGACGCGCCTGCCGGGAAAGCAGATGTCAGGCTTGCCCGGCGCTTTCTTCCAGTGAAGGCGGTAGCCGGTGTAGCCCGCCGCGCGGAGCCTCGCCCTCACGAGTAGCTCGGGTTTGGTGTTCTCGCTCTTGTTCGCCTGCATCACGTGGCGCGTTGCCTCACTCGTCAAAACGCGGCTTCCCCACCCTACTCGAGTGAGGCGCCTGCAGGAGCGGGCGCGCCTTCGAAGTTGAGGTCGTGCGTGAGCAGGCAGGACGCCTCATCGTCAAACCCAGGAGAAAGCACGGACGAGACGGCCGAGGGAGCACGGTCGAGCGCGCGCTCGTAGAGGTCTTCAAACGAATCCCTGCTCACGGCACCCGTTGCAGGGCTTGTCCATGCGTGGTTCTCGGCATTGTCAAACTCCGAGGATGCAGATGCCCGCACACGGTGCGAGAGCGCGCGGTACGTTGAGTAGGGGGCGCCGGTGATTGCGCACTCAAGCGTGGCGATTGCGTTGCGATGAGGGTCGCGCGTGGCATAGAGCAGGCGCAGCATGGTGCGGTAGCAGCTCACCGAGACCGAGAACGTCGTGGGGTCGATGGGCCTGTCGTACGTCCACAGAGCGGCATAGAAGTAGAGCTTGTCGATGATGGCAAGCGTCTCTCGCGACGCATGAAGCGTGTTCGCAAACGGACGATAGTCCGCTATCGTCTGGCCCGTCTTGCGGAAGAGCACCGCCTCGTCAAGGTCGCGCTCGACCTCCATGTGCACCTTGCCGTCGAACTCCGGGCCCAGCCCGGGAACGCCGGCGTGCGTGAGGTCGCGTGCCCACGCGTTCACAAAGGGGTGCACCGTCGAGTCAAGCAGCCAGTGGCACGTGAAGCCCGCCAGGTACGCCGCGCCAACACCCTTCTCGCGCTTGGGAAGGCGGTCGACGGCCTCGCGCATCGCCGCAAGAAGCCGTGCGGGGCGCCTCTCGTGCATGAGGTTCCCCACCTTTGCCCACTTGGCCATGAGGGGATACATCGTGATGTAGAAGAGCGGGTCGGGACCTTGGCTTCCCAGGAGGAAAGCGTCGCGTTCGTCCAGGGTCGCGAGGGGAAGCTCCGCCTTCACGCGCTCGGCGACATCACGTGCAAAGAAGTCGTGCGTGAGAATGTCTGGCATCATGACCCCTTTCCGGTTCCGGCGGGCAGGCACTGTCTCGCGCGAGAGACATGTCGCGCCCATTCCGCCATTATGCCCCAACCCGCGAGAAGCGACCACGTGCGCGCCCGCTGCGGCAAGCGACCGTTGCGTAAGGCGTGGCGCACGGGGCGCACGCTCAGGCACGCTTCTGACGTCCAGCCGTCACGCGCCTGCGGCAACAACGCATCCGAATGGCGGCAGGTTGGCAACACGGCCGAGAAGCCATTACATAATCCTGACAGACGCCGGAACTTGTGACGGTACTCAAACGATAACGTGTTGAAGTGTCTGCACGCACGGCGAGAAGACCCTACAGAAAGGATTGCCATGTCTTTCAAGATGACGAAGGCCGAGAAGAGCTGGGTCATGTACGACGTGGGCAACTCGGCGCTGGTCCTTCTCGCCACAAGCGTCATTCCCATCTACTTCAAGTCACTGGCAGACGGACCGGCCCTTGTCGCCTGGAGCTACGCGGAGACCGTCGCATCACTGCTCATCGCCCTGCTCATGCCCATCCTGGGTTCCATTGCCGACCAGCAGGGCATGAAGAAGAAGTTCATCGTTGGCTCCGTGGGGACGGGAGCCGTCGCCTGCGTGGCGATGGGCTTCCCTACCGGCGCGATGGCGTTTCTCGTCATCTACGTGATCTCTTCCGTTGCGCTCAACACGTCGTTCGTGTTCTATGACGCGCTGCTCGTCGACGCCACGACGGACGACCGCATGGACGACGTCTCGAGCAACGGGTACGCATGGGGCTACATCGGCAGCTGCGTGCCGTTTCTCGCCTGCCTGGCGTTTGTGCTGGTGAGGCCATTTGGCATGGGCTTGCAGACGGCCATGCAGATCTCCTTTGTGATCACGGCAGCCTGGTGGGTGGCGTTCACGATTCCCATGCTCAAGAACGTCGAGCAGACCCACTACAAGCCGCGCGAGGAGCACGCATTTGCCAACGCCGTACGCGGCATTGGCACCACGGCGAAGCGCATCTGGCGCGACCCCTCCATCAGGAACTACATCATCGCGTACTTCTTCTACATCGATGGCGTGCACACCATCATCAAGCTCTCGACCTCATACGGCGCGGACCTTGGGATCGACGGCACGCAGCTGGTGCTGGCGCTGCTCGTCACGCAGTTCGTGGCGTTTCCCTCGGCCATCGCCTACGGCAGGCTGGGACACAAGTTTGGCACCCGCACGATGATCCTGGTTGGCATTGCCGGCTACACCTTCATCACGCTGTTTGCCGCGTTCTTCCTGCGAACGGCCGTCGAGTTCTGGATTCTGGCCATCATGGTTGGCCTCTTCCAGGGTGGACTGCAGGCGCTCTCGAGGTCCGAGTTTGGCAAGCTCTGCCCCAAGGAGCACGCAAACGAGTACTTTGGGTTCTTTGACATCTTCGGCAAGTATGCCGCCATTCTCGGCACCTTCATCGTGGGAACCATGACGGCCGCCACCGGCAACGGATCGCTGGGCGTGCTTTCGATTGTGGTGCTCTTCATCATCGGCTTCATCGTGATGCTACGCGTGCCCGAGCGCCCAAGTGCGGCAACGGAGGAGTAGGCACTTCTTCACCGGCACTGCGCGCGCCTTCGTACGGTGAACGCCTTCGTACGGTGCACGTGCACACGTTTCTGCAGGTAACGCGTCCGTAGCAAACGCGCCCTTCGGCGTCATTTCGGCGCCGGAGGGCGCGTTTCCGCAGCTGCGGCGCAGGCAATCGGGCTTCCGGCGAGAATCCGGCGCCGGAGGGCCCATCTCGTACGGAATCCCGTCCAAGACCCACGCTGCGGCGTCATTTCTTCTCCGGAGGGCGCTTCCCGTACGGGATCCGTCGTGAACCAATACTCCGGCGTCATTTTCTCGCCGAAAGGGAACTTTCGTACGTGACCGCCGCGGTAACCCAAGCTTCGGCGCCATTTCTTCTCCGGAGGGCGCGTCTCGTACGGAATCCCGTCCGAAGTCCCCGTCCCGGCGTCATTTTCTCGCCGGAGAGCGCGTTTCAGCACCCAACCAACACCGGAGGGTTCCGACTTGTGGGGCGAGAAAGCCGCGCGTATTTCTCGTCGCGCTTTTCTCGCCCCGAGTTTCTGTTGAGAGACCCTTTGCATTCCCAACGAGAAACACCGCCTCCCACCAGCGACAACGCGACAGCGTGTCAGATGTCTGCCCGCTGCGTGCAAGTAGCGTGTCCGTACGGTGTCAGAAAGATGCAAGCACCGTGCGCTAGTCTCCCTTCACCAAAGGCAACCGTGAGGAGGCACCCATGGAGATACTCGTTCTGGGATTCGAGACCGCGGCCATTCTGGCAGAGAGAAACGCGCGGAGGGGATTTCGAGACTTCGTTCCAACAATTATCAACGACCTTGACAGCGCAATTGCAAACCGGAAGGAGATTCTCTCGTTCCCTCTCGGCGAACTTGGCTTAGAGGAAGAAAACCTTGATGTGCTCGTGCCGCGCAACGCATCGAGAAACTCGCATTCCTCGCTGAGATATCACAGGACACCCGACAGGCTGCCGGAAAACTCGTTCCTTCGAGGGCGAGGAAACGTGTTCATAGCAAGTCCGGAACTTACGCTGCTCGAGCTTTCGCTTACGCTCGACGAGTATTCCTGGATCAAGCTGGCATATCGCTTCACAGGGACATACTCGAAGGACATGACCGAGATGTACGGCCTGGCAGAGCGCCCTCAGCTCACGAACGTACCCAAGTTGAATGCGTATTTCTCTGCCGCACACGAATGTGGAATGCGAGGAGCGAGAAGGGCTTCTCAACTGCTCAAGCAGGTATGTGACGGTGCCGCTTCTCCGCGCGAGGCCGAGCTTGAGATTGCCCTGTCGCGTCCTCGGCGTCTGGATGGCCTTGGGTGCCCTCACGCGTTGCTCAACAGCAAGGTACCCTTTGATGAGTTTGCCGCGAGCATCACCGGAACTACCTTTGGCAGCATTGACCTGCACTATCTCATGGCGAACTATGGGCTGGAGTACACCGGGAAGGAGCCTCATGAGTGGAGGATTCCGGAGGATGTGGCCCGGCAGAATGCTCTGGAGCACATGGGAGTCGAGATAGCTTTTGTAACTACAAGACAGTTG
>URLM01000017.1 GCA_900548775.1 uncultured Olsenella sp.
TCGGCCCAGCTGGCCGTCTCATCCGCTACCCACTAGAAACAGCGAAGAGCCCAAATTTTGGCCGGCAACCGCAAATTTTGGACAGGGCACTCAGCTTGGAGGCTTTTTTGCGTGGGCTGGTGGCGACACGACCCCGCAAGCGGTGTCAGAAAGAAGCGGACACAAGTTTGTAAGCGCTCGGGAAGCATTGTAAAATGTATACCTAACTTTAGGTTCATGATCGGGAGATGAGAGATGTACACAATCGGCCAGGTGTCGCAGATGTTCGACCTGCCTGTGTCAACGCTGCGCTACTACGACAAGGTGGGGCTACTGCCTGGGCTGACCCGCACGTCGGGAACGCGCCGCTTCGACGAGGATCAGCTGGAGGCGCTGCGCGTTATCGAGTGCCTCAAGCGCTCCGGGCTTGAGATTCGTGACATCAAGAAGTTCATGGACTGGTGCCAGGAGGGGCCAAGCACGTACGCTGACCGCCTGGAGCTGTTCCGTGAGCAACGGCGCGAGGTCGACGAGAAAATCGCCGAACTAGAGCGTACGCGCGCAATGCTCAGCTGGAAGTGCTGGTACTACGGCAAGGCCTGCGAGCAGGGAAACGAGGACTTTGCGGCCACCATACCCGAGGGCCTTCCCGAGGATGCCCGTCGCCTGTGGGACGCGGCGCACCAGGAGACAGACGAGAAGGCCTAGCGCCAACGTGACGGCAGCCCTGCTGCAGATTCCGATCGATTACGCGCTCCTGACCAATCGGAATCTGCAGGTAGCGAGAAGGTCGTCCAGCAAGCGCCTGCAGACATCCGCGCGTGGTAACCTGCCATACCGTTATCAACAGCGAGAAGCCCGCGCTCCGAAGCCGCGCGCTTCGAAACCCGACCTTCCCACACAGGAGGAACCATGGAACTCACCGGCCGTCAGATTCGCCAGCTCCGTAGCATGGCCAACCGACTCGAGGCGACCATCGGCGTTGGCAAGGCCGGCATCACAGACGCCGTCGTGCGCCAGACCGACTCTTCGCTCGAGGCAAACGAACTGGTCAAGTGCTCTGTCCAGGGCACCTCGGGCATGAACACCCGCGAGGCGGCAATCGCGCTCGCCCGCCCCACGCACGCCGAGGTCGTCCAGGTGATTGGCCACAAGTTCGTGCTGTATCGCACCTCTCAGCGCGAGGACATCGAGCACATCCAGCTGGTGTAGGACCCGGCCCCGCACTCTGGTGTGCCGCCCCCCAACGAGAAATGCGACAAGTGCAACGCTGCTCCGTCACGCATGAGACGGAGCAGCGTTGCACTACATCGCGTATGCGGCCACGACCTCGCCGTAGTAGGCGATGTGCATGTCGTGGTTGCAGTCGCAGTTGGTGCTGGGAACGCCCTGTGGGTAGAAGCGCTCGAGGATGTCCGCCGGGAGTGCGCTTCGATCCTGCAGCTGACGGTGCACCACGCGACACTCAAGGGTGAGGGCCGTCTCGGCGATGGCAGGCACGGACACCACCTGCGACTCCACCGTGTGCAGCCCCAGCTCGGCAATCTTGTCGATATCGCGGCCGGTTACGCTGCCCGCACGGGCAAGGATCCTGCGGTCGAACCCCTCCCCTGGAATGCCGATGGTGAACTCGCCCGTCTCGTCCAGCAGCGTACGGGTGAAGCGGCCCTCACGCACGAAGGTCACGAACACCGGTCGCGCCCACTCCACGCCCAGCGTGCCCCACGAGATGGTCATGGTGTTGACCTTCCCGTTTGCCGCGCTGGTGAGCAGCACACCCTTGTTAACAGCGGGCAGGATCTCGCCCGCGTGTTCCAGCACATCGATCTTCTCGCCCATGCAATCACTCCACTTCGGTTGGCTCCGCACGCCGAGACGCACAAAGCAGGTCGGAACTGTTGAGGTTCTACCCCAGGAGTCCACGCAGGCAACGGGCAACGCTACGCCGGAGGGGCAGTTTTCCGGAGGGACTTCGTAGGAAGCTTCCGCTCCGGCGCCATTCGGACGCCGGAGGGGCCATTGCCGCACCCCCCTTCGTACTAAACCCGTGCTCCGGCGTCATTTTTGCACCGGAGCATGGGTTGTCGCAGCAAGTGCGCACTAAACCGCCCTTCCGGCGCCACATTCTCTCCTGAAGGGCGGTTATCGCAGCCATCACGCACGAGAAGTCACTATCGGCGTCGCGCCCGACAGTGCGCCAGAACCTACTTGCTCACAACCGAGATGCGCTCGCGGATGTGCTCGCCGGACTCAATCTCGTCGACAAGCGCAATGGCGTAATCGGCGTACGAGACAACCGACTCGCCCTTCTCGTTAGGCGTGAACTCCTCGCCGGCAAGGGTGTACTCGCCGGTGCGCTCGCCCTCGGCCTGGAAATCAGCCGCAGGCGAGAGGTACGTCCAACGCACGTCATCGCGACCGCGCAGCGCGTCGAGCGTCTGCTGGTGCGCTGCCGCAACGCCCTTGAAGGCGTCCGGGAAGTCCGGCGTCTGCGCAAGGGTCACGGTATGCTCGGGGTTAACGAAGAGCGACCCGGCGCCGCCAACGACCACCAGGCGCACATCGGTACCGGGGAGAACGTCAGCCAGGTGCTTGGCGGCGTCGGGAATCAGGTGCAGCGTGTCCTCGCTCCAGCCGCCCACGGCGTCGACCACGGCGTCAAAGCTCTCGAGCTTCTCGCGGCCAATCGTCAGCGCGTCCCCCCCTGAGGAAGTGCTGCGCCTGCGTGCGATTCTCCTCACGGGCGATTGCGGTGACATCAAACCCGCGGCGCACAGCCTCCGCCACAACAAGGCTTCCCACGCGACCATTAGCTGCAATAATGGCAATCTTCTTGGTAGTGTTCTGGCTCATGGTGGTCCCCTCTCGGTTCTGGCGCCGGCCCATTGCCGTCGCCCTCCTGACGCTTGCAACATTAGAGTGAGTGGTGCATATTGGAAAGTAAGCACAATAAAGTGCTGTAAGTACCCATTAGTAACTATTGGAGGTAACCAGGTATGTCTCAGAACGACGATCTTCTCAACAAGCTGCCGGCATGCCCGGTGGAGACCACGCTCACCCTCATTGGAAACAAGTGGGAGGTGCTCATCCTGCGCGACCTCATGGATGGCACAAAGCGCTTTGGCGAGCTGCGGCGTTCGGTGGGTCACATCTCCCAGAAGGTTCTCACCAGCCAGCTGCGGACCATGGAGGAGGCAGGCCTCGTGCACCGCGAGGTGTTCGCCGAGGTGCCCCCGCGCGTGGAGTACTCGCTCACACCGCTGGGCAAGAGCCTTCAGCCCGTACTGGACTCGCTGCGCGTCTGGGGCACCGAGTACAAGCGTCACCTGTCAAGCGGTGCACCCATGGAGCCGCAGGCAGTCGAAGAGTAGGCGCCGAGAAAACCCGACGCCCCTTTTCGCCGGGCCCGTCGTCCCCCCACCGATACAGATTCGTACACGAATGTGTATCGCGCGCAGGATGATACAGATTCGTCCTCCGAATGTGTGACGCTTCTCGTCTCCAAAGGAGCCCCGAAGCCCGAATGTGTGACGCTTCTCGTCCCCAAAGGAGCCCCGAAGCCCGAATGTGTGACGCCTCACGCATACCGTCGCGCGATGGAAAGCGCGAGGCCCACGTAGCTCTCGCCAAAGAGCACGCAATGCAGAAGCACCGGAACTAGCTGGTGTATGCCCACGCGATCACGCCATCCGTCTGCCAGCGGCGACACCTCGTTGTAGGCGGCGAGAAGGTCATCCAGGTACGCACAGCCAAAGAGCTGGAGCATGGCGAGGTCGGTCTCGGCGTGGCCGCCCGACGCCATGGGGTCGATAAGCGCGGCACCAGTGGCGGCGGCACGTGAGCCTTCGGCGGCCCAGAGGAGATTGCCGGCCCAGAGGTCACCGTGGATGCGCGAGCAGCGATGCCCTTTGCTATGGACAAGCGACGGTTCCGGAGAGTCGAAGTCCCCCGCCGCCATGCGATCGGCCACGTGGGTAAGAAGACGTGCCTCCGAAGCGTCTACCAGGCCGTCATTGCGAATCGTGCGCAGGTGAGACATCACGCGCGACGTGGCGCAGACGGCGCCCCACCCCTTGGTGGCTTCGGTTGGCTCGGCAGGCACCACGGGCGTGAGGGAGCAGCCAATCACGTAGCCGTCGCCATTCCAGGCCGGCGGCGGGCACCCATACCACGACGCACCAGCCGCATGCGTGCGTGCGAGGGCGGCGCCGGCGAGCCGGGCCTTCTCCCGCGTGGGTGTGCCCTCCTCGATACGCTCCTCAAGCAGGCGATGGGCGCCTGCCTCCACAACGCGCGAGCACACAAGGCCGCCGTCCTTCTCGGCCTCACCAAGCCAGCGCAGGCCGGCCGCCTCGCCCGTAAGGTCTGCCCGCGGGTTCTCGTCTCTCTTCTCAAAGGTATCGAACGTCTGAACCGCCCCCAGCACCGTAAGCATCTCCACGCGCTTTTAGCAAGCATCATAGTGCGGGTTAAGCGTCCAGGATTATCGCCTTTGCCTTCCCGCGAGGGGGTCCCGACGGAATTGCGGGAATCGCTGCTGTGGCGCCCCGGCGCCACGGGGCGCATCCCCGCAGCAGGTGCGTACGAAACCGCCGCTGCGGCGCCAACCGCGGCGCAACAACGCCGCCTCCCCCGCCGCCGACACCCAACAAAACCTATGAAGAGTTTGTCCGCGTCGCAAGCAGCACCCCCTTGGCAGGGCGCGAGACATGCTAGGGTCTTTGGGACACAACTCATTGCAGGTATCCTTGGAAACGCACACCCTCCCGGTGATAACGAACAACACTGCATCAACCCGGGAGGTTTACATGCCGAAAAACCGCATCCAGACTGCTATCTTCACCCTCATGATGGTTCTTGTCATGGTGTATGGGATGATTTGCTACAACATCACGCTCGAGGTCGGCGGCCTGTCCAACTTCGTCTTTGTCGAGGCCCTGCCCGAGCTTGCCTTTATGGGACCAATCGCATTTCTTCTCGACATGCTCGTGGTCTCCCCCCATTGCGTCACGTCGTGCGGCAAAGCTAGTCGGCCCGCGTCTCCAGACGCCCTTTGCGATGGTCGCCGCAATCTCCGCGCTCAGCGTCCAGCTCATGTGCCCGCTCATGAGCCTCGCTGCCACGCTGATCATCAAGCACCCCGCCAACGTCAACATTCTCGCAACGTGGATCCAGACTACCGTTCTTAACCTACCCATGGCGTTCTTCTGGCAGTTCTTTGTCGCAGGACCAATCGTGCGCGGGGTCTTTGGCGCCCTGTTTGGCGAGAAGCGCGAGGCCGCAGGCAACGCCGCGGAACAGGCGGCGCAATAGCCCCTGCCACGGGCGTGGGCGGAGCCTCGCTGAGAATAACCGCCACAACCCCATGCGTCACCCAGTGGCGCCGCCGGCCCTAGCCGACGGCGCCACATGTCAACGCTTTACTGCTCGTCCTCGATTGCGGAGATCTTCGCAATACGACGGACGTGGCGCTCATCGCCGCTGAACGGCGTATCAAGGAACGTGTCCACAATCTTGAGCGCAAGGCCAGGACCGGTCACGCGCGCGCCCATCGTGAGGATGTTGGCATCATTGTGCTGGCGCGTAGCCTCGGCCGAGAAGCAATCGCCGCACAGCGCCGCGCGGATGCCCTTGAACTTGTTGGCAACGATGGAGACGCCAATGCCGGTACCGCAGATGATGATGCCGCGGTCGCATTCGCCGCTCTGAACCGCGCGCGCAACTTTTGCGGCATAGTCCGGGTAGTCAACGGATTCGGTGCTGTAGGTGCCAAAGTCCTTGTACTGAAAACCAAGCTTGTCCAGGTGTGCCTTGACCTCCTGGAGGAGCTCGAACCCACCGTGGTCACAGCCCAAAGCAATCATGTCTCATCCTTCCCTCGTTGTTGGGGCCAACCGACGGGAGGCGTCGGCCAGGCGACATCTCATAGTACGACTGGAGACCAGGGGATACCGCTCCAAACGTACGCTGCCACGGTAATGCCCCACATGTTCGCCGCTCCGCAAAGCCTGCCACAGCAATTCTCATACAAATGCTCTTGACCTAAAGTCAGGTTTAGATAGTACAACAGCAACCGAGAAGGGCGCCCATCCCAGGAAAGCCCACGGCGAGAGGAGCACCATGCTCGGCAACTTTACCTACCACAACCCGGTCCGCGTCCACTTTGGGCCAGATTCCCTCGACCAGCTCGGGGAGGAGCTCAAAGGCTTTGGCCCCAACGTCATGCTCGCCTACGGCGGCGGGTCCATCAAGCGATCCGGTCTCTACGACAAAATCGTCGCCATTCTCACCGCCGCGGGAAAGAACATGTTCGAGGACCCGGGCGTCATGAGCAACCCCACCGTCGAGAAACTCAACGAAGGCCGCAGGATTGCGCGCGAGAACAACGTGGACCTCATCCTCGCGGTGGGTGGCGGCTCGGTTATCGACTACGCGAAGGGCGTCTCCGTGAGCGCCTGGTACGACGGCGACGCGTGGGAGAAGTTCTACCTCAAGATGGAGAGTCCCGACGGCAGGATCATCCCTGTTGGCGACATCCTCACCATGAGCGGCACCGGCTCGGAGATGAACGCCGGCTCCGTCATCACCAACCACGAGCAGGGTCTCAAGATCGGTCACGTCTTTGGCCCCGAGGTGATGCCCAAGTTTGCCATTGTGAACCCCGAGCTCACCTTCACGGTTCCGGACTACCAGATGCGTGCCGGCATCTACGACGCCTTCAACCACATCTGCGAGCAGTACTTCTCCGGCACGGACGACAACACCTCTGATTACATGGCCGAGGGCCTCATGCGCAGCCTCGTCCACGCAAGCCGCATCGCCGTGAAGGACCCCACCACGAGGCCCGCTCCGACATTTCCTGGGTCTGCACCTGGGCGCTCAACACGACTATCGCCTGCGGCAAGGCAACCGACTGGGAGGTCCACATGATTGGACAGGCCGTGGGCGCCCTCACCAATGCCACGCACGGCATGACGCTCTCTGCTGTGAGCCTGCCCTACTACCGCCTGGTCATGCCCTATGGCGTTGAGAAGTTCGCACGCTTCGCACATGTGGTGTGGGACGTGGACGATTCCGGCAAGTCCGAGCTCGAGGTGGCCCAGGCCGGCCTCGAGGCCATGAGCGCGTGGATGGACGAGATTGGCGTGGTCAAACACCTGAGCGAGCTCGGCTTCACCGAGGACATAGTCGACGATGCCGTGAAGGGCACCTTCATCCTCACCGGCGGCTACCATCCCCTGACCCCAGACGAGGTCGCGCAGATCCTCCGCGAGAGCATGTAGCAGGGCCACGCAGTCGTGTCTGGCGCCAACCACGTCACGGTTGTGGAGCAGCACCGCTAGATGCGAAACCACTCCTGCACAAGCTTGTGCAGCTTGCGGTAAGAGACGAGGCTGCCACCCGCAGGGTGCAGCTCCTCATCACCCGCATAGACCACATAGCAGTCCTTCTCGTCTAGGCCCAGTTCGGAGGGGGCAACCTGCCTGAGCATGTCAAAAAAGCGTGACTTATACGTGGCAGATGACTTGATCTCTATAGCTTTCGCAGGCCGCAGCCCCCTCCTAACCACAAGGTCTATCTCGCGCTTCTTGGCGTCCCTCCAATACGAGAGCTCGGGCTTGGAGCCCAGCGAATAACCGGCTTTCAGGACCTCGGCAATGACAGCGGTTTCGAACAGCGCGCCCCTAAACTCGCTGAGGAGCAGCTCGTCAGCCGAGCGAATTCCCATAAGGTACGCAGCAAGGCCCGTGTCCAGAAAATAGAGCTTCGGGGCCTTGGTAAGACTCTTACTTCTGTTGCTGAAGAGGGGCTCAAGCAGGTAGACGATTCCGCTGGCCTCAAGCACCGACAGCCATTCGCGAACGGTGTTCATCGCAACGCCGCAGTCGGATGCCAAGCTGCTGATATTCAGCTGCTGCCCAGTGCGCAAGGCGCAAAGCTGCAAAAACGTCGTGAACTCCCGCACCTTGCGAACACCAAGCTCCCTGCGGACGTCACGCTCAGCATAGGTCTGGACATAGTTGGAGAAGAACGTCTCTGGCGGAATCGAGGCCGAATGCAGCCGTGGGTACCCACCAAGGAAGAGCCAGCCCTCTGCGCTACTGGGTCCCAACCTGGCGTCATCGAGCTCCTGGAGCGAGAGAGGCAAGAGGTACAGGAGCGCGACCCGTCCTGCCAGCGACTGGTTGATTCTATCCGAATCTACTGATTGATTTTATCGCCATCTAATGCACGATTTTGAGCATTTCTATTGATTAATTTCCTCGCTTCTTACTGAATGATTTTCACCGTCACTACTAATCAATCTTCCGCCGGGCACGCACCTCGCCCGGCCGGGGACTCCTACGCCGCACGTGCACCCTTCTTGGTCAGCGTCCTCACGGGATGCAGTATCAGCAGCAGCGCAATCAGACACACGCAGTTAAGCCCGAGGCTGATGGGATAGATGTTCATGATGGTCTGGAACGTGTGGCTGACGGGAAACACGGCCGCAATCCAGAAGAAGCGCAGACCACAAATTACGATCATGGTGGTCAGCGCAGGCGGCGTGGACTTGCCAAAGCCGCGCAGGTAGCCGCTTATGGCCTCGTAGACCATGCTGAACGCGTAGGCCGGAAATATGGTGCACAGACGCATGTAGCCGTACTGAACCACGGCGGGATCCGGGTTTATGAGCCCCAGCACCCGCCGGCCCAAAAACACCGCGAAGGCTATCAGCAAGGCTGCCGCGATGGCGCCCTCCCCCAGGCACACGCCCATGGTCTTCCGGCACCGCCCGTAGTTGCGTGCGCCTCGGTTCTGCCCCACAAACGTGGTGCATGCCTGGCTGAACGAGTTCAGCAGGCTGTAGCACACGAACTCGATGTTCATGCCGGCGCTGGAGGCGGCCATGACCTCGGTGCCCAGGCTGTTGATGGCGCCTTGGATCACGATGTTGGCGATGGAGAACACGGCGCTCTGGATGCCGGCGGGAAGGCCTATATGCACGATGGTGCGCAGGCTCTTCCGGTCCACGCGCAGGCGGTGCGGGTCTATGCGCACCGGCGAGTCCAGATGCAGCAGACGAACGAACAGCAGCACCGCGATGGTGGTGTAGCACAGGTCCGTCGCGATGGCCGAGCCCACGACGCCCCAACCGAAGACCCCAATAAAGAGCAGGTCGAGAAGGACGTTCAACGCGGCCGAGAGGCCCAGCGCCTGCATGGGGAGCCGCGCGTCGCCGTCCGCGCGAAGTATCGCCGCCTCGAAGTTGTACAGCAGGATTGACGGCATGCCAAGCAGGAACACCCGCAGGAAGAGGACCGCGTCGGGCAGCGTCTCGGGCGGAACCTGCAAAAGAACCAGCACCGGCTGCGCCACCAGCTCGCCCAACACGATTACCGCCAGGCCCGCCAGCGCCATCAGGATGGAGGTGTGCGCCGCCCTCGACGCGGCGTCGTAGTTGCCCGCACCCAGGGCGCTCGCCACCGTGACGTTGGTGCCGAGCGAAACCCCCACGAACAGCACGATGATCAGACTCGTGACCTGGGTGTTCGCTCCCACCGCAGCCATGCCTATGGTGCCCTCGGGACCCATCAGGCGGCCAATCATCACGGTGTCTATCAGGCTGCTGAGCTGCTCCAGGATGCTCGTAAGGGCGACCGGTATGGCGAAGCGCAGCACGTTCGTCCAGAGGTTTCCCGTCAGGAACTGTATCTCGTGATGCTTTCTTGCCAAGGCATTCCCTCCACACAGCCGGGACCACCCGCGTTGCGGATGGTCCCGTCCGTCTCAAATGTATCGAGTCGCCCCATATTACGCCTGCTGGGAGTAGTCGTTGGGGCCCCAGACCCACGCCGGCGCCTCGTCGGGAACGGTGTAGTACGGCTTCTGGGGAATCCGGTTGATTGCGGCCATCTCGTCGTCCGTGAGCTTGAAGTCGAAGATGTCCGCGTTGTCCGCCATGTGTTGCGGGTTCAGCGTCTTCGGGAACACGACGTTGCCCTCCTGCATGTGCCAGCGCAGGATGATCTGCGCGGCAGTCTTGCCGTACTTCTCGCCCAGCTCCTTGAAGACGGGCATCGCCAGCAGCTCCTTGTCGCCGTGACCCAACGGGTACCAGCCCTCCCACACGAAGCGCTCGTCGGCAAAGGCAGCCTTGAGCGGGTGCTGGTTCCAGCGCGGGTTGATCTCCACCTGGATGACGGCGGGCTTGATGGTCGCGACGTCCAGGATCTGGCGAATCTTGCGCTCGTTGAAGTTCGACAGGCCAATGCTGCGGACCTTGCCCTCGCGCACGGCCTCCTCCATGGCGCGCCAGCCGTCGACGTACTCGCCGTAGGGCTGGTGGAAGAGGAGAAGATCGAGGTAGTCCATGTCCAGGCGCTCCAAGGTCGCGTCGATGGCTGCCTTGCACTTCTGGTACGGGTAGTCCTGCGGGAACAGCTTGGACGTCACGAAGAGGTCCTCGCGCTTGGCGCCAGAGGCCTTGATGGCCTTGCCCACGGCCACCTCGTTGTAGTAGGCGTTCGCGGTATCGATGTGGGTGTAGCCGGCGGCGATGGCCTCGGGCAGGTGCTTCTCGACGTCGGCCGAGCTCATCTGGAACACGCCATAGCCGAGCTGGGGAATCTTGTTGCCGTCGTTCATGGTCAGGTACTGCATGGATGCCTCCACCTAGGAAGTTACTTCTTTTATTGTGTGCTACGCCTGCTTGGGCTCGTTCGCAAAGAGGCCCATGAGCCAGGCGACGGTCTTGGGGTCACGGTGGTCCAGGACGACCGACTTGTCCGCGTCCATCCGCGCGATCCTGTCCCTGTCCTCGTCCGTCAGCTCAAAGTCGAACACGTCGAAGTTCTGCTCCATACGCTCCTTGTGGACGGACTTGGGGATAACGATGACGCCCAGGTCCATGAGGTAGCGAAGCGCCACCTGTGCCACGGTCTTGCCGTGCCCCTGGCTGATGGCCGTCAGGATCGGATCCCTAAAGAAGCCGTTCGCGCCCTCCGCGAATGGGCTCCACGCCTCGTGCGCGATGTCCAGGTCCTCCATGACCTGATGGTTCTGGCGCTGCCGCCAGTACACGTGCGTCTCGACCTGGTTCACCATGGGCTTGATGCGAGCGAACGTACTGAGGTCCAGGATGCGGTTGAAGTCGAAGTTGCTGACGCCGATGGCGCGGACCTTGCCCTGCTCGTATGCCTTCTCGAGGTCGCGGTAGGCGCCGTAGTAGTCGCCATAGGCCTGATGCAACAGCATGAGGTCCAGGTAGTCCGTCCCCAGCCTGCGCAGCGACTCGTCGATCGAGCGCATCGTGTTGCCCTCGCCGAAGTTCGTGACCCACACCTTGCTCGTGATGAACATCTCGTCACGCGGCACGCCGGATTTCGCGACGGCGGAGCCGACGCCTTCCTCGTTGCCGTAGGCCTGCGCCGTGTCGATCAGCCGGTATCCGCAGTCGATGGCGTCCAGGACGCAGCGTTCCGTCTGGGAGCTGTCGATCTGGTACACGCCGTAGCCCAGCATGGGCATCCGGACCCCGTTGTATAGCTGCCTGTACTCCATGCCCTTCTCACCCAATCCCTTCGCCCGAACGAAGCGTCGCCCGCTTGTTAGAAGTCGGTGCCGTCACTGATGTCCTTCCAGCGTTTGATCTCGGTCATGCGGTCCTCGAGCGTCTTGCACTCGACCTCGACCATGCCCTTGCCCAGCACCAGCACGCGAGGCGGCTCGGCCATGCTGACGGCCTCGTAGATGGCCTCGCCCGCCTTCGCGGGATCTCCCGGCTGACTGTAGGGGTTGTCCGCGAGCCTCTTCCTTGATGCACCGGCGGTCTTCTCGTGGGCGGCCATCTGCGCGTCCTCGTGCCATATGGCGGCGACCCGGAACTCGGTGCGAAACGCGCCCGGCTCCAGCACCATCACCCGAATGCCCAGCGGCTCGACGCGCCCGTGATAAGCCATGTCCTCATTGCGCTACCAACCCTCTCGCCGTTGCGCCTCTCTGTGTTCGCTATACAGATTACGGATTGAAAGCCTAGGAGTACAATGCCGAGAAGAGCAGTTAATATTCGTGGCATGCATAGTATGGAGAAGAACGTGGAACTCGAGCAGCTGCGCCAGCTCGTCGCCATCGCGCAGACGGGCACCATGTCGAAGGCCGCGGAGGCGCTGCACGTCTCGCAGCCCTCCATCAGCAGGGGCATGCACGCCCTGGAGACCGAGCTCAGGCAGGAGCTCTTCACCCACACGCGCAACCGCGTCACGCTGAACGACGCCGGCGCCATCGCACTCGACGGGGCGCGCAAGGTGCTTGCGGACGTGGACGTGATGCGGGGCAACCTGGACGAGCATGCCAAGCGCATGCGGACCATCCGGCTGGGCACCGTGGCCCCGGCGCCGATGTGGCTGCTCACCCAACGCACCGTCACGGCTTACCCGGGCACGATCTTCTCGACCGAATACATGGCGGAGCAGGACCTCGAGCGCGCGCTGCTCGACCGCAGCGTGGACGTTGCAGTCCTGATTCGCCCCCTGGGTTTGCCGAGCATCAGGACGCAGCAGCTGATGACGGAGAGCCTTTCGGTCGAGATGCCCCCCGACTGCAATCTGGCGAGGCGCGACCACGTGACCTGGGACGACCTGAACGGCCTCCCCTTCCTGGTGCTGGAGTCCATCGGCTTCTGGATGGACGTCGTGCGAGAGAAGCTGCCCGACTCGCAGGTCATCGTGCAACAGGACCCGCAGGTCCTGGACCAGCTGATTGGCTCGTCGGACCTGTTCAACTTCGTGACGGAGGCCTCGCAGGCGATACATCCCGAGCGAAATCGCGCGCGCGTCCCCATCTGGGACACCGGCGCCAGCGCCACGTACTTTGCCGCGTGCCTAAGCGATTCCAGCGAGCAGGTCACGCGCGTACTCGACCTGTTTAAAGAATAGAGAGAACCCGCCACGCCTCCGTGCATGGAGGTGCGACGGGCTCGATATTTTGGGAGTCTATATGGGCGGCCGGCAGCGAGTGTCGCCGAAGGCTTTAGCCCAACTGCTCGTACGTCTGGGCGTCGACGGGCTCCAGCCACTCGGCGCTGGCGCCCTCTGCGGGCACGGCCAGCGCGATGTGCTGGAACCACGAGTCCGCCGCTGCGCCGTGCCAGTGCTTGACCTCGGGCGGGATGCTCACCACGTCACCGGGCCCCAGCTCCTGCGCGGGCTTGCCCCACTCCTGGTACCAGCCGCGGCCGGCAATGCAGATGAGCACCTGGCCGCCCTTGTGGTGGATGTGCCAGTTGTTGCGGCAGCCTGGCTCGAAGGTCACGTTGGCGGCACCCAGCTGAGGGTCGCCCAGCGGGGCCAGCCAGCTGTTCCCCACGAAGTACTGCGCGTAGGCAGTGTTGGGCTCGCCCTTGGGGAAATCCTTGGAAAGGCCCGACGGGTCGGCAATACGCACGTCATCCTGAGCCACGGGCTCGTCGTCCTTCCAGACCTCCTTGGCCAGGTTGAAGGCTGCCCAGCCCTTGGGCCAGCCACTGTACATGGTGGCATGCGTGATGATGGCTGCCGCCTCGGCGCGCGTGACACCGTGGTTACGCGCGTTCTCCAGGTGGTAGCGCAGCGAGCTGTCGGTGATGCCCTGCGAGATCAGGGCCACGATGGTGACGATGCACTTGGTCTTGGTGGAGATGGCCTCCTGGTCCCACACCTCGCCAAAGAGCACGTCGTCGTTGAGGTGCGCGAACATGGGGGCGAACTCGCCCAGCGCGTCCCTGCCTGCCGTCTGCTTCATGTCAGTTCCTCCTCATGCCAGGGCTGCCACGCGGCCAGCCCAATCCAAGACCTTACGCGGGTCCGTCACCATGCGGTCGCCGCCGTCGGACCCAAACGTGACCGTGAGCGGCTCGGCCACCCGCGCGCCCCCTGCCAGCGCCGCCATATCGTCCAGGGCGGTGCCCTCCCAGCCGGCGCAGGTCGAGAAGGGCACGACGACCTTGCCGCGCCAGTCCCCCGCGTGCAGCAGCGTGCGGACGGCGGGCGCCATGGTGTACCACCAGGTGGGCGTGCCCACGGCAATCACGTCGTAGTCCGCCGGGTCGTGCTCCAGCGGCTGCAGCTCGGGCTCGAAGCCCGCCTCGACCTCGCGCTTGCCCTGGTCGACGGTCGCGTCGTAGTCCTCAGGGTAGAGCTCGGCGGTCTCGATGCGCTCAACATCGGCGTCGCAGGCATCCGCAAGCTCCTGCGCCACGCGCTCCGTGTTGCCGTTCGACCAGCTGTAGTACAGGACCAAAACCCGTCGTCCCATGGGCACCTCCGTTGTGACTACGTCCTCGGGCGCACAGCCCTTCTTGCTAGCTACTACGGTAGTGACAAGAGCTGGAAATGTGAAATGCCTATGTATGTGATTTTGTCATACGCTCTATTTATTTCTACTGATAAGAATCTAGTACCTAGACTGGTAGCCAGACGAGGCAACTACTCGGCCGATGCCATAGGGAGACCTGTCACGACACCAGCATTGACCTCCAAGATGCACCCAATAGACATACAATGGGTATACATTGTACTGAGAATAGTTGATGGGAGGAATCATGTCGGAAGCAAGGCTAAGCATACGAACGGACCCTAACCTTAAGAAGCAGGCGCAGGAACTTTTCAACCAGATGGGATTCGATATCTCTACGGCGGTCAACATCTTCCTCCGCCAGTCGGTTCATGACCAGGCCCTTCCCTTCAGGCCTTCAGTCGAGGACCCCGACAGCATAGAGGCTCGCCGCCAGGCTGAAGCCGGTGAGGGCAAGCGTTACGCATCCGTATCCGACCTGATGGCAGACTTGGATGCTTAGGTCCATCCGTGCATTGCCCATATTCGAGCGAGACATAAAGAAACTTCGCAAGAAGCATTTCGACATGGCACTGCTCCAGGATGCAATCACAGCACTGTTCGAGGAGGACGAGTCCACGCTCGTTAGGCTGCGAGACCATGCGCTCAAGGGCAACTGGAAGGGTTACCGAGAGCTGCACATTGATGCCGATTGGCTGCTCATCTACCAGGTCGAGAGAGAAGAATTGGAGCTCGTTTTGGTCAGGTCGGGCTCACACGATAGTCTCCTGTAGGTGCTTTCTCTTGTTGGCATCGGCCTTCGAAGGACCCCGGCTAGCGAAACAATCCCTCTATCTACTTTTAAATTGAGGCATTGCCATGGAGCTACGAACCCTGAAATACTTCCTCGCCGTCGCGCGCGAGCAAAACATGACCGAGGCCGCCAACGTCCTGCACGTGACGCAGCCCACGCTGTCACGTCAGATGGCCGACCTGGAGCGCGAGCTGGGGTGCGCCCTCTTTGTGCGCACGAACCGCGCGACCATGCTGACTGCGGACGGCATGCGCCTGCGCCAGCGTGCCGAGGAGATCCTGCAGCTGGTGCAGCAGACCGAGGACGAGATGGGCACCCAGCACGAGGTCGCGGGCGTCGTGCGCATAGGCGCGGGCGAGACCCAGGCCATGCGTGTGCTGACCGACACCTTTGCCGAGCTGCGTCGCAACTACCCGCGCGTGACCTGCCAGCTCTACACTGGCAACGCCGACGCCGTGGAGGAGCGCCTGGAGCGCGGTCTTGTGGACTTCGCCCTGATGATCGAACCCGTAAGCGTGGAGAAGTACGACCACCTGGCGCTGCCGGCGCACGACACCGTGGGGGTCGTGGTGGGAACGCACAGCCCGTGGGCCACGATGGAGTCCGTGACCCCGCAGACCCTGGTGCAGATGCCACTGCTGGTGAGCTCGCGCACCACGCACCAAACGTTTGATCTTGCAACCTGGTCAGACGGCCTCGTCAAACCGGGACAGCTGAACGTCGTGGGCACCTTCGACCTGATTGGAAACGCCGCGCTCCTGGCAGAGGCGGGCACCGCATGCGTGCTGGGCATCGACCACCTGCCGGAGCTGCAGACCAGCAGACTGCGCTTCCTACCGCTGGAGCCTACGCTCACCACGGGATCTGTGGTTGCGTGGAAGAGGCACAGAATCTTCTCGCCCGCGTGCGGGGCGTTTCTGGAGCAGCTGCGAGCAACGCTGCAACAGTAATTATGCCCCGTAGCGCGCCAGGATGTCCGCACGGTGCTGCAGCAAGTACTCCCGCATGAACGGAATGGAGAACGCAACAAATCCCGGCGCTGTGCTCTCGATGATTTGTCGCTCAATCAGAATCCTGCGGTACGTGTTGGCGCTTGATGCCGGCATACCCATGCGCCGGGCAATCTCTGCCGTAGACGACGAATTCTCGTCCTCGGTCATGGCCAGCAGGTAGTCCACTGCGGGCTTCGTCAAGCCGGATATGGCCGTCTCCAAAACCGATGAGCCGAACTCCCGCGCCGCGACCTCGGAACCACGCTTGGCGTCCGCCAACGTGATGGTTACGGACTCCCGAGAGTGCCGACGTCCTTCTCGCCAAACGTAGTAGCCGACCAGCTGGATCAGGTACGCGTAACCATGCGTCTGCCCGGCTGCATAGGACAGTGCATCATCGTCAACTAGCAGGCCAGACGTCTCGATTGTCTTTCTGAGCGCACGGGCAACCTCATACGTTGGGATACTGGCAAGTTCCTCCGCCTTCGCACGGCGCAGAAACGTGATCCCCTTTCCGTTCAGGAGGTCGAGCACTCCCGTCGTGATGCCTGCAAACAGCAGGCTGATGTTCTGCTGTTGCCGAATCATGTACTGGACGCTCGTGGCTATGGTGGCCATCTCGTCGCGGGAGGCATCCTGCACCTCGTCCACGGTTATCAACAGCCCCGAACCGTGACTCGTAAGTGAGCGCGTTGCGCGGGTCAGCACCTCTCGGAACGACAGCTCCTCCGCCGGCCCGCCCAGATGTGCCTCTGCGGAGACGACGGGCAGCGAGATTCTTATGTCGAGCGACCTGATGCGCGTGTCATGCGCGAGCTGCTCCTGGATAGAGGCGCAGAGCGGTTCCCTACCCGAGACGTTCACCACCGTCCAGCCACGGTCGTTGGCAATGTCACCCAGCTGGGTGAGAAGAACGGTCTTTCCCGATCCGCGTGGTCCCGTGATTCTCATCAGGCGCCCAGGTGCGCCAGGCCCCTCGTCCAGACCATCCATGAAGTCGTCGATCACGGTCTCGCGGCCAATGAGCACGGGAGGTGTCATGCCCGCCGTAGGCTTAAACGGATTGACGAGTCTTTGCTGCTCCGACATGGACCCTCCCCCTGCACTCGCTAGTAGAAATTATAGAGGATATAGAAAATTTAGAAAAAATAGAAACCGTAGAAACTCTTGGAACTTCAAATGGGACCATTCTTAGAACCTGGGGGTGCCATCGAACTACCCATCCTGAGAATCTTCTCGCCCGCGTGCGGGGCGTTTCTGGAGCAGCTGCGAGCAACGCTGGCAAAGTGACCGCATAACGCGGCTGTTGACGAACCCCATCAGTGTCGCAACAATGTGCACAGAAAACAAAGCTCGGAAGGGAGCCAACCATGGCGACACAGATTCAGGCACTCACGATTGCGGGTAACGCGGCGGAGGGGGTTGTCGTGCCGGAGCTCGCAGGAGAGGGGCATGCCTCCCTCATCGTGATTCGCCTGAAGCGAGGCTTCCTGATGTGCGGGTACCTTAGCCTCGAGAAGGCAGAGCAGCTCGGCGACGTGGCAGTACGCGTTGCCGGTGCAGGCATCGACGAGGTCCTTGCCAGCCCCATCACCGGCATGACGAAAAAGGCACAGGAGCTCGGCATCGCCGACGGCATGACCGGTGCCGAAGCGGCAGCTATCCTTAACCGCTAGGTCTCAGGCCTTCCGTGACAAGAATCTACATCGACGCCGACGCGTGTCCTGTAATTCGCGAGGCCCTTGCCTGCGCACGCGCGCGAAACATCCCCTGCGTCATCGCCGGAAACAGCACCCAGAATCTAGAGCGGCGGCTGAGAGCACAAGACCCGCGCAGTCCGAAGGACCCGCACCATCCCGACCGCGGTTTCTGGGTCGAAATCCTACAGGTTGGCGTCGGAGCCGATTCTGCAGACTTCGCAATCGCGTCCGCCGTCACGCCAGCGGATGTGGTCGTGACGCAGGACATCGGACTGGCCGATATCGTCTTGGGCAGAGGGGCCCGTGCCATCGGGGTGCGCGGGCGCGTCTACAACCCGCTTACGATTGACTCTGCGATGTTCATCAGGCACGAGGAGAAGAAGCTCCGGCGCGCCGGCGGTAGGACGTCAGGACCCGCAGCGTTCACGGACGAGGATCGCGAGCGTTTCAGGAGGAACCTTGCCAGCCTCGTGACGCAGGCGCTGGAGGGAACGGGGGCCTCGGGACCACAGGCGGAGCTACCCCACCGATACTGAAGAAACTCTTCGGACTCCAAGTGAGACTATTCCCGGGAACTCAAAGCGGCATCCTGGTGAGGTCCCTACTGCCAAAAAGGAAGCGACGAACCTCCATCACGTTGTCCGTAACAACGTAAAACACCATATAGTTCCCAACTGGGAACCAGTAATATGCCTGCCTCCCGTCCGACCGACGGTACACGGTTCCAAAAGTTGGTCGCTTGGCATGCTCCAGGATTGCCCGCTCAGCCTGGTCCAACAGGTTCTCCGCAGCCGCTGGGTTTTTCAACTGGGTCGCGATATACGTCACAGCCGAGTTGAGGTCGTCCCAGAAAAGGGGCAGGTATCTCAGCTCATAGCTCTTTTCGACCCCGTCAGGCACGCTTGGCATTTAGCCCCTCCCGAATCGAGCCGAAGACCTCCTCGTGCGTATAGCGCAGCAACGTCGTCGAAGCCTGCACATCAGCCTCGTCGAGAGCAGCATCCACCGATCCGTTGATCCGATCAAACTGTTCGATTGACATGACCACCATCGAGCCATAGCCATTCTTCGTGAGAAAGACGGGACCATGTTCCTCGACGTCCTTCTCGACGTCTGAGTAATGATTGCGCAGGTCAGAGACTGGGCGGATGTTCATGAGCACCTCCTGACATATCGTTATCTTATCGATATTTTATCATTTACATTCCGCTACCAAGAAGTGCAACAAGAAATGGCCTGGAGGCCTTACCCCAGCCTCTCGCGCACAGCGGAAAGAGCCTCTGCGGCATCGCAGTCCTGGATGACGCTCTGCCGCTCCAGCTGCGAGGGTGCCAGCACCTCTCCCCTGTTGAGTTGCACGTAGATGGCGTGGCGGTTCTGGGCCGCCATGCGCCAGAACGGGTACTTGATGATTCCCGGCGTGTTGCCACCCACACCCACCTCCAGAAGCACGATACGGTCGTGGCGATGCTGGTGCAGGAAGTCATCGTAGCGGCGGGCGGCGGCGTGCCAGCCAGCATCCTCCACAAAGAAGCCCGCGGCGGTCGAAAGCCCCGCGCCAGCGCCTTCCTCGCAGAAAGCATCGGCACGAGCCCCGTCATGGTCCGCATGCTCATGGGCATGCTCAAGCAGGCGGGCATCATAAGCTCCACCAAGGGCAAGACCGGCATCACGCTCGCACGGCCGCTCCAGAAGATCACCCTCCTCGACCTGTGGCGCGCCGTAGACCAAAGTGACGCGGACTCGCTCTTCCACTTTCACGAGAGCCCCTGTCCGCAGTGCCCCGTGGGCGGCAACATTCACGCCGCGCTGGACGGCAGGCTTGAGGCCGCCCAACGGACACTGGAGAACCAGCTGCGGCGCACCACCATGGCGGACGTCGAGAAGGACATCCGCCTGCTGGCGGCCAGCTAGGCGTTGCCGAACGGGTCTCTCGCAACCTACGCTCGGTCGCAGTACGCGCGCACTGCGGCAGCGGCAAACTCGGCGGCACCGGGACCGGCCGCCGCGTTGATGTTTCGCGTGAAGTCGCCGCCGCTGCCGTATGCCTGGCCCAGCTCCGCCAGGATCTCGTTAGTGCAGTCGTAATAGTTCTCGGTGATGAATCCCTGGATCTTTGCGACCTGATCCAGCGCCTCCTCGCACGAGGGGTCGGCGCCTTCGGCGGACATCCGCCCAAACGGCACGAAGAGCTCCATCAGGCTCCTGCCCATCGCGACCTGCTCCCCCTTCGACCTTCCGGCCCACTTCTCCTCATATTCCTTCCATTGCGGGGTCTTGCCCCACGACGCCTTCGCCTGCTCGGAGTATTCGTCCAGCTTGCTCGTGTCGAACGGCCCAAATTCCAAGGCGCCCTCCCCTCCGTCCCTCATGGCCCTTGCCATGTCTATCAGGTTTCCGATGTGCTCCCGGCGAAGCTCCAGAAGCTCAATCTGCTGGTCGAGCGCCCTTTTCAGGTCAAAGTCCGGGCTGTCGAGAACTGCTCCTATGTCGGCGAGCGAGAACTCCAGCTCCCGGAAGAGCATGATCTCCTGCAGCCGCGCCAGGTCTTTGTCGCTGTAGAGCCTGTAGCCCGCCTCGCTGCGGGCGCTTGGCCGAAGCAGACCAGTCTTGTCGTAGTGGTGCAGCGTCCGCACGCTCACGTGCGCGAGCTCGCTGACTTCATGCACGGTTCTCACGAAACCTCCCCCTCGCTCGTCTTGGGCACACTCTAAACCATGACGTTACGTCAGGGTCAAGACTGTTCTGTCAGACAGTTCCGCATCCGCCGATATCTAGTTCGTTTGGTTGGCGAGAAAGGCCAGCATCCTCTCGAATGCATCCCGTGCGACCTCGTCCGAGCGCTCAGCAGCCACGAAGCAGTGCGGCATCTCCAGGCCACGTTCGGCCAGCGGGTCGATGAGCTCGTGCGTGACCCCAGCCTCCGAAAGCGCTGCATCCACGTGCCTCATGTCGTTGTGGTATTCGCTACCAAGAAGCACCGTGGGCGGGTAGTCCGAGGTGACCCATTGGGTGGCATCGTAGCGATGGATCTCCTCCTTGCTGAGGAAGATCGTGCCGCGAACGTAATTGCCTATGAGGACCTTGGTGCCCAGGGAGAACTCGTCGTAGACGAGCGGTGCGTCGTCAATCACGACGACTGTCACCTGCTCTCGCTCTAGTGAAGGCTCGATGCCAAGCTCGGCGGCATACTCTGGGTTCGAGAGAACGGCACCCAGCTGGCTGGTTATGATGGCACCGGCAGACGAGCCCATGATGATGACATCATCCATGTCGAGGCCATACTCGTCCGCATGCGACTCGCACCAGGCCAGTGCCTGATTTGCCTGTATAACAGGAACTGGAAAACGGCAGTCGGGCACGAGTCCATAGTCCACATTCACGACGTTGTATCCGGCCACGCAGATGTCGTCCAGAAGCGACGTGACATCACTCGATGCCAGCGGATCGCCCATGCTCTTGCTGCCCCCAAAGAAACCGCCGCCGTGAAAATAGACCAACGTGGGCCTTCGCACGGAGGTATCCGAGTCAGGGTAGGTAATGTCTAGAAAGCTGTTGGGGTACTCGTCGGCGTAGGCGATTTCGGTAATGATGCGCTGACCGTTGTCCCGCACCGCATCCATGGGCTCGCCCTCAGGTTCATAGGTGTTGGTCGTCTTGACCGTACCGGCCGAAAGCGCCTGGATTGCCCCAACCACAATCTGTGTATGGGTAGCCAGCACCAGAGCGAGCGCGACAAGAGCAACGCATATTCCGCCGACCACCCTTGCGAGCAGCCGTAGACGCCTCTTTGTCTTCTCTTTCATCTCGACCCCCTGAAGAACGTCCTTGATTCATTGCCGTTGATACAATCGCATCGTCCGTTCAACAATCGGTTCGATGCCACACGCGCGAACGATACCCATCGGCTGCTTTCGTATCAGGAGGTCTGTCGTGTCTGCATATGCCACAGACATGCTGGGGCCAGCCCTGCTCTCGCTCATGGCCGAGAAGGACATCAGAAAGGTGACCATCGACGAGCTTGCCATAAGGGCGGGCGTGGGCCGGGCCACGTACTTTCGCAACTTCTCGTCTAAGGAGGAGCTGCTGACCGCCTGCCTCGTTCGCCGGTGGCGTGCTTACGAGGAAGAGCACCGCCTGAAGGAGCTCGCGTTCTCGAATCCCGAGCGTGCCCTGCGCTACTTCGAGTTCTGCCTGTCATTGCGCGCGGAAAACGACCTCATAATCGAGCAACGCCGCACGGATGCCATCCTTGCCGCGTTCGAAACGATCGTAAGCGACGCCGACCTGGGACGCGAGGGGAGCTACGAGGCCGCTTTTCTCGCCTACGGTCTCTACGGTTTGTTCGTCACATGGGCGCGCAGTGGCTGGAAAGAAACCCCACGGGAACTGGCGGCCTTGGTATCGGGCCGCATGTTGGGTGGGATTGCCGGCTAAAACGAGCGCAGTCAGTCTAGACGAGCTCGCAGAAGCAGACTTCCAGGCTTGCTCCTGCTGCGCGATACGTTCCCTCGTAACACGCAGCGACGAGCACGCGAAGCTGAGCAATTTTGCCTTATGCGGCATTTTCTCTCAATAGAAGCATCGGACCAATCCGTCCGGCGTTCTGCCGACACCTCGCCCACGAGGCGTCCGGGCACATCGCCCGATGGGCGCTCGAGGTGCAGGACGCGAACGTCGCGGACAAGGACAACCCGACCATGGCGCTTGAGGGCGTCGACCGACCGCAGGCGTTCATCGGCGAGATGGGTCTGGCTTCGAGCTTTTCCGAGATGGACTCCGATGCATCCAGCGAGCGCTTCTGGCCAAGTATCGGATGCACGTATTTCCCGATCGGCCTAGCACTTGGCAGTTAACGAGGCTGCGGATCATACGCCAACAGGCTCGCCGTACTCGCGCACCATAGCATCGCGGTTGACGACCCACTGCTTTCCGTACTTGCGGGCGTCCACCCCCGGCACTATCTTTCCGTACACGATGGCCTTGCGCAGCGTGGATTCGCTCAAGCCCCAGAGCTCGCTGGCGTCAGAGAACGACATGAGCCCGTCGAAGGGCGTCGCCACTTCCACCCCGTTATCCCACAGCTCGTCACAGGAGAGGTCAAGCTCGTCGTTCCAGACGATGCCGTAGCCGCCCTGGTCCACCTCGACGCAGTCGAACAGCGTCTCGTCCTCCAGCGCCTTGAAGGCGGGGAAGCGCCGCTCGAGCGGAGCCACGTCGTAGATCTTCGTGATGCCGTTGGAGAACTGCACGCTCAGCTTCAGACCGGGCAGGGCGGAGACGTCCTTTACCTTGTGGAAGTTCATCGCATGCCTCCTTAGTCGAGCGGGTCGAGCTTCTTGAACTCCTGGGTCTCCCACATCTCAAGGAGCTCGGAGCGGTGCATTCCTATCCACTCGCGCACCATGTCGGCGGCGCGTGCGGGCAGGTTTCCGTCAATTCACTCGCCTGTCCTGATATCAATGGCCGCGGTGTCCTCGCCGTAAATCGCGTGCACGTGCGGCGGGTTGTGCTCCGATCCCAGGAAGTACATCCGGATAACTATCCCGTAGAACCTTGCAAGCGTCGGTATCTAAGCTCCTTTCGTTTCTGACATTATATCACGATACCGTGATACTATCGAGAGGTTGCAGGATATAGAGAAAGCTCTCCGCCTCGTGAGCGGGGAGCCGTTTCCCAAAAGATGAGACCAGGTACTACTAGTTACCACTAGATGCTAAAAGAATGCACTAGCTGGACTTACTCCCACTCAACTGTCACAAGGCAAGTTTCCTCACGCTGACAGCTTGTTGTCTCGTGCCTTCCCGTGCCGTCACGTGCACGCACGTGGCGTTTCGTTATTGGGGAGTATTTTCGAGAAGCGGCTCCAAAGGTGTACTCACCTGTACTCACCGCTGAGTACACTTTTTGTACTCACCCCTCGGGGAGTAATTAAAACCGCAGGTAGTTATTGGGGAGTATTACTCACTTTTTCGAGGTGAGTACACTTTGAAACGCTTGCGCAGTTAAATCGGGTCGAACGCCATTGACCGCTCGGTCTCGCGAAGCTAACGCTTCCTCTTCGGCTTCGGCAACTCCGCGAGCATGGCGGCTACCGCTTCGGCGATACAGGCCGGGTCCTCGCTGTCGACGAGGAGCATGGGCTTGGCGCCCTCGTAGGGGACCTGCTCCTCGGGAAACGCAGCCCTGACGGCCGGCGTGTCCTTCAACAGGAGCCGGTCGTCGTATATCCCGCCGAACAGCACGTCGTCGCTGTAGAGCAGGTATTCGCCCATCATCTTCCTGTGGGTGACCGCCGGGACGTCCCGAAGCAGGTCTAGTACAAATTCCAAGTAATCGGTGCTGCTAGCCATGGCAAACCTCCTCATTTGCAGCTAGCCCCATAGCCCCTTGCACGAAACGGCGTACAGGGGCACGTTGCGCATCCAGTCCTGCTCGCGGTAGCCTGACAAGCTGAACCGCACCGCGTCAACTTCGGGATTTGCCTCTTTGAACGCGCGAAGGCTCTTGGCCCGGAGACTCTCCTCGGCCTTCACTTCGATGGCGAACACGCCGCTGCCGTCCTGGACCAGGAAGTCGATCTCGCCTGTCGAGTTCTCCGCCGACCAGTAGTAGGGCGAGAGGCCGCATTCCGAGATGAGCTGCTGGCAGACGTACTGCTCGGTGAGCGCGCCCTTGAACTCCGTGAAGACCTTGTTGCCGTCGATGACGTCCCTCGGCTCCAGGCCGCTCATGGCGCCGAGGAGCCCCACGTCCACCATGAAAACCTTGAACGCGCTCATATTGCAATAGCTCGGCAGCGGCACGTGCGGCTTGCTCACGCGGCGCACCTTGTAAATCAGGCCTGCCTGCTGGAGCCACGCGAGGCTCTCCTCGAAGTCGGCCGCGCGGGTGCCCTTGCGTACCTGCCCGAAGATGAACTTCTTGTTCTCCTGCGACAGGTGTCCCGGGATTGACTGCCAGGCGAGCATGGTGCGCGCGAGCAGGCGGGGCGGTATGTGCTTCGCGAAATCGCTCACGTATCCGTTCAGGATCTCTTGTTGGACTGCCCGTGCGGCGCGCACGTCCTGCTCGGCGACGTAGGCGTTCACCGCCTCGGGCATACCTCCCACGACGTAGTATTGCTTGAGGAGCTCGGCGAGCTTGTCCGAGAAAGCGCTCATCATCTCAGCGTCCCCGGAGCTTATGAGCTTTCCGAACCTCTCGTTTCCCGTCGCGTCGAGGAACTCGGTGAAGGTCAGCGGGTAGAGGTCGAGCGTGTTGACCTTGCCGACGGGGTAGCCGGTTCCTTCGGTTGCCGATATCCCTAGAAGCGACCCAGCTGCGGCCACGGTGTACTCGGGCGCGTTCTCGCAGAAGTACTTGAGGGACGTGATGGCCTTGGGGCAGGCCTGAACCTCGTCGAGGACGATGAGCGTTTCCCCCGGCTGTATCTTCATGTCGAGCTCGAGCGCGAGCGAAGCGATGATCCTTGCGATGTCGAAGCCGGACTCAAAGTAGCCGCGCGCGAGCGAATCGTTATCGAGGCTGACGTAGGCGACGTTTTCGAAGTGGAGTCTCCCGAACTCCTTGAGCAACCACGTCTTGCCGACCTGCCTGGCGCCGTTGAGAATGAGCGGTTTGCGGCGCGAGCTGTCCTTCCATGCGACCAGCTTTTCCATGAGGGCTCTTTCCATATGACTCCCTCCTAAATAGATTACACCCCTATTATAGCGTCAATATGCAATAATATGGACGTAATAGTGTTGCACTCTACAATTTTAAGGACGTAATTATTCCCACTCAACTGTCACAAGGCAAGTTTCCGCACGCTGACAGTTTGTCGCCTCGTGTCTTCTCTTGTCGTCACGTGGCGTTTCGTTATTGGGGAGTATTACTCACTTTTTCGAGGTGAGTACAGATTGGCCCGCAGACCGCGAGCCGCCATATTCTTCTCTCGCTATCTCCAGGAAGCGCGGGACGAGGCCGCCGCGCTTGGCATTGCGGACATACGCACCGAACGTCGCCACGGGACTCCCGCACCACGCAAGCGCCTTCTGGTTCGGATCGGGCATCGTCTCGACCTCCGGAACGAGAGCGAAGCCGAAGCCCGCATCGACGAGGCAGAACGCCTCCGTGGTTGTTGAGCACGTGATGGTGTCCGCCTCATCGGTCCTGGGGATTGCACCCTGGGCCGCGGAGCCCTTCCTGCGGATGTTCGCCGGCAGACAGACAATCTGCGGATAGCCGGAGACTTCCTCGAGGCCCACCTCGTCGAGGGGCGCCAGGGGCGAGTCCTTGCGCACGATGCAGCTGAGCCCTCCTGTGATCAACGGCTTGAACAGAATGCCGCCGCCTTCCGGTACCGTGCTCTTGAACCCAAGGACGATGTCGAGCTGCTCGCGCACGAGCCGGTCAAGGTTCGCATCCCGGGCCCCGAGGCTCAGCGTCACGTGAAAGCCCTCGTGCTCTGTGCGGAGCCTGTCAAGCACTGTGACGAGGCGCAGAAGGTCGTTCGGATCGGAGTAGCCGATGGCGAGCTCCGTTCCCTCGGCCTTCTTCCGCGCGCGCTCGGCGGCCGCGTAGGACATCCGCAGGATCTCCCTCGCATCGGGCAGGAAGGACGCGCCGAACGCAGTGAGCGCCACGTCCCTCGTGGTGCGGACGAACAGGGCGCCGCCGAGCTCCTCCTCGAGCGAGGCGACCTGTTTCGACACCGTCGGCTGCGAGAGGTGCAGCTCGTCTGCCGCCCTCCTGAAGTTCAGGTTGTCGGCCACCTGGACGAAGCACTCGAGTTGCGTCGTGGTCACAGTCGGTCCCCCTAATACTGATTCTATAATCGCATCAATGATAGCATCATTGAAATTCCCTTTCGAGCACAGGGCCCGCATACTTGGATTGGGCGCGGAAAGGGTCCGCGGACGAACGAAAGGAAACAGACCATGGCACTCGACCGTTTCGCATCCTGGACCAGCACGACCGCCTCTTCCGCCTGCGGCGCCTCCGACGCCCGCAGCAGCGCCTGCGGAGCCTCCGACAATCGCAGCTCTGCCTGCGGGGCGAGCGACCTTCGCCCCTCGGCCTGCGGCGCCTCCGACCTGCGCCCCTCGGCCTGCGGCGCGAGCGACCGCTTCTAAGGCAGTCGCCAAAAGCAGAAGCGCAAGGGGCTTCCGCAAAAGCGGGCGCCCACTTCGAAAGGAGCCAGCACATGGCACGCCCGACCTTCTCGTTTCAGTGGCACCTCCTCGACGACTGCGACCAACGCTGCAAGCACTGCTACATCTTCTCGGGGAACGAAACCGTCGAGCTCAACCGCATGAGCCTCGGGCAGATGCGGCAGACGCTCGCCAACATCGAGGGCTTCTGCGAGACGTTCGGACGCGAGCCCTACCTCTACATCACAGGGGGCGATCCCATCCTGCACCCTGATTTCTGGACGCTGATGGAGATCCTGAAGGACAAGGGCATCGAGTTCACCGTCATGGGCAACCCCTTCCACCTCGCGGATGAGATCTGTGCCCGCCTCCGCGAGTGCGGGTGCCTGCGCTACCAGATGTCGATCGACGGAACGCGCGAGACCCATGACTGGTTCCGCAAGCCCGGCTCCTACGACGAGACGCTCGCGCGCATCCCGATGCTGGCCCGCGCGGGCATCCGCTCGATCATCATGACGACGGTTTCCAACGTGAACGCCCACGAGCTCCCCCAGATCATCGACGCGGTGGTGGAGGCGGGGGCCGACGTCTTCGCGTTCTCGCGCTACGTGCCGACCCCGGGCGAGAACATGGAGGGCCTCTCACCTGAGGAATACCGAAAGGTGCTCGACGCAGCGCACAAGAAGTTCAAGGCCTACGAGGACGCTGGCTGCAAGACCTACTTCAACCGCAAGGACCACCTGTGGCGGCTCTACGAGTGGGAGGAGGGGATCTGGTCGATCCCCGATGGGGCCGAGCCGGGCGTCGTCTACGACGGCTGCAACTGCGGCAGCGGGCACCTCACCATCCTGCCCACGGGCGATGTGTACGCATGCAGACGCGTCGAGGGCTCGAAGGTGGGCAACGCCCTCGAGGAGCGGCTGGCGGACATCTGGCTGGGCCCCATGGAGGACTACCGGCAGATCGACGAGTTCTCGAAGTGCGGCCGCTGCGAGCTGCTCGCATGGTGCCGCGGCTGCCCGGCCGTCGCGCGGGGAACCGACGGCAGCTTCTACGGAGAAGATCCGCAATGCTGGCACGAAGTGCCGGCAGACGCCGCGCCGCACGATACGCTGCAGATGCCGCAGCTGGCGGCGGGATGCGCCTGCACGACAGCTGGTCGCATGGTCGCAGCCGTCGAGAAGGCGCTCGAAGGGGCGGTGGCGTAAATGGCGCACGGCGAGATGAAGGCCCTCTCGATATCCGAGGTCACACCGGCCGAGCGCGCTCGGCTCTGCGACGTGCCCGTGCCCGAGACGAAACCCGGATGGACGCTGGTGCGCATGCGCGGATTCGGCATGAACCATTCCGAGCAAGTGCTGCGCCTCGGAGAGATCGAGGCGGGATACATCAAACGCCCCGTAATCCCGGGCATAGAGCTCATGGGCGAGGTCGCAGACCCGTCCGACTCGGGGATGGAGCGGGGTCGGCGAGTCTGCGCCCTGATGGGCGGAATGGGCCGCAACTGGGACGGATCGTACGCCGAGTACTGCCTCGTGCGCAACGACCGCCTGTTCACGCTGCCCGAAGCGGTCTCGGGCATGCCGTGGTCCGCACTCGCCGCCATCCCAGAGACGTATTACACGGCATGGGGCTCGCTTTTCGAGTGCCTCCGGCTCAAGCCGGGCGACCGGCTGCTGGTGCGCGGCGCCTCCTGCGGGCTAGGGTACGCGGCTATTCAGATGGCGAAGGCAACAGGGTGCCGGGTTCTGGTGACAACCCACCGCGAGAGATACCGCGCGCGGCTCTTCGACTTCGGGACGGACGAGGTGATCGTCGACAAAAGCGGCATCCTTGCGGGCGGCGGCGTCGAGGCCGATAAGGTCCTCGAACTCGTTGGCCCGCGCACGGTGAGGGATTCGCTGAAGCTGCTCTCTCTGGGAGGAATCTGCTGCCAGGCAGGTATCCTCGGCGGCGCCGAGGCCATCGACGGGTTCGACCCCATCAAGGAGATTCCCAACGGGCGCTATCTGACAGGCTTCTTCTCGAACAGCCCAACACAAGAGGCGATGGATGCCGTGTTCGCGCTGGTTGCCGAAAACGCCATCGAGCCTCCCGTGGCGGCGGTCTTTCGCTTCGAGGACCTCGCGGACGCCATCAGGATGCAGGACGCCGGAGGCTTCCAAGGCAAGATAGTTGTCGTGAACGAGGAATGACGTCGGTCAACGAGTTCCTCTTGGAATCCTTTGGATAGCGACGGCTTGTCCAGTCGGTCCAAGACCGTGCCAAGCCATGCTAGCCTGTGACACTCGGTGCTAATCCGTGGGTCACTCCCACTCAATCGTCGCATAGCCCGTTTCGATGTAGTCAGCAGGGAGGTTGAGCTGGGGCTTCCTCTACTCTCCTATCGCGAAAACCGTGTAGTCACCATGTAGTCGGCACTGACTACATGCCATGTAGTCACTTGGGAAGAGTATTTTCACCCGGCCGAAGAGTGACAGCTTTGACCTGCGGAAACGCAGTTCGGTTGCGCACAACTGACTACATGAGCTGAAACGGCGCGAATGGGGTGGGGCGCTCCCCGACCCAAGAGTGACGATTTTCGAGTGAAGAGCGACGGCGCTGAACTGGGGAAACGCACATACTCACATCTTGGGTGACTACATTGACCGCATATCCACAAAGCGGCGTCTTGGGCCTATGTTTCTTCACTCTTCAAGCGCTTGATAAACGCCTGGATCTCATTTTCCCGCTGCTCTGTCGTGAGTGTTTTAGCCATTTCAGTTAGCTTGTCCTGTCTTCTGCCCGCGTACTCTACAAGTAATTCTGCATATCTGGATGCTTTCGCACGATGTTCCTCTGGAATGTCGTCATCAACCTTAAACGCATCGGCATCTATGGTCGAATTTTTACCAGGTGCCTCATTCTCATCTGGCGCTGCATCCTCGTCAGGTGTTGCACCTTCGTCGGGTATTGCGTTCTCCACAGGCGAAGTCGCCCAAAGCAGAAAGTCTGCATACTGATTTGAATTCGAAAGGTCATATGCGTCATTGTTAATTCTGATGACTATATTGCCAGCCTCATCACACGTAATCATCTCTCGTCACCTACCTGAAAATTATATTTATTTAGACGCATCTTTAGATACCGTTCGCCGCCATCGAGGACATCGGCGACCTTCTGCTTTATCGCTACATCGTTCATCGCGCCGTGAGCGTAGCTGAAATTATCATCGTCGTTTTCGCAGACGATGACGTTACGCGCGTCGCCGTTGACGATGACTGGCGCCGAATGGCTTACTACGAAAAGTTGAATATCGAACTTTAGCTTCTTCAACCTGTCGATTAAGAAATCTTTTATGGTCGCTACGTCGAGATTGTCTTCCGGTTGGTCTAGAACGATGTACATCGATTTCCCCTCGATGACCTCGTCGTTTAGGAACAGCTTCAGCAGCGCCTGAGCTTTTGTCCCAGGGGACATGTCGCCCACCTGTTTACCGTTAACCGTTATGCCCGTTTTCAGCCTATCGGACTCGGCAACCGCGTTGTTAAGCTGAGCGAAGAACCTTTCGTAATGCTCTTTGAGGCTCTGCTTAGACATGCCCCTGAACTTGGTTCCGTTGAATCTTGCGTGCATCTCATCGCTGTCGTATTCATGCAGGAAAGCCTCAACAAGCGTCTGGGAATCTCGGCTGGATTGGCTGTTTAGGAGCTCGCCGAACTTATCGTCGAATGTCGTCTCTTCGATATAAGCCAGGGTGATGACGATGGAGTCTTTGCCATCCTTAAGTTCAACTGGTTTTATGGGGCTATGCATCTTCTCGTAGGCGCTTCGAGCCTCACTGTTAAGCCATTCCAGAGAAAACCTGAGCTCGGTGAGGTCATCAAAAAATGCGGCTACTTCACGCGTTTTCTCGCGGTACTGCGTAAGTGCTGTTGAGTCGCTTTCGCTGTTGTATTCGCGAGCTGTGGAAAAGAACTCCGTTATTAGCTGCTCGCGATTCTCGAACCAGTCAGAATCGATATATTCCAGAAGGGTAGATAGGCGAGTGGTCTTTCTCTTCAGTTTTGACAGCTCCCCCTCGATGGAACGCGCTTCAGTTTCCAGGGAGGCGAAAAGTTCTTTATCCTCGGGATAGGTGCTTTTAAACGATATGGAAGCTGATGTTTTTGATGCAGCCTCCAGAGATTCCAGCATCTCGCCCAAATCCGTCTTGGCCTGATTGATTTTGAGAATCTCTTTGTCTGGGCGCGAAGGCATTGCGATCGAGATACCCGAAGGGACTTCACTGTCGAGGTGGTCCATATGGATGGAGCCTGAACTATATTTTGTGTTGAAGGCGAGTAGCAGCTTCTTCTCAAGCTCGATGACGTCATTAAGACGTTTTTTCGCCTTCTTCGACTCGCTTTCCGCAGACTGCTTCAGTGGCGAGATTCTCTCGTTCAAAAATGGAATTTCCTCGTATTTGCCATCCCTAAAAATACATTCGAGCTCACCTTGACCAAGGTACTGGCACTGCGGATGGTCCGTCGACGGCGTACCTCCATAGGTCGTGAACTTGACGCTGTCTGCATCCACAAACTTGGAATATGTGTCCAATCCCTTTCCGGCTAACAAGCTGGCAAGCAGAGTCTTGCCGCTTCCTCGTGAGCCAACAATTCCGTTGTACCCCGGTACGAAGGGCAGTGTGGATGTGTGACGGCTACCATCGTTGTGAATCACATCAAAGGACACTGGTTTTAAGAATCCCGCGGTGTTTGTCTGGGGCAGCGTTGGAAATTGGTCCGAAGTTCTAATTCGACTTTCTGGGTCGCTTATTGCAAGCAGGAGTGATTCAAGGTCGCCATCGAAGTCTATCCAAGTGAACTTTGATCCGATTTCGTCAAGTGCTTTTGCATCACTAAACAGAAGCACAGCAACCGTGGTGTTGAGTTCGTGCGCCAGACCTTTTGAGATGTGCTTTCTGCTCTTCTCTCCGCCTTCGACTGCCATGGCATGGCTGTAGTAGAAGAGCCTATCCTTGTAATCCAGGTTTGCTTGTGAGCTATTCGGTAGGTACTGGGACAGGCTTCTGTCTTTATTCTCTTGGGGAATGAAGAAATGCTGGAGCGCAGATGCTTTCTCCTGAAAGTCTTCGAGGTAAATTGCGATTCCTTCAGTCTGCTTGGAGAATGCCTTGCTTGGCAGTAGGGAGAGGCTTTCTGCAGTCAGTCCGTCTGGGGAGCTAGGGTCGCTCAATATCGCATCTATAAATAGGTTTTTGATTATGCCTGCCATCTCAGCAGCCTTGTCCATATCAAACCAGACGATAGCGTGGAAGTAGTCACCTTTCCTCCCATTGCCGAGAGTGAGATGATACATGGCTATTGTCGATGGTTTTAGCTTGATATTGATTTCGACACCGCCGATAAGCGTCTTTCCATTTGCGTTCGTCTCGGAACGCAGCCGTCCCAACAATTCGACATCAATGTTGTTGTGATCCGTCACTGCCAACACATCGAGATCGCTATTCAGCACCTGCGACAGGAAAGACTCTTCATCGTAACTTCTGCTGTAGCACGAGCTTGAATGCACGTGCATATCGCATTTTTTGAACGTTCCCTTTGAGAGCCTCGCCACAGTTGTCATAGCTACAACCTTTCGTAGCATTCCTAGCATTTATGCGTTCATTTTCTCACTGCAAAACGAATAGCGGAGGCGCGCGCACTGGGATAGTGGTTACTTTGTGTTGCATTCGTCGATAACGCTTTGCGTAAATCCTTCCCCAAACCATGACCTAGCATGGTTTAGCGTGGCCTGCCGCTCTGCGTGGCTTTGCACATACAACTCTCAACAGGCATCTCTCTGCTTGCTACGTCGAATAGACGCGGCTCTTTGGGTCTCGTTGCGACCCGAGAGCACCAGATGCGAGACGAGAGGACGGTAGGCCATCCCATGAAAGACGACATCCTCCAGATGCCACGCGACGCGTTCCCGGCACGCACCGGAATATCGGATAATGATGCCGAAAGCCGCAAGAATGCCGGGGCGGAGATACGGGAATCTGCTGCCTCCTCGACATCCGAAACGTACGACCTGCCCGACGGCCTCATGGACGTGCCGCAGGTCGCGGAATACCTGCGAGTATCGAAGACGTCGGCCCACAAGCTCATCGAACGGCAGAAGATCCCCGCCATAAGAATCGGGAGACTTCTGCGTGTAAGGGAAGACGAGCTAGACGAGACGCTGCGCGCCATGGGCAACGACATCTGATCGGGAATCCCATGACTTCCGACATATCTTCATCGCATAAAACTAGGGCGAGGCCCGGCGGGTCCCGCCCTTACAAAACCCGAAGGTTTTACATGTGACTGTATTCTGAGCCGTTGGGGAACCAGATGTCAACCAGCCTCCGCACGAGGTCGAAGTACGAAACGATTCCGCTGGAGAACGCGGACAAAATGGGCCACTTCGGCAATCTAGAAATGAGTCCGCGCCTTCCAAATGCGAGGTCATGCCTTCCGGAACTGGCGATTCCTCGTTGAGCCCTCTCCGAACAATTTGCCCGCTTCTATGAGTGCAGATATGTGAGCACTGGCGCTGCGTTTCGAGACTCCGGCGGC
>URLM01000018.1 GCA_900548775.1 uncultured Olsenella sp.
AGACCGCGGCCATTCGCATGAGACAAAGGGACAGTCCCTTTGTCTCATCCAAATCCGTACATGCTTGCGCAACGTTTATCGCGTATGGTTGAGTTGCTGGCACGGCGCCCCCTGGACGCCGCCGGCACGGGCGTCTCGCCCACGACGAGAGGAGCAACGATGAGCTGGTACGAGCCATCCTTTGTCTATCAGGTCTATCCACTGGGACTATGCGGTGCACCGCACGAGAACGATGGCGTTGTGGTCCCGCGTCTGCGCAAGCTCGTCGACGACGGTTGGATTGACCACATGGAGCGCCTCGGGGCAACCTGCCTCATGCTCAACCCCGTCTTCCAGAGCCTCACGCACGGTTACGACACCACGGACTACACGACCGTCGACTGCCGTCTTGGCACTAATGACGACCTGCGCTTTGTTGTGGACGCGTGCCACAAGGCAGGCATTCGCGTGCTTCTCGACGGCGTCTTCAACCACGTGGGGCGCGAGTTCTTCGCCTTCCGCGACGTGCGCGAGAACGGCCAACAGAGTCGCTACGCCGGATGGTTCAACATCGACTGGAACGGAAACAGCGAGTTCAACGATGGCTTTGGCTACGAGACCTGGGCGGGCGTCTCGACGCTCGTGAAGCTCAACCATGGCAACTTCGAGCTCAACGACTACCTGGCAGATGTCATTCGCGGCTGGGTGCGTGACTTTGACATTGACGGCCTGCGCCTGGACGTGGCCTACTGCCTTGACCGCGGCTACCTGGGCTATCTGCGTCAGATTGCCGACGGGATCTCGCAAGAGCGCGGGGAGAAGTTCGTGCTGGTGGGGGAGACCATGTTTGGCGACTACAACCAGTGGATGGGCGACGGGCTGTGCGACTCGGTGACCAACTACGAGGCCTACAAGGGTCTCTGGTCGAGCTTCAATAGCGCGAACATGCACGAGGTTGCCTACGCGCTGGAGCGCCAGAGCGGAAGCCAGCCCTGGGACCTCTACACTGGCAAGCACCTGCTGGACTTTGTCGACAACCACGACGTGCCGCGCATTGCGACAAAGCTGGACGACAAGCGCCAGCTCAAGCCGCTCTATGGGCTGCTCTTTGCCATGTGCGGCGTGCCCTGCGTCTACTACGGGAGCGAGTGGGGCATCGAGGGCGAGCAGCACTTTGGCGACTATGAGCTGCGACCCGCGCTGGGCGCACCCGAGTGGAACGACCTCACGGACTGGGTGGCCGCGCTGGCGCATGCGCGCGAGAAGAGCGATGCCATCGTGTGGGGCGACTACCGCGAGCTTCAGTGTCAGCCTCGGCAGCTGGTGTTCCAGCGCAGCCATGGGGACGAGCGGGTCATCGTGGCGATAAACGCTTCGGCTGAGTCTGCCGTGGCGCACTTTGACGCCGGTTGCGGGCGTGCCGTAGACCTCATCACCGGCGAGCCGCATGACTTTGGCGGGGGCTCGGAGCTTGCGCCCTTCTCGGCGTACTGGTGGCTCTGCGAGTGATAGCGGCTGACACTGGGGGTGCGGTTGCCAACGACGCTACTGCCGCCTGCGCTGAGAGTGCGAATGCCTGTGCGAGTTCCTGTGCGGTTGCCGCCGAACGTGAGTTTTTCTCGCCGCCGGTGACTGTAATTGCGCCTCCGGCGAGAAAATGGCGCCGGAACATGGGTTCCCGACGGAATCCCGTACGAGAAGGGCCCTCCGGCGCCGAAATCTCGCCGGAGGGCCCGTTCCCGCAGCAAGCGCTGCCAATAACTCTGCTCCGGCGCCGAAATCTCGCCGGAGGGCCCGTTCCCGCAGCCATCGCGCACAAGGTCACGCTTCCGGCGCTAATCTTCCTTCCGCTGAGAATTCTCAATCGTTTAGAGGTCTCTAAACGATCGAGAATTGCAGGAACCTGCCCCAGGCATCCCGTCCCCAGGCATCCTTACGGCTTTTACCGCGCCCTCTGCCATCATCCACCCTGCGTCCTTCTCGCCAAAAGAAAACCGCCCCGGGCGAGAAGCCCGAGGCGGTCAACGAGAAGCTCAGGGCAGACCCTACTGGACCTGCGCCACCATCGCCATGTTGGTGCTGGTGGTGTAGTCGCCCTGGCGCGGGGAGGTCTGCGGGTCGCCGGCGGTGATAACCACGATGTCGCCCGCGTCCACCACCTTGTTCGCCTTGGCAACGCTGAGGGCGTTGTAGAGCGTGTTGGAAAGCGAGCCCTGCTCCGTGGTCTTGAACCCATAGACGCCCCAGTAGAAGCAGGTGCGACGGATGGCCTCCTCGCTCGGGCTCATGGCGTAGAGCGGGATGCGGGGACGGAAGTTGGACACGATGCGCGCAGTGCGGCCGGAGTGCGTGGGGCACAGGATGCACTTGGCGTTCACGCGGTCGGCCATCTCGACGGCGGCAAAGCCGGTTGCGCCGTTCACGTTGCGCACGCCGCCACGGTCGTGGTAGACCTTGCGCTCCTCGAGGTAGGTCTCGGTCTCCTTGGCGACCTCCGCCATGGTGCGCACGGCTGCCACGGGGTACTTGCCGGCAGCGGTCTCGCCGGAGAGCATGACGCAGTCGGTGCCGTCATAGATGGCGTTGGCGACGTCGGCGACCTCGGCGCGCGTGGGGCGCGGGTTGCGAATCATCGAGTCAAGCATCTGCGTTGCGGTAATGACCGGCTTGTAGGCGTTGTTGCACTTGCGGATGATGGTCTTCTGGATGTGGGGCACCTGCGCGGCAGGAACCTCGACGCCCAGGTCGCCACGGGCGACCATGATGCCGTCGGAGGCCTCGAGAATCTCGTCGAAGTTCTTGACGCCGAGCGCGCTCTCGATCTTGGGGAAGACCTGGACGTGCGGTGCGCCCATCTCGACGCAGATGTCACGAATCTGCTTGACGGCGGCGCCGTCGCGGATGAACGACGCGGCGATGGCGTCGATGCCCAGCTCGCAGCCAAACATGATGTCCGCGCGATCCTGGTCGGTGACAGAGGGCAGGCCAATGCTCACGTTGGGAACGTTGACGCCCTTCTTCTCGCCGATCTCGCCGCCGTTGGTGACCACGCAGTGGATGTCGGCGCCGTCCACGTGGTCGACCTCAAGGCCCACAAGGCCGTCGTCGATGAGGATGATGGAGCCCTTCTCGACCTCGTTGGGGAGGTTGAGGTAGTCGAGCGAGATGTGACCTGCGTTGCCGTGGAAGTCCTCGGTGGTGGGCTGGGCGGTCACCACGATGGTGTCACCGGTGTTGACGGTGACCTTCTTGCCATCCTCGAGAAGGCCGGTGCGGACCTCGGGGCCCTTGGTGTCGAGCATGATGGCCACGGGGATGCTCAGCTCTCCGGAGATGCGGCGCACGCGCTCGATCATCTGGCGGTGATAGTCGTGGCTGCCGTGGGAGAAGTTGAAGCGGGCGACGTTCATGCCGTTCTCGATGAGGGCGCGAAGGACGTCGTCGCTCTCGGTGGCGGGGCCCATGGTGCACACTATCTTGGTCTTCTTGCTAAATGCCATTTTTCTCCTTTGCCTACTGTCCTCTTTGGTGCGATGTCTCTATGGCTAGCAGACGACGCTCCTGGGCACGAAGTCCGTGCCGTGAGCGAACGCCTGCGCGTTGTCGAGCGTCACGCGAGCGATCTCGCCAAGGGCCTCCTTGGTGAAGAACGCCTGGTGAGAAGTCATGACCACGTTGGGGAAGGAGCAGAAGCGCGCGGTGATGGAGCTGCCGAGAATCTCGTCCTCGCGGTCCTGGTAGACGTTGGCGTTCTCCTCCTCGTACACGTCGAGGCCCGCAGCGCCGATCTTGCCGGCGCGGATGCCGCGGATGAGTGCGTTGGAGTCGACCAGTGCGCCGCGTGCGGTGTTCACGAAGATGACGCCATCCTTCATCTTGGAGATGGAGTCGTCGTTGATCATGTGGTAGCTCTCCTCGTTGAGGAAGGCGTGCAGAGAGATGAAGTCCGCACGGTTGTAGAGCGAGTCGTAGTCGACCTTGCCATCCTTGACCTCGACGTACTCGTCGACCACGTGCTCCTCGTCGATGAGCTTCTGGTTGGGGTAGAGGTCGGCGCCGATGACGTACATGCCGAAGCCCTTGCAGATGCGGCAGAGGGCGGCGCCAATGCGGCCGGTGCCGATGATGCCGGCGGTCTTGCCGTGCAGGGTAACGCCGACAAGGCCGGTGAGGTCGAAGTTGTTCTCGCGGACGCGGATGTAGCCCTTGTGGATGCGACGGTTGGCGCAGAGGGCAAGGCCCATGGCGTGCTCGGCGATGGCCTCGGGCGAGTAGGCGGGGACGCGGGTGACCTTCATGCCGAGGTCCTTGGCGACCTCGACGTTCACGGCGTCGAAGCCGGCGCAGCGCATGAGGACGAGCTTCACGCCAAAGCCAGAGAGGATCTCGAGGGTCATGGCGCCGCAGTCGGCGTTCACGAAGGCGCAGACCGCGTCATACCCACGGGCGAGGGGCGCGGTCATGGGGGTGAGGTTGGTCTCGGTGAAGTCGATCGTGACGTCCGGGTAGTCCTTGAGCTCCTTGGTGAAAGAATCCCTGTCATAGCTGGCGGTTCCATAGAACAGAATCTTCATCGTTGCCCTTTCCTCGAGACCCTGTGGAATCAATCTCGCACGCTCTCACGTGCGGTCTTAGCGAAAGTTTACCGCATGGGACAGATGCCGTGGGGCATGCGGGGACAAGTCCTTACGAATGAGATACGAGGGGGCTGCCTTACTAAAATCGTCAACGCGTCTGCTGGGGTTTGTCGCGCGCCTTCTCGGGTAAAATGGGTCGGTACTAACCATGCGTCCGGCATGGCAGCCTTGGTGAGCCCTTGCCCTTCTGGGGAATTATGATCGGGCATCAATCTGCTGGGCGCCCATGACCCCAGGAGGAAGAATTGAAGGAGTACCTGCAGGAGTCTGCGCAAGTCGTCAAGGACGTTGCGTCTGACGACACCTATGGCCTTGCCCCAGAGGAGGCGGCTGCACGTCTCGAGAAAAACGGTCTCAACAAGCTCAAGGAGGCCGAGAAGGACCCGCTCTGGAAGCGCTTCTTCGCACAGATGGCAGACCCGATGATCATCATGCTCATCGTTGCCGCGGTCATCTCGGCCCTCACGGGGCTGGCGCAGGGCGAGGCGGACTTCGCCGACGTGATCATCATCTGCTTCGTCGTCGTGGTGAACGCGGTTCTCGGCGTGGTGCAGGAGTCCAAGGCCGAGGAGGCGCTGGCGGCGCTCCAGGAGATGTCTGCCGCCCAGAGCAAGGTCGTGCGCGGCGGCAACGTTGTGAGCGTCCCGTCCTCCGAGCTTGTTGTTGGCGACCTCGTGATTCTCGAGGCCGGCGACTCCGTGCCGGCGGACTGCCGCATCATCGAGAGTGCCTCCATGAAGATCGAGGAGGCCGCCCTCACCGGCGAGTCCGTGCCGGTCAACAAGATCGCCACGGTCCTCGACGTGCTCGAAGAGGGCAAGGACGTCCCTCTCGGCGACCGCAAGAACATGTGCTACATGGGCTCCACCGTGGTCTATGGTCGTGGCCGCGCCGTCGTGGTTGCCACGGGCATGGACACCGAGATGGGCAAGATCGCCGACGCCCTCACGCGTGCCGAGGACGAGGAGACCCCGCTCCAGAAGAAGCTCGATGAGCTCTCCAAGATCCTCTCCATCATATGCATCGTGATCTGCGCGCTGGTCTTCGCGGTCACCTGGCTCAAGCACGGCATGGGCTTCTTCGAGAACATGTCGCTCGTGCTCAACACGTTCATGGTCGCCGTGTCGCTTGCCGTCGCGGCCATCCCCGAGGGACTGGCGGCTGTGGTGACCATCGTGCTCTCCATCGGCGTCACCAAGATGAGCCAGCACAACGCCATTATCCGCAAGCTCTCCGCCGTGGAGACCCTTGGCTGCACGCAGGTCATCTGCTCGGACAAGACGGGCACCCTCACGCAGAACAAGATGACGGTCGTGCGCCACTTCACCGAGGACCAGGGCCGTCTCGTTCGCTGCATGGCACTCTGCTCCGACGCCAAGTGGGACCCCGCCCGCAACGACGCCGTGGGCGAGCCCACGGAGGCCGCGCTCGTGGCAGACGCAGCCAAGCTCGGCTTCACCTCCGGCGACCTCGACGCCGCCAACCCCCGCGTGGGCGAGGCGCCCTTCGACTCCGGCCGCAAGATGATGTCCGTCGTCAACAAGGCGCCCGACGGCAACTACATCCAGCACACCAAGGGCGGCCCCGACGTCATTCTCGCCCGCTGCACCAAGATGCACACCGCCGAGGGTGACGTGCCCCTCACGGACGAGTGGCGCCAGCGCATCATGGAGGCCAACAAGGCCATGGCCGACGACGCGCTTCGCGTGATGGCTGCCGCCCGCGTGAACTACGGCAAGACCGCGCCCACGGACTTCTCGCCCGAGGCGCTCGAGCACGACATGACCTTCCTCGGCCTCTGCGGCATGATCGACCCGGTTCGTCCCGAGGTCAAGCAGGCCGTGGCCGAGGCGCACTCCGCCGGCATGCGCGTGGTCATGATCACCGGCGACCACATCGACACCGCCGTTGCCATCGCCAAGGAGCTTGGCATCATCGTCGACCGCTCACAGGCCATCACCGGCGCCGAGCTCGACCGCATGTCCGACGAGGAGTTCGCCAAGAACATCTCCAAGTACGGCGTGTACGCCCGCGTCCAGCCCGAGCACAAGACCCGCATCGTCGACACCTGGAAGAAGCTCGGCAAGGTCGTTGCCATGACCGGCGACGGCGTGAACGACGCGCCGTCCATCAAGCGCGCTGACATCGGCGTTGGCATGGGCATCACGGGCACTGACGTCACCAAGAACGTGGCCGACATGGTTCTTGCCGACGACAACTTCGCGACCATCATCAACGCCTGCGAAGAGGGCCGCCGCATCTACGACAACATCAGGAAGTCGATTGCCTTCCTGCTCTCCTCCAACCTCGCTGAGGTCATCTCGGTCTTCGTGGCGTCTCTAATCGGCTTCACGATCCTCGAGCCCACGCACCTCCTGTGGCTCAACCTCATCACGGACTGCTTCCCCGCCCTTGCCATGGCCATGGAGGAGGCCGAGCCCGACATCATGGAGCGCGAGCCGCGCAACGCCGACGACGGCATCTTCGCCAACGGCATGGGCCTCGACTGCCTCATCCAGGGCGTCTTCATTGGTGCCCTCACGCTCATCTCGTACTTCATCGGCCTGAACATCGAGGGTGTGCCGCTGTCTGCCGTGCTCTCTGGTGCCGACAAGGGCCTCGACGGCATGACCATGGCGTTCCTCACGCTCTCAATGGTCGAGATGTTCCACTCGTTCAACATGCGCAGCCGTCGTCAGTCCATCTTCAAGCTGCCCACCCAGAACAAGTGGATCTGGGGCGCCTTCGCGATTTCGCTGGTGCTCACCTTCGTGGTTATCGAGACCCCGCTCGCGCAGGCCTTCGACTTTGCCGAGATCAGCGCCTACGAGTACGGTATCGCGATGCTGCTTGCCGCAGCCATCATCCCGCTCGTGGAAGTCTACAAGGCCATCATGCGTGCGGTCGAGAAGGGCAGGAACTAGTCGCTCATGGGCAAGCGCGCGCCAAAGAAGGGTTCCCAGAAGGGTTCGCGCAAGCGTAGTGTCTCGAGTGCCGGCAGGTCCCAGCAGGGCCTGCCGGCCCTTTCTTCTCTCGCGGACCTGCCTGCCTTCTCTGAGCTCACGCCGTCCGAGCGGCAGCGGAGTGCCTTTGGTGAGGCGGCGGCGCAGGCGGCGCGGGCGCTGGGCTGCGACGTTGACGAGATGGCGCTCGGGTGCGTCGTGCGCCTTGACCGTGGCTTTCCCGCGGTGGCAACCGCAGATGCGGTCTTTCGCGCAGAGTTCTCGGCGCACATCACCAAGGGTGGCGACTCCCGCGTTGCCGTGGGCGACTGGGTTCTCGCCCGCATGCCTGCCGGCCATGACATGGGCCTCATCCTGCAGATTCTTCCTCGTGAGAGCGACATAGCCCGTTGGCGTGGCGGCTCGCGAGGGGAGCGGCAGACGCTCGCCGCAAACGTGGACGTAGTCCTCGTCGTCCAGCAGCTGGGAGCGGTTCCCGTCTCGTGCGAGAGGATCGCGCGCTCCGCGGTGATTGCGCGAGACTGTGGGGCCGAGGTCGCCGTTGTTCTCACCAAGGCCGACCGTGCTCCCAGCCCGGTGCTGGCAGAGGACGTGGCTGCGGTCCGGGACGTTCTGGGCGAGGAGTGCAGGCTCGTCATGGCCTCCTCGGCGGAAGGCGTGGAGGCAGGGCGTGCCGAGAAGGACGCAGGCGTCCTGGGAGTTCCCTGGGGTCCCGCTGCCGTGCGCTCGCTTGTTCCCGCGGGCACCGTCGCCATTGTGCTAGGGGAGTCCGGTGCGGGCAAGTCCACGCTGCTCAACGCCCTTCTCGGGCACGATGTGCTCGAGACCGGTGCCGTGCGCGGATCGGATGACGCGGGACGCCACACCACTGTGGCGCGCCGCATGGTGTCGGTTCCCGGGGGTGGCGTTATCGTGGACGAGCCAGGGCTGAGGAGCCTGCCGATCGTTGGCCACGAGCGCGGCCTTGCGGCGGTTTTCCCTGAGGTGGCAGATGCCGCACGCGGCTGCCGCTTCTGCGACTGCACGCACACGCACGAGCCGGGGTGCCAGGTGCGCGAGCTTCTCGCGGCGGGTCAGATTTCTCGGCGTCGATACGATGCGTACGTCGCGCTGGCTGCAGAGATGCGCGAGAGTGCGCGGACGCTTGACCCCGACATCGTGCTGTAGCGCAGCGGCTGTCCGAAAGTGGGACTTCTGCGCGACGCTGGTGACCCCTGCAGAACAGCGAATCTTTGATACCCGCAATCTCGAGGGACGCACACGATTCCTCCATATTGAGCTTCGTGGCCCGCATGCTGCGCAGACGTGCGGCGGGCTTCGTTTGGGGACCTTCTCGACGCTGTCGGCTGATAACGTGAAATCGCGAGAAGGCATGATGAAATTCCCGCAATAACAGTCATATGTGACAGAAGCCTGCAAGAAAGGTGTCAGTAACCGGTAGCTCTTTCTTTGGGAGGCAGCGGAGCAGCGCTTCCCCCACGGGACAATGGTCTCAGCTCATCGCAGTTGGGAGATTGGGGAGGCCATGTCACGTCGATTCAAGATTGTGCTCTCTGGTGCGTTTGCCGTGCTTGCCGTCGTGCTGTGCCTGGCATACGGGGAGAGCGTGCGAGCCGAGGAGGAGACGCGTCGCCAGGAGACGCTCACGCGCTATGGCGGCGAGGTGGTGAGTCTCGTCGTGGCTACGACCGAGCTTGACGAGGGGCAGGTCGTGTCCGCAGGCGATGTCACAAGGCGCGACTGGGTCTCGGACCTCGTGCCCGAGGGTGCCGTCACGGACCTGGACGAGGTCGTGGGAAAGAAGGTCACGGTCGCCGTGGCGTCTGGGGCTCCGGTCACCCAGCTCAATTTCAGGGAGACGGGGGCGTCGGTCGACGTGCCTTCGGGGATGATCGCGGTCTCAATTCCCATGGCCGAAAAGCTTGGGGTGGGCGATGGCGTTGCCACGGGCGACAGGCTCGTTGCCTATCGCGTTGCAGATGGGGCGGCAACGGTGCTTGCCCAGGAGGTCGTGGTGCTCTCGATTCCCGAGGGGACAAGGACGCTCGCCTCGGGCAACCAGGCCATGACCGTCGCGCTTGGGCCAGACGACGTGTCTTCGGTTCTCGCAGCATCAACCGAAGGGAGCCTGAGGTTCGGCCTTCCCGCCGATGACGTCGACCCTGCTGGCACCGCAATGGTTGCGGCGCCCACGAAGGTCGACCAGGAGGTGGGCGAGTGATGGGACATGCGTGGAGCGTCCTTTGCCCCGTCGAAGAGCGCGACTGCATGACCGCGGCGCTCAGGACACTTGATCCTCAGGCGGATTGCGAGTTCGCGCGGGATGCCGAGGAGCTTCGACGGCGGATGGCGGCCTCCGCGCGCGGCGAGAGGTCCGCGCTCATCGGCCTTACCGCGAGTGGGGTCTCCGACGTGAACCTTGCGGCGGCCGTTGCTCGGGATGGCCATGCCGATAAGGTCGTGCTCGCCTTAAGGTCCCCTTCTGGATCGCTGCGCTCGCGTGCCGCGCGAGCAGGCGTTGATACCGTCATTGACCTGGATGGCGTTGTTTCCGCGCCGTCTGCGGAGAAGGACGTCGCCTCGGTTCCGGGGCTTCTGCCGGAATGTGACGGGGGTCGCGTATCGGTGGCCCCGGGACCGTCGCGCGCGTCCGTGGGGGTGCGGGCGCCTGTGCTCACGTTCTGCTCGGGGAGGGGAGGCGTGGGCAAGACGTCGGTCGTTGCCTGCGCCGCGGCTGCGGCGGCCTCGTGGGGCATGCGGGTAGAGGCCGTTGACCTTGACCTCTCGTGCGGGAACCTCTACGCGGCGCTGGGCCTTGCGCGTGGGACGGACCTCTCGCGGCTCTCGACGGGCGACCTCGAGGGCCCGGAGCGGCTGTCCAGGCTTGGTGCGCCCTGTGGTGAGCGGATTCGCGTGTGGGGTCCCTGCGAGCGCCCCGAGACGTCGGAGCTTGCGGCTGCGGTCGTGCCTGGGCTGCTTGCGGCCTTGGCACGTGCTACCGACCTCGTTCTCGTCGACACGTCGCCGACCTTCTCAGATGCGGTGGCACTTGCCGTGCGCGAGAGCGACCGGGTCGTCCTCGTGCATGACAGAAGGCCGGGCTCCCTGGCGTCTTTATCGCGCACGAGCGGTCTCGCGGTGAGGCTGGGGGTCGCGCGCACGCGAATCGCTCGCTTGGAGAACCGGGTGAACGTCCGGGACAGGACGGACCAGGCGTTTGGAAGAGCCGAGGTGGGCCTTGAGGCGGCCCGTGCGTTTAGCGTGCTCGAGGGTGGCGACGAGGTGGCGGACTACCTGGGGTATGGGGACGCCGCGGGCCTCTTGGAGGTGGGGTCGCCGTTTGCGGAGTCGGTTGCGGCCTGCCTGGCGCAGCTCCTCCAGGAGCTCGGGGTTCTCCCCGAGGCCGAGGCGGCGCAGCACGCTGCCGAGGGTCTTGCCCCGCGTCGAAGGGGGTTGTTCGGACGGAGGAGGGAGGCGGTCTAGGTGTCTGTGCTCGAGATGGTCCGTGAGGAGGAGGCTAGGCGAGGGACCGTCGTTTCCAATGAGCGGGACTTGCGACTCCAGCGCCAACGGCTCAAGGCCGCGTTGGTCGAGCGGCTTGGGTTGGCGACCATCGCCTCGATGCTTTCTGGAGGCGATGCCTCCCAGGCCCGTACGGCTTTGGCAGTGACCTGCGACGCCATCATTAACACCGGTGGTTACGAGGGACTTTCCGAGCAGGACATTGCACGCCTCGTTCGTCAGGTGACAGACGAGATATGCGGGCTTGGCCCCATCCAGCCTCTCCTCGAGGACGAGGGGGTCTCCGAGATCATGATCAACGGGTGCGACGCGCTCTTCTACGAGCGCGATGGCGAGGTCTTCTCGGCCCCCTCCGTGTTTGACTCGCCAGAGCAGATCATGATCGTGGTCGACCGAATCCTCGCACCACTCGGCCGCAGGCTTGACCGCAGCTGTCCCATCGTGAATGCGCGCCTCGCCAACGGAGACCGTGTGAACGCCGTGGCGGATTCCGTTGCCATTGGTGGCCCCGTGGTCACCATCAGGCGGTTCTCAAACAGGATCACATCGCTGGGGACCCTGGTAGAACTGGGCTCGCTTCCAGGGTGGTATGCACAGCTCCTTCGCTGGGCAGTGAGAGCGCGGCGAGGCATTGCGGTGGCTGGCGGCACCGGCTCTGGGAAGACAACGCTCCTCAACGCGCTCTCCTGCGAGATAGACCCCGGGGAGCGGATCGTGACCATCGAGGACTCGGCGGAGCTGCGCTTCGATGCGCACCCGGATGTGGTGAGCCTTGAGGCCAGGGGAGCCTCGATTGAGGGCTCGGGTGAGGTGACCATACGCGACCTGGTCAAGAACTCGCTGCGCATGCGGCCCGACCGCATCGTGGTGGGGGAGGTTCGCGGTGAGGAGTGCGTGGACATGCTTGCCGCCATGACGACCGGACACGACGGTTCCATGACTACGCTTCATGCGGGTACGGCAGAGGAGGCCGTGCTGCGCTTGGTTCTCATGGCACGCTTTGGGATGGACCTGCCCGCCGACATCATTGAGGAGCAGATCGCCTCGGCGCTCGACCTCATCGTGATGTCGCGTAGGGCGCCGGATGGCGCACGCTTTATCACTACGACTCACGAGGTTGGGTGGTCAAGGGATGAGAAGGCCGTTGACCTAGCCGAGTGCGTCTCGTTCGACATCGCGGAGAGGCGCTGGAGCCTCGTTCGCGAGCCGGCGTTCCTGGCACAAGGGGTGAATGACGGGATTCTCGACGAGAGCGAGGTGGATCGATGGAGGTCGTCGTTGTGCTAGCGGCCGCCGCCTGCAGCTTCGCGGCGTCGCGCGTGCTTGTCGCGAGCGGGGGGAGGGGAGCGAGAACCCTGGCTTCGAGAGCGCTGCGGTCGTGCGAGCGTCGTGGTGCCCGAAGGCTCGAATCGCTGGGGAGAAGCCGCCTGATCGCCGAGCTTCTTGGGAGCAGGGACTGGAGAGAGGCTTCCGACGCGCTTGCCGCGCTGCCCCATGAGGGGCGTCCCGCCCTGCGAAGGGAGTCCGCCTGCGCTGCCCTGCTCGTGCTTGGAGTGGGCATTGCCTGCGTGGGAGGAGTTCTCTTCCTCTCGCCAGTCTCTGCGGTCGTCCTTTGCATCTCGGAGCGCGTGGCGCTGGGGGCGTGGCGGACCTCGCGCGATCGTCGGAGGGCGCGCGAGATTACGGGAGAGATGCCAGGCGTGTTCCGTACGCTTGCCGTGGCCATGGGGGCAGGCCAGACCCTCGCGCAGGCGATTGCGTACGTGGGGTCCCATGGCACCGGTCCGGTTGCCTCGGGCCTTGCCTCGGCATCGCTTGCCCTGCGTTGCGGCGCGTCGACCGAGGATGCCCTCGAGTCCTTGGCCTCTGAGCTCGATGTGCCAGGCATGGGGCTCCTTACCACGGCGCTCGTGATCTCTCACAGGACGGGCAGCCCGTTGCGCGACCTTCTTTCGCGGTCTGCTGCCCTTGTCGAGCGGCAGGGGGAGTTCGAGCGCGAGCTCGAGGTGAAGACCGCCCAGGTGAGGCTCTCGGCGCGCATCGTGTGCAGCCTGCCGTTCCTCATGGTTGCCCTGCTCGCCGTCATCTCGCCGGACTTTCAGCACGGGCTTCTCTCCCCCGTTGGCCTGGGCAGCGTGGCTTTGGCCGTCGCCCTCGACGCGCTGGCGGTTCTCGTCATCAGGCGGCTCATGAGAGCGGTGCTCTGATGGACGGTCCCGTCCTGGTTGTGGCAAGCGCCTCGTGTGCGGTTCTCGCGAGTCTGCTGGCGAGCGTCGGGGGACGTGCCGGTTCCGCACGGCACATGGCGCGGGGGGATTACCTCGAGCGTCTTTTCGGCACCGCGTGGGCGCGGCTTGGCATGCTGCCGATGGTGCGTCGGGCTAGGGAGCAAGACCGGCTCGCAAGGAGGAGGTCTGCCTGCCTGCGCGAGATGCCAACGCTCATTGACGTTCTCACGCTCGGGCTTTCGGCGGGGCTCTCGTTCGACGCCTCGTTGTCGCTGTACTGCGAGCGCTACCAGACGGAGCTCGCACGGGCGTTCTCGGAGGCGATGCTCAGCTGGAGGATGGGTGTCAAGAGCAGGGAGGAGGCGCTCGAGGACATGGCTCGCGAGCTGGGAGTGGATGCACTCGCGCGCTTTTCGACCGTCGTGGCGGAGTCGCTCGCCTTTGGCTCTCCCCTGGCGTCGGCGCTCGAGGCGCAGGCGAGGGCGATACGGGACGAGCAGCGAGCGCAGGTGGAGGAGGAAATCGAGAAGGCACCGGTCAAGATGCTCATCCCACTTGGGGTGCTGGTCGTTCCGGCAATGCTTCTGGCGATACTGGGGCCGCTACTAGCGTCGGTGGCTTCGTTTGGAAGGTAATGCGTATGTCTTACGGAAAGGAGCGTCACATGGCATGGGCAAGGTTTGGTCTTCGGGTTCGAAAGGCGGCGTCAGACGTGCTTCGCGAGGAGAGCGGTCAAGGCACCACGGAGTACGCGATTCTCGTCGGGGTGCTCGTGGTTATCGCGATCGTGGCGATCGTGGCGTTCCGGGAGCGGGTCTCGCAGCTGTGGGAGGCGATAGCGAACGGCATCAACTCCCTGTGAGCCTGTCGCGTGCCGTTCTCGCCCTCGTTGTAGTCGCGTGCGTTGTTGCCATCGCGGCCGGAGTGCTGTCTGGCCGCAGGGCGCCAGTCGTGGAGGTCTCCGATGGGTCGCCGGTCGTGGAGACCTCCGATGGGTCGCCGTCCGTCTCCGTAACTATGACGGGTTCTTCTGGCGACGCGAAGAGCAGTGAGGACAAGGGCACGTCTGCGGGAGAGGGGGAGCCCGGCGGAGAGGCCTTCGAGTCTTCTGGCCTCTCTGGGGTGCCGGAGGAGGCCGCCGTTCTCGTGCGCGAATACGAGGGACGCGATGACTGCGTTCTCGTGAGGTCTGGTTACCTCGACCTGTCTGGTCGGGTCTGGAGCATGGTAGTGGAGGGGTCGGGATGGGTCGACGTCTGCCTTGTCCAAAGCACGGACGATGGGACTATCGAGACCAAGGTCATGCACATGGACGTCGCGGAGTGGGCGGCGTCGCTTGCCGCCCTCGGATTTGGTGGCTAGGTGATGAGAGCGGCCAGTCAACGCTTGAATACGCGCTGGTACTCATGGCGTTTCTCTCCATGCTGGCTGCTCTGGGGCTCATGTGGCACGCGACGCGGGATGGGGCCATTTTGCATCTCGCAACAGAGGCCGCGTCGCATCAGGCATCGGGCGGAACGGTCTCGTGGCTCCAGGACCTTCTGGGGTTCTGAGATGCGTCGCTGTCACTGGCGGTTTGCCGGCCTTGACGAGAAGGGGCAGTCGACCGTTGAGGCGGCTGTTCTCCTTCCAGTGGCGATGGTCGTGCTCGCGCTGCTCCTTCAGCCCGCGATGCTGCTGTACACACGTGCGGTCATGAGCGGGGTAGCCGCAGAGGGGGCCCGTCTCGCAACAACCGCGACTCAGGACGAGATGGGCTCCCTCGTGGACGGCTACGTGAGAAGGAGACTGAGGGCGGTTCCGGACGTCGCCTGCTTTCATGCGGGCGGGGCCGATGCCTGGGAGGTCGAGGCCGAGAGCGACGGTGCTCGCGTACGCGTCTCGGTTCGAGGCCATGCTCGACCGTTGCCCTTGGTAGGGGTGACCGCTGGGTTGGTTGGTCAGATGGACGGTGGGGACGTGCTCCTCTCGGCGGAGGTCGAGCGGGGGATGCGCTCTGAGTGGGTTGGGGGTGACTACGATGACTGGATTGCCTCGTGGGGGTGACGGGGCGTTGCCAGGTCCGGAGGGACGGCATGCCGGATTGGCTTGGGGCGTCTCGCTCTTCGTTGACGACGAGGGCGGCTACACCACGGTGGCTGTTGCCGTCGCGTTGCTTGTGAGCATCTCGCTCGTCTTTGCCGCGGCGTCCGCCGAGTGGGTGATGGCCCGTTCGTACGAGGTCCAGCCCGTGGCGGATGCGGCAGCGACTGCCGGGGCAAATTCCGTTGCGGCATACGTCACGATTGCGAAGGTTCTGGACGCCTGCGTCCTAAGTCTTGGCCTTCTTGGCGTGACGGTGTATGGAGCGGGTCTCGTCCTCTCCTGCATTCCCATGGCGAGTTCTGTTGGGGGTGACGTCTGCGATGCTGGGAGGAAGGTCCTCGACGCCCGCCGGGATTTCGCCAGGAGCGCGGCGGAGGGGCTTGAGCGCCTCGAGAGGGTGCTGCCTGCTGTCGTGGTCGCTAACTCTGCCGCTTGCGTCGCGGAGAACGCGCGAGTCCAAGGCCTGTCGTACGTTGGCTGTGCGGTCCCGTTTCCAACGGAGTCGCAGTCGGACTTCTCGTCACTCGCCACGGACCAGTCTTCCGAGGAGATGGAACAGGATGCCGAGGAGCTGCGGGACCTTGCGAGCCAGGTGGAGAATGCCAAGGTGCTCGCGGACGAGGCGCGCCTCAGAGGCTGGATGGCAGATTGCGGAAGCGCGCCCTACTGCCTCGAGGAGCGAGCCTCATCGCTCGCGGGCCTAAGCGGGACGAGCAACCCCCACTACCCGAATGTGGAAGGGTGGAGCTTTGGCGCGCCCCTCCTGCGCGCGAGGGCGTACTATGCCGCTCGCTCGGCGCGGGAGAGGCCACAGGGGGCATCGACTGACGAGCTCACCAATTCCGCTGCTCGCGCGGCATTCTATGCCTACGCGCTTGGCCAGGTGCGCAGCGGGACCTACGCGGAGCACGAGGACGGTTCGGTCGAGATCGACCTGCCTGGCCTTCCCCATAATGCCGAGGAGACCATGGCATGCTCCCTCTATACGGATGAACTCTGGCCATGCAGCGAGGAGGCCTCGGGGACCGTGCTTCACGCCTCGCTCTCCTGTCCCGCGGCGACAGGTCCCAATGCTGGTCGAGCGTCTCTCAAGGACCTCGACGAGGGGGAGGTGGTAAGGTGCGAGACCTGCGGAATGGACCTTGCTGCCATGGGGTCGGTTGCAGCGGCGTCAACGTCCACCTCTAACGGCTTCGAGCACTACTGGCGCGAGATCGTCGAGGCTTCGGAGGACTACGAGGCGGCGCGCAACCAGCAGGCGGATGCCGAGAAGAGCCTGCACGACAAGGCAGACGACGCCAGGGGCTCCTTCGAGCGCGCCATCGACCAGCTCTCGGTGGTGCGGCCCCGCATCTGCCCTCCCGGTGCGTGGGGATGCGTCGCCGTCGTCTCGAGAAGCGCGAGCACGACTGTCCCCGCAGAGCTTGCGGCGTCCTTCCTGGCTTCCGGAGAGCTGCCGCCTGGGGCCGCGGTATCGGCTGCGGCTCTGGCGCCTGACGATTCCACTGCGGAGAACAACGTCCTTGCGAGCTTCTTCGATGGCGTGACCTCCGAGGGAAACGGGTCTGTCCTGGGCGGCGCCCTCGATGGGGTCTGCGAGCTCTGGGGACGCCTGCTCGTGGGATACGGCTCGAGGTACGAGTCTGTGTCTGGGTCGGTGACGGACTTTCTCGACGGTCTCGACGGGGTCTTCGGAGGGACGGTGGGCGCATGGCTTCGCGGAAAGATCAAGGAGACGGTTGCAGCCTGTGGATTCGAACCCGTGGACATGAGGCTCATGAAGCCCGTGCTCGTGGGATGGAGTCGCGTGCTCGACAAGTCTGGCTATGACGCGGCGGGAAAGGTGCGGCAGATGGTGGAGGCACTTCCCCCTGGCTCCAGCTCGCATGACCTCGCAAAGACGCTCGGGATATGGGCTGCGGACTCCCTCGGCTATGGGGAGATCACTTTGGCGGAGCTCTCGGTTCCGGGGACGGACATCTCGATTCCTCTCACCATCAGGCTCGACGACCTCTTGGAGGCCTCATGAGCGTCGGCGGAAGAAGCGCGCGTCATGGACCACCGCGCCTTGGGGTGCCGCATGGACAGTCTGGGCAGATGACGGTGGAGCTTGCCATTCTCGTGCCCGTGGTCATTGCGGTTGCCCTCGTCGTAGCGAACCTCATGGAGTTCGTTGACGCCTGCGCAGCGTTTGACCGGTTGAGCCTCGACGAGATCATTGCCGAGGGGGTCTCTCCCGCAGGCGAGCAGAGCGTGGTCGCCTCGGTTGCTGCGGTGGAGGCGGCGCTTCGCTCGGCGCTCGGCCGCGAGGCGCGCTGCGACGTGGAGGTGACGGCGGAGAGGGTCTCGGCGGAGGAGGGCGAGCTGCTCTCTGTTGCGCCCTTGCTCACCCGCTACACCTGCACGATGGTCTTCAGGCCGTGGCCAAGGGAGCTGCGTCTCCCTGGCATCACGTACGTTGCTCCGCTCGAGCTGAGGCACGAGAGGACCCTTGTCATCGATAGGTACCGACCGGGGGTGGTGGTCTGATGAGGTGGATGCGCGTCGAGATAGAGAGCCCGAATGTCGAGCAGGACTCGCCACCGCTGGGATTCAAGGTCCTCACCACGTGGGTGGAGAGGCTCGTGGGACTTCTCGGCACGAGCCCCTCAGCTGCTCCCGTCGTGCTGATGAGGTGCGGGTCAATCCACACGTATGGGATGGCGTATCCCATCGATGTCACCCTCGTGGGACGGCATGGGGAGGTCCTCGTCTCCATCCGGGGGTTGCCGCCGGGACGAGTGCTCTCTCATGCCGAGGCGTTCTGCGCCTTCGAGCGTCCCGAGAGCCCCTGCCCATGGCCGATCGTCGGAGAGGCTTTGCGCGTGGTCTCGCTCTCGGTGGTCCCAGGGCGGATGGCACAGCCGGTTGCTGGTCTTCTTGAGCCTGTGGGGGAGGTGGTGGGGTCATGAGCGCGTACCAAACTAAGGTCTGTCCCCGTTGCGGAGAGGAGCTCTTCTCCGACATGCGTGTCTGTTACGGGTGCCTCTACGAGTTCCCGCCCGAGCGTTCCGGTGCGGGAACCGAGGAGAACGAAGGCCTGGCCAAAGGCGGCGAGGATCCTGCTTCTCAGGATTCCGGGCTGCCTGGGCTCAGGGAGGACGAGCCGTTCCAGTGGGATGCGGGGCTACCGCCTGCGGAGCCGGGATGGGAGGACGGCACGCTCGACCTTTCCGCCTCCTCTGGCGGGGCTTCTGGGGTTGGAACGCAGCCTGGTGTGGGTACGAATTCCACGTCGGATTCCATCTCGTCTCGTCACAAGGTCCTCTGCTGGGTTCGAACGCCGTCTTTGGACGTGAGGCTTCCCATCCCCGAGGAGGGGCTTGTCGTCGGCCGTGACCCAACCAGTGACGTTGTGCTCCACTCCCGTGCCGTCTCCCGATCGCACGTGAGAATCCTTCCTGCGAAGGTGGACGAGCAGGGCATGCGCGTGCTTGACCTCGGGGCAACCAATCCGGCGCTGTTCTCTGGGAGGGAGGTGAGAGGAGAGGTTCTCGTCCCGCTTGGATGGACGGTCTCCGTTTGCGGCGCCTTCGTCACTCCCGTATTGGCTGAGGGGTGACTTGCGCTCTGGTATTCTGGGAGAGAGATGCCACATGATCTTCCACAACCATGCATTGGGGGATTCTATGAGAGACCGGCACCCCGTTCGTGCGCAAAGGCGTTACCGGCCCTTGCTCGTCGTCCTTTCGTTGCTGACCCTGCTCGTAGGACTCGCCTTTGGCGCCTCTCCGGCGCGGGCGGACGACTACAGCATGGACCAGACAAACATCGACGCAACGCTGGATACGTCGGGCGGCCTTACCGTGACCGAGGTGCGCGCCTTTGACTTCGACGGAGACTTCCATGGCGTGTACTGGAAGATTCCCAAGGGGGAGAACGGCACCAACGGTCGCACGGTGAGCGTCCAGGTTCTTGACGCCGGTATCGTGGAGGGTGGCCAGGCCAGGTCCTTCACCGAGTCCTCGGCGGGTGCAAACGAGACCTACTCCATTACAGACTATGGCTCCTACCTGCAGATCAAGCTCTACTCTGCCCAGAGCGACACGACGGCGCACTTCTATGTCTCGTACTATGCCGACGGCATCGCCACGCGTTGGTCTGACACGGGCGAGCTGTACTGGAAGTTCGTCTCGGACGGTTGGGACGTCGAGTCGCAAAACGTCACCTGCACCATCCATCTGCCGGTGCCGAGCGGCGAGTCCGTCGTGGGTGGGGACAACGTACGCGCCTGGGGACACGGTCCCCTCGACGCGAGCCTTGCGTTCGACGGGAACGACATCGTCTACACCGTCCCGGGCGTTGGCTCGAGCGAGTTTGCCGAGGCGCGCATCACGTTCCCGGCAAGCTGGATTTCCGAGTGCCCCGAGACCTCGGGCGAGAAGCTCAGCTCCATTCTCGCCGAGGAGCAGAAGAACGCCGATGACGCAAACGCGCGCCGTGCGGCAGCGCGCGCGGCAATGTACGGGGTCACGGGCATCTGCCTTGCCGTCGCCGTGGCGGCAATAGTCGCCGCGCTCATCGCCAGGCGCCGCTACAAGGCAACCCATACGGCCAAGTTTGACGACAAGTACTTCCGTGACGTGCCCACGGGCGATCACCCCGTGGTTCTCGCCATGCTCGCCACGGGGGAGGACCCTGGGCCAGAGGGCCTTACCGCCTCGCTCATGCGCCTTACGGACGAGCATGTCGTTCAGCTCGACAAGGTCAAGCTGAGCAAGAAGAAGGTGCTCGGGTCGAAGGAGGTCGAGGACTACCGCGCGTCCCTCGTGGGCCCCATACCGGAGAGCGCTCTCGGCACGCCCGCAGAGCGCGAGTCTGCCCGTCATGCGGACGTCGCTGCGGTCAACTTCCTCTTCCGGCACCTGGCCCGCAAGATCTCACGACCCAACGACCCCTCGTACGCTGGTGACGAACCAGCCCTCTACTTCTCCGTTATCAAGAAGTACGCGAAGTCCGCGCCCGAGGCGTACTCTGACGCCTATAAGTCCTGGCAGTCGTCAATCAATGCGGAGTACCTGCGGCGCTTCTCCGGGAACGGATCTCTCAAGGGCGCTGGGCGCGGCGTTGCCATCCTGCTTGGGTCGCTCTCCGTCCTTGCCGCGTTCCTGGAGGTGTTTGTCGTCGGCATCATGTTCGAAGGTGACATCCTTCTCGCGCTTGGCGTTGCGGCAATCTGCGGCGCATGCGGAGCCCTGTCCCTCTTCCTGGTGAGCGGCAAGTTCTTCAAGGACATCAGCGCGTCGGCCATCGAGACCAAGGCCAAGGTCCTCGCCCTCAAGCGCTGGCTGCAGGAGTTCACCCGCCTCGACGAGGCAGTGCCAACCGACGTCATCCTCTGGAACCGCCTGCTGGTGATGGCGGTGGCCCTTGGGGTTGCGGACAAGGTCATCGAGCAGCTCAAGGTTGTCATGCCGGAGCTCCTCGACGATCCGAGCTTCATGCCGGTGTACTCCTGGTACTACATGGGCCACTCCGGGATGGGCTCTCCTGCGGACGTCTTTGGAGGCGCCATTCACGACGCCTCGGTGGCTGCAATCGCCAACTCGGTCGACGCCAGCGGTGGCGGCGGGGGAGGAGGCTTCTCCTCCGGCGGAGGCGGCGGCTTTGGCGGCGGAGGCGGAGGAGGCGCGTTCTAGCCTGCCCGCAGAATCGGCGGCAGAGCAGTAAGGACGGCCGCAACCTCCGGGGCATCTGGGCCAGGCAACGTCCCCCTGGGCCACCCGTCCCCGTCGACTTTGCGGTTCTCGTTGCCTCTGGGACGCGGAGGCACCCGAATCGCATATCATCAGTGCGGAATGCGGAACCTCAAGGCGAACGCCCCGGCGCATCATGCGGGGCGTTCGGCGTGGACATGGCAGATTGGCGGGCCGCCGCGCCCGCGCAGCCCGGAGGCGGGCGAAGGGAGAGCAATGTACAACGTGCGCATGATTTGCGAGGACACCTGGTGGCTGGGTGCCTCTGACCGCAGGATTCAGCTGTTCGAGAATACCTATCCCGTGCCTAGCGGCATGTCCTACAACAACTACCTCATCCTCGACGAGAAGACCTGCCTGCTCGACGGCGTCGACGAGGCGGTCTCGCGCCAGTTCGAGGAGAACCTCGCCCACGTCCTCGGCGGCCGTCCCCTGGACTACCTGGTGATCGACCACATGGAGCCCGACCACTGCGCCGTCATCCCCGACCTTGTCCGCAGGTGGCCCGACCTCAAGCTCGTTGGCACTCCCAAGGCCTTTGACCTCGTCCGCCAGTTCCACGGCTTTGACCCCGAGCCCCACGCCATCAAGGTCAAGGAGGGAGATACCCTCTCCCTCGGCCGTCACACTCTGCAGTTCGTCCTGGCACCCATGGTGCACTGGCCGGAGGTCATGGTGAGCTTTGACCAGCTCACGGGCACGCTCTTCTCGGCAGACGCCTTTGGAGCGTTTGGGGCAATGGGCGGCGCCATCTTTGCCGACGAGGTCGACTGGGAGCGCGACTGGGCGGACGAGGCGCGCCGCTACTACACCAACATCGTGGGCAAGTACGGCCTGCAGGTGACGTCGCTGCTCAAGAAGGCCTCCAAGCTCGACATCAAGGAGATTGCGCCGCTGCACGCGCACATCTGGCGCCGCGACTTCGACCAGATCCTCTCCCGCTACCAGAAGTGGGCCGCCTACGCGCCCGAGGACAAGTCCGTTGCCATCTTCTACGGCTCCATCTACGGCGGGACCGCCAACGCTGCGGACATCCTCTCGACCAAGCTCGCCGAGGCGGGTGTGCACGACGTCCGCGTCTACGACGTCTCCAAGACCCCGGTCTCCGAGATGGTCTCGCAGGCGTTCCGCTCGCCGGTGCTCGTCTTTGCGTCTGCCACGTACAACATGGGCATCTTCGACGGCATGCGCGAGCTCCTCGAGGACCTCAACGCCCACGCGATGAAGAACCGCACCGTCGGCGTGATCTACAACGGCTCGTGGGCGCCGCAGGCGGGCTCGCTCATGCTCGACGCCATCCAGCGCATGAAGGGCATGGAGGTGCTCGACCCCGAGGTGCATGTGACCTCTGCGGTGGACGAAGGCGCGCTCGAGCAGATCGACGCCCTCGCGGCTGCCATCGTGGCTAAGCTGGCGGAGTAGGGAAGGCGCCGCTGTCAACCGATGCTCGACGGATTTTCTCAGCCCGTGGCGCCTGTGCGTCGCGGGCTGTGTTGCTTTCTCGGCATCCTTCTTGCTACGTGCTCTAAATTAACTTTCACATTGCTTGACCACCTAAAATCGCGAGCCTAACATCAATACTGTCAGCTTTTATTCAGACATTTGATGCCGTTCGAAGGCGCGCCCACCACCTATTTGAGCCACCTGGATGGCGGGAAGGGCGATCATGGCACGCACACACGGGACACCCAAGCACATGAACCAGCAGCTAGATAAGGGTTCGCTGTGCGCATTCAACGGCGCGCGTGTTGCGGTAACCGCAGGCGTGCTCGCCGCGTCGATGGGCGTGACCCCGGCACTTGCCGAGGAGACCACCGCCAATGGCACCGCAACAGAAGAGGCCCCTGCCGTCCAGACCTCCTCCACCAAGACTCCCGCAGAGCAGCAGGCTCAGGCCGAGAAGGACGTTGCCAACGCACAAGACAAGGTCGAGAAGGCCCAGCAGGCAGTCTCGGATGCCAAGGCATCGCAGAAGCAGGAGCGGGACTCCGTCTCGGAGGGCCTGGCTAACGTTAAGGACGACTCCCAGCAGAAGGCTCAGGATGCCCAGAAGGCTGCGGACGATGCCGCCAAGGCAGCCGCTGACAACAGGTCCGTCGCATCCGACGCCAAGAAGGCCGCTGCCGGCGCGGACGCGCAGGCAAAGGATGCCGAGAAGGACGCTGCAGACGCTGCCGCAACCAACCCCTCTGACGAGGAGCTTTCCGGCAAGCAGTCCGCTGCTGACACGGCCAAGTCTAACCTGGACAAGGCGCAGGCCAGCAAGGACGCTGCCGACAAGGCGGCCAGCCAGGACCAGAAAGCGGCCGATGCCGCCAAGGCAGCCAAGGAAGCTGCGGACCAGGCCGTCAAGAACGACCAGGCTGCCGTTTCCGATGCCGAGGCGGAGCAGAAGGCTGCCAACAAGGCAGAAGCCGATGCGCCAGCGCAGTCCGACGTCGACGCCCTTGTCGGCGAGGTTAGCGACGCCCAGAAGGCGCAGGCCAACGCCGGGGATACTGCCGCCGCAAAAGACGCCGAGAAGAGCGCTGCCGAGGCGGCGCAGAAGTCCGCTCAGGACGCCGCGGACAAGCTCGCTGCAGAGCATGCCACGGATGTTGCTAACGAGAAGGATGCCAAGTCTTCCTACGACGATGCGCAGGGCAAGTCCGCCACATCCGAGCAGGCCGTGAAGGACGCCCAGGCACAGAAGGACGCTGCCTAGGAGGTGCTTGACAAGGCCACCGACCCAAACGTCAAGCCCAACCTCGACAACGCCCAGAAGGCTGAGGATGCCGCCAAGGCTGCCGCCGACGCTGCAAAGACGTCTGAGGATGCCGCTCAAAAGGTCGTGGACAACGCAAGCAAGACGCTCTCCGACGCCCAGAAGGCTGCCGCCGACGCGCAGGGCAAGGTCGATGCCGCGTCCAAGACGCTAGCCAACGCCAACGCAACCAAGGCTGAGAAGGACCAGGCAGTCACCGATGCCCAGGCTGCCGTTGCAGCAGCGGAGCAGGCAGTGAAGGATGCCCAGGCCGCATACGACAAGCTGCCCGAGGACAAGAAGGCGCTCACGGCCGTCGAGTTTCTCGACAGGTACTCTGCGGGCACCTACTCTCAGCGCAAGCAGGAGGCCATCAAGGAGTACGGTTCGCAGTTTGGCGCGGATGTTGTGGATGGCAAGACGGCTGCCTACGACATGATTTCTCGCTCGCTCGACCTCATCGACGAGCTTAACAAGATTAGGAATGCCTATGGCCTCTCTACCCTCAAGGTCTCCGGCAAGCTCATGGCAGACCAGGCCGTCGAGGCGGACCTTAATGACGGGAGAGGGGAAATCGTGGGGCACTCGGCTGTCTCGAAGGCAGCCGGACGCAACCTGGCTTGGGGCTACGACGACCCCTACGGCACTCCCGTCAATGGGGACCTTACCAAATGGCAGCTAGACGGCTGGATGGGAGAGCAGAACCTCTGGTACGAGGCCAAGGCAAAGGTGCCTAATGGCGGCTCGTTTACCTTCGAGGGCAAAAGCTACACTCTGCCCTCCAACTGGCAGTCTTTGAGCACGTACGATCTGTATGTCTATTGCAGCGCGAACACCAAGGAAGGCGATGCGAGCTTCTACGAGGGGGTTGGCCACTATCTCAACATCATCAAGCCGGATGTTGACCTAGGGGTTGCAGGTTTCGGCGCAAGCCCGATTTCCTACCTCAGAGGGGAGACCGATGCGCTCGGGATGGGGTATATCGACTCGCCTTATTACTCTGCAAGCATGTCCAACGCCGACGACACCATCCGCTCCGTTGACGAGTACCGCGCGCTGATGGACGAGGCCAAGCGCTCGACGCATGACAAGGCCGACGCTCTCGCCAAGCTCAACGAGGCCAAGGACGCGCTGGCTAACCTCAAGACTGCGCTCGCGACCGCCCAGACCGAGGCAAAGGACGCCGCGGATGCTGTGACTAACGCGACGTCTGCAAAGCAGACTGCAGACAGCGAGAAGGACGCTGCAGACGCAGCTGTGACGGCTGCCCAGAGCGACCTCTCGGCTGCCAAGGACAAGCTCGCCTCCGCGCAGAAGGACTGTTCCGCCAAGCAGGCGGCCTACGAGAGCGCCGCAGCCAACACAGCCCAGGCCCAGAAGGCCTACGATGCGGCGACCAGCGGTCTCCAGCAGGCAAAGGACAACCTTGCCGCCGCCGAGAAGGCGCTCGCAGATGCCATTGCCACGCGCGATGCCAATGCCGCTGTCGAGAAGGACGCCAAGGCAGCGTATGAGGACGCAAAGGCTGCCGCCGATGCCTCCGCCTCGCGCCTGGCAGACGCAAATGCTGTGCTAGCAAAGGCCAAGGCAGACGCGGCTGCCGCGCAGGATGCCTCCGGCAAGTCCAACGCTGCGTACGATGCTGCCAAGGCCAACTACAACGAGAAGCTCCAGGCCTACAACGCAGCCAAGTCACGCCGTGACGCCGCGGTCGAGCGAGTCCAGAAGGCGAACGACGCGCTCGCATCTGCTCAGAAGAAACTCCAGGATGACACGCAGACTGCCCAGGCGGCGGCCAACGCCTATGCCGATGCGGCTTCTCGTGCCGACGACTCCACCAAGAAGGCATCCGACGCCGGCGCGGCTCTCGAAAAGGCAACTGCTGCATGCGACGAGGCAAAGTCCGCTTACGACAGCGCACAGGCGTTCCGTGATGCGTATGACAGCGCGCAGGAGAAGGCAGACGCGCTTCGCAAGAAGGCGACGCAGCTTGCGGGTGAGGCCGACGAGCTTGGTGCCACCCAGCCGGGCCTCGATAACGCTGCTGCAACGGCTGCTGCTCGGGCAAAGGCGCTCGCCGCTCTCGCCTCGAGACTTGCCAAGCTGTCTGCGGCAGATGCCGTTCTCGCCGACCCCTCGGTACTCGACCCAGACATCGCGGACATGCGCGATTACCAGAGCGATCTCGACGAGGTCAAGGCGCTTGCCAGCGAGTATGCCGACGACCTTGAGGCAATCAAGGCCCACGCGACCAAGGCGAACGAGCTGCAGGTTACCGTCGACGACGCGCAGGCCGGTCTCGACGAGGCTCAGGAGGAGCTTGAGGCGGCCAACGGACGGCTGCAGGATGCCCAGATGGCTGTTGCTATCGAGAAGGCCATGGCGCAGCCGGCGGGGGAGACAAAGCCAGCTGGCACGTATGTGCCCAAGCACTTCGCTGCGGCGACAAGCGCCTCTGTGCCTAGAACCGCCGACGCAAATGACCCCGGACTTCCCGTGGCTCTGGGCCTCTCGGGCCTTGCCGTTCTCGGCGTGGCCACGCGTCGTCGCCGTCGCGTCCAGGAGTAGCTCGCGACAGGGCGGGTTAGGTGAGCTTGGGGCAGACCGGATCTAACAATCCGGTCTGCCTTCGAAAGAGCAGTTCGTGCATTAAAGCCCGAGAATCCGAATGCGCTCGCGAATAGCTTCCTCGACTTCGTCACACAGTTGTTCGTAGGTAGCTGCTGGAGTTGTTGCGGTCTCGCGACCACGTCCGGGATGAAGTATATCCCAGCGAGAAACCTTGCCGGCAATTCGCCCCTTTCCAGGCGCATGGTTGCCAAATCCTGGGACAATGGAGTTCCAGATGGGAACGTAACGTGCAATGAGCGCGGACTCAGTTAACGGAACCCAGACAGCATTAAGAACGAGCATCCGGCACTGGAACTCCGAGACTTCGATGTTCGTTGCAGATTCGATAGACTTGCGATGGTCATTTGCGACGCGATCGAAAAGTCTCGTACCAGCTTGTGGCGTGTCTACTACGTTTGGATTTAGCTCGTTGCCAGTGAGGGTCTTGGGTCCTGCCTTACCAATGTATATTGGAAGTGTGCCTGGGTTGGCAAAGTTGATATCAGACATCTCGGAATAGGCAGGAAAATCTCCGCAGTAGAAAAGGGCATAAACTCCGTCGCCATAGAATTTTTCGACATCAGCGAGTGGCATAAGCTCGGAAGCCATAAGCTCGCGAGCCAACGTCTCGGAAAGTGAGGCATAATCCAGTGGGTTATATGTGCGCGGCTTCATATGCCCTTGTCCTCTCTGCTGTGTTTGCATAGTCAGTAGTCATACTTTTCCTGGCTGTGTCCTCGCGCAGCGCGCACGCAACGGAGGATGCAACGATTCGACTGAGCTCTACCGGTACAGCGTTGCCTATCTGACGCATTCCCTCGCTCCATGCACCAGTAAACTCATAGCCATCCGGGAAGGTCTGGACGCGAGCGGCTTCGCGGACAGTAAGGTAACGTAGCGAACCATCTGCATAGCGAATTGTATTCTCTCCGCCGGGAACTCCGTGAACACCTGCTTTAATGGTTTTGCTTGGTTTGTCGAGGACTGAACCAGTGTGGCCAGGGTATGAGCGCGCCTGTCCTCCCCTTTGTTCGTTATTTAGATTCGGAACGTTATCAATAGCCTCGCCGAGGGTGACCCATGGAAGCAGCCCGTTCCCATGGGTTGGCTGGGGAAAGGCCCATGAAGCCTCGACATCGGAACGGAAACCAACAATGATGACTCGGTTTCGGTGCTGGGGCACACCGTAGCTTGCGGCATCTACTACGGTTGGAATGACTTCGTAGCGCACGGCTTCGTGGTCCGCGCTCGTGTGGGTACGAGAAAGCCGAATTGCATGCTGCTCCCAGGCCTCTCCCTCGCGCTTTATTAGCGAAGGGTGCTGCAGGCGAAGAAGAATGTACTCGTAGTATTGATGAAATGATTCCCGGGTGAGTCCTTTTACGTTCTCGCAAATAAACGCACGCGGTCTGAGGAGTGCGAGGACGGAGGTGAATGCCGGAAACATGTCGCGACGGTCGGTTACTCCCTTTGAAAGCCCCCCAAGGGAAAATGGCTGGCAAGGAGGTCCTCCTGCAAGCAAATCGATGTCACGAGGGAGAAAAGACCAATCAACGGAGCGCACGTCTCCCTCAATGATGCGCATGTCCGGGTCAATGAGTGGATAACCATTCTTCTGGTTAAGCCTCAGCGTGTTGCAGCAGTTGTGCTCCCATTCAGCAGCAGCAAGGTGTCGGAAACCTGCAAGCGAAGTCCCAAGGAGGAGGCCACCGGCACCAGCAAAGAGCTCTACCGCTGTAAGATTACCCTCTGCGTCCACGACCGACCACCTCTCATACTTCCCTAAGCATCTGAATCATATTATTTTGCTCCAAAGACTCCTGCTGCTAAGGATGAATTATTGCTTTGCAGAGTTTCTGGTTACTCCTGCAAGCCTGGCCACAGAATGAACGGCTCTCAACCAACCTTGGTTGTCACATATAAGCTCGACTTTGCCAGTATGCCGTGCAGGTGTGGGGCAAATCGCTGCTCAGCCCTTTAAACCGCAAACGGATTGCACTGTGGATCGCATAATAAAGCAGGCCAGAGCAACTAGTGCCCTGACCTGCGTGTTTACTGGTGGCGGGGAAGGGAGTCGAACCCCTGACACGGGGATTTTCAGTCCCCTGCTCTACCAACTGAGCTACCCAGCCAAAGGCTTGCTCTTGCAAGCTCGTTTACTATACCAAACCCGGAGAAAAGGTCAACGACAATCTTTGCGATGTTGAGAAAATCATCGGGCGGGAAGCGAAGAATTGGTTTGCCTTGGGAATCCGTCCTTCCCTAGGACTGCATCGAACCGCCCTTGGTTACACTATATTTCTCGTGGTTGCATCGAACTGCCCTTCGTTACATGCCTTTTTAGGGATTGGATTCGATTTCCCAGGTAGTTATGCTATTGATTTACAAATCTACCTGGGCTTTTGCAAGGACTGCGAACAGCCACTACTTGAGGTGTGTCCGAAACCTCATGTAACGAAGGGCAGTTCGATGCAGAGCGGCCCAAATTAATGTAACGAGGACGAGTTCGATGCAACGTTGTCGCCCCGCCACGCTCCCGACTGGCATAGCGGACCAGAAGAGTAAAAGTTAAACTGTGAGGCCAGGCACGGTTGGGTTACATAGCGCCCAGTTACCACGGCGCTGTACCCGGCATGTGCGGCGAGGAGACGCCGCCCCGCTCCCACTCCCGCTTCTGCAAGCCGTAGGTCGGTATCTCTGAGCATCCGTCAGCCCCTACGCCAGACGGAACGACTTCCCGTCCTCGTCGAACGCAACGGGCTTAGCGCGCCCGGCAAAGTAGGAGCCAACGACCTCGCGCGCCGCCGCAAGAACGGCGGCGTCGTCCTTCTCGGCCACCGCCTCGCGGCTCACCTCCACCCAGAGCGCCTGCCCTCCGCACGCGTCGCGCAGGCGCACGCGCGCCGGCACCCCTGCGTTGAGCAAGGCCTCGTTCACATCGGCAATCTCCAGGATGTTGACGACCTTCATTTCCCACGCCCCTTCTCGCGCATCCACGCGAATACAAACTGCTGCTGGATTCCGCCCCACCGCGCGTCCCACGCAACGCGATGCTCGCGCTCCGCCCGCCTGATCCAGGTGTCGCGCGGCACTGCCTCAAGGTACCCTAGCCCAAAGAGGCAGATGCAGCTTGCGACCTTGGGCCCAATGCCGGGGCTCTCCTCAAGCTCGGCCATGGACTCCTCGAGCGAAACGGCCCGCTGGTCAAGCCGAGAAGGATGCCACTCCATCGCTCGCCCCGCAAGCGCCTCCAGGTAGGGCCTTCGGTACCCCAGCTTGAGGCCGGTCGCAAACGCGTCGTCGGCGAGAAGGTCCCCCAGCTCGCGCGGCCCGGGCACGCACCCGCCGCCTGCGTCGAGCAGGGCATCCATCGTCCGCTGGATGCGCACGATGTTTGAGTTCTGCGACACAACGAAGCTCACGGCCGTGTCCCACCAGTCCTGTGCGAGCACCCGTATGCCGGCGCCAACCTCCATGACCTCCGTGGGCATGGCAAGCTCGTCCAGGATCTTCTCGTAGTCAACGTCCAGCGCGAGGTAGTGGCGCCAATAGGCAAGCTCGTCGGCGTCAACGTCGCTCCCATCCGCCCGCCGTACGAAGACAACGCCCTTCTCGGCATCGCCCTCCTGCGAGAGCAGACACCGCCTTTCTCCGCTGGCCACGAGCCATCCGTCCTCGACCCGTCGCCACGTGAAGACCTGTCCCGACGCGGCAATGGCGTCCAGCGAGAAGAGCGTCGTCTCGATCGCAGCCATGCTGTCGCCTAGAGGCGCACGGAGAACTCGGCCTCGTCCGGTACGGGAGGGATGTCCTCCTTGGCGTCGATGGTGTAGCTGATGGGGAAGCGCCGGTAACTCTCGAGCAGGCGCGTGAAGAACGTGGCCACGGCCTCGTCTTGCCCCTGGAGCTCCATGCTCACCGAGCCGTCCGGCTCGTTTCTCACCCAGCCGGTGAGCCCGAGGTCAAAGGCAACGCGCTGGCTGGTCCACCTAAAGCCCACGCCCTGGACCTGGCCAACAAAGCGCACGTGGATCCGCCGCGTCCCCTCGCCGTCCACGGTACCGCCGCCGGCCACGGCGCCGCCGCTGGCCGCGCCGTGGCTGCCCTGCTCGCCCCTGTTCCTTCTCGCGAACATGGTCCCTCCCTCAACGCACGCTCTCGTCCCGCACCGCCGCCAGCCGGCTCCCCATTTATCGTGGTTGTTGCCTGTGCAACGGCTCGCGCGTACGGGTACGCTTACAATACTACCCGGACAACAGGGGCGACCGAGGAGACCACATGGCGACCAAGTGCAACATCATGACGGACTCGTGCTGCGACTTTTCTGCCGAGGAGGTCGAGCGGGCGGGCATCACGTGCCTCTCGTTCACCTACACCGAGGCGGGCAAGCCGGACGGCGGCCTCTCCGGCGTCGACGACCTCTTCCAGTCGCGCTCGGCCCACGAGTTCTACTCCGCCATCGAGAACGGCGCCTGCCCCATGACCTCGCAGCCATCTCAGATGGTCTACGAGGAGGCCTTCGAGAAGGCCGTCGCATCCGGCGTCCCCACGGTCCACTTTGCCCTTTCCAGCGGCATCTCCGGCGCGTACAATGGCGCCGTCACGGCGCTTGACCGCGTGCGCGAGAAGCACGGCGGCACGCTCCCCACGCCCATCTACGTGATTGACTGCCTCATCGGCTCCACCACGCAGAACCTCCTTCTCCACGCCGCCATCAAGAAGCGCGACGAGGGCATTACTGCCGAGGAGCTGGTCTCCTGGGCCGAGGAGGCGCGCTTCCACGCGCACACCATCTTCATGGTGGACAACCTCGACGCGCTCCACCGCGGCGGGCGCATCCCCAAGTCCGTCGCCGTGGTGGGCGGGCTTCTCGACGTGAAGCCGCTCCTCACCTTCAACCTCGACGGCTCGCTGGCGATCATGGGCATGGCGCGCGGCCGCAGGAAGGCCATGCGCAAGATGGCCGAGTTCTACGAGGACTTCCACGACTCGTCCTACCTCGGACACGTGGTGGCGATCGGTGACGCGGACTGCGTGGCCGACGGCGACTCTCTCGCGCGCATGCTCAAGCCCTCCGAGCACTCGCTCGAGGTCTACCGCTCCACCATCGGCCCGACCATCGGCTGCCACGTTGGTCCCGGCATGTACTCCTGCTGCTTCTGGGGGGCGGACCGCCGTGACGACAAGTACAACGACGCCAAGAACAAGGGCAAGGCTGCCAAGTAGGCGCCGCACCTCTCGCTAACGCTTTCCGGGCCGCGCTGCGGCCCGTCACTCTTTTAGGGGGTCTGAGATGGGCTGGACAAGAAGGGAATTCCTCGAGCTTGCATCGGCAGGTGCGGCGAGCGTGGGCCTTGCTGCCTGCGGCGCACCCACGCGCCAGCAGCAAGACACCAGCTCCGACCAGACCTCCTCGGACACCGTGGCGCCGCCCTCCGACAACGTTGACCTGGGCGAGTTCAAGAGCCTGGCGCTCGACACCTCCGCCTGGAAGTACGACAAGGACAACGACGTCTACTACCAGCTCGGCCTCACGTACTGCTTGAAGCCCGCCACGACCGCCTACGAGTCCCTGGCCATCTTCGTGCCCGGCAAGTTCTTCACGGCCGAGAAGAAGGGCGAGACCTACTCCTGCACCGTGAACGAGAAGGCCGTGGTGGGCGGCTTCACCCCGTCCACGGCGCCGGTCCTTCTCCCCATCAACAGCGGCACGCTCTCCCCGCAGGCGAGCCCCACCAAGTACGGCTACGACGGCCTGGGCACCTTCCTCGATGCCGGCTGCGTCTACGTCTATGCGGGCTTCCGCGGAAGGAGCGCCGGCTACGATTCTTCTACCGGCTCCACCGACCTCTATCCCGGTGGCGCCCCCTGGCCCGTGGTCGACCTCAAGGCGGCCATCCGCTACCTGCGCTACAACAAGGACGCGCTGCCCTGCGACACCTCCCGGGTCTTCTCGTTCGGCTTCTCTGCCGGCGGCGGCGTGAGCGCGCTTCTCGGCTCTGCGGGAGATGCCGAGACTTACAAGCCCTACCTGGACTCCATTGGCGCGATCACGCACGACGCCGAGGGCAACGCCGTCTCTGACGCCGTCTTTGGCAGCGCGTCGTGGTGCCCCGCCACCTCGTTCGACACGGCAGACGCCTCCTACGAGTGGTCGATGGGCCAGTTCTCGACCGCCGGCAACCGTGCGGAAGGCACGTGGACGGGCTCGCTCTCGCAGGGGCTCGCCGCAGACTACGCGAGCTACATCAACGCTATGGACCTGCGCGACTCCGACGACGCCCAGCTCACGCTCGACGAGTCTGAGGGCGGCGTCTACGCGCTCGGCTCCTATGCGAGCCAGCTCCTCTCGATCCTGGACGAGTCGGCGACGAACTTCGTCTCGGACACCACGTTCCCGTACACGTACACGCCACAGCGCATCGACGACCCAAGCTTCCCCGGTGACCCCAACCTCGCGACCACGCGTGCGACCGAGGCTGCCGTTGCTGCGGCAAAGCAGGAAGCCCAGTCCTCCTCGGCGGAGGCGCAGACGGACGGCACCACGGACGCTGCGGGCTCGGCGGACGGCTCGGCGGCCAGCACGACCACTACGGCGCTGCCCACGGGCACCACGCAGGTGCAGTCCACCATCTACGACACCGTCCAGAACTACTTCTCGGCGCTCAACTCCGACTACTGGTGGATCAACTACAACGTGAGCCGCCAGAC
>URLM01000019.1 GCA_900548775.1 uncultured Olsenella sp.
GAATGCTCTGGAGCACATGGGAGTCGAGATAGCTTTTGTAACTACAAGACAGTTGCGGGACGCGCGTGAGCTTGAGCTTGTTGCGCAGAAGGTGTCGAGAAAGACACGCGGCTACTGGAGACCAGAGGGCCTCTCGTCCATCGAAAGACGCCAGGCGTTTCTCGACATGCTTCTCATAGAGAGGGAGTTTCCCTCTGGTGCGGGGACTCTTGTGGTGTGACAACGGACTGCGGCAATGCGCCCTCCGGCGAGATAATAACACCTGAAGCGGGGTTACAGACGGGATTACATACGAGACGCGCCCTCCGGCGAGAATTTGACGCTTGAAGACGGGTTCCCGACGGATTCAGTACGAGAAGCGCCTTTCGGCGAGAAAATGGCGCCGGAACCCGGGTTCCCGACGGGATCCCGGACGGGAAGCGCCCTCCGGAGAAGAAATGACGCCGCAGCGTGGGTCTTGGACGGGATTCCGTACGAGATGGGCCCTCCGGCGCCGGATTCTCGCCGGAAGCCCGATTGCCTGCGCCGCAGCTGCGGAAACGAGCCCTCCGGCGCCGAAATGGCGCCGGAACCCGGGTTCCCGACGGGATCCCGTACGAGACGCGCCCTCCGGCGTCGAAATGACGCCGGAGGGCGGATTATAACCGTCAGAACCTCGACGTCGCCCTATGCCAGGAGCGCGGCGAGCTTATCGGCCACCTCGTCTACCTGGTCCTCGGTGATTACCAGCGGCGGCAGGAAGCGCAGGATGGAATCGCCGATGTGGTTGAGGACGAGCCCCGCCTCAAGGCCCTTGTCGACCAGCTCCGTTGCCACCGGCACGTCCAGCTGCGCACCGAGCATAAGGCCGTGCCCGCGCACCTCGGTCACGTGGGGCAGTGCCTCAAGCCGCTGGTGCAGGTGGGCGCCGCAGGCAATGACGTGCTCCCCCACCTTCTGCGAGACAAGCGCCTCGACCGTGGCGCGCCCGGCAGCTGCAGCCAGCGCGTTTCCACCAAAGGTGGAGCCATGGTCGCCCGGCCCCATGAGGTCGGCAACCTCGGCCTTTGCCGCGACGGCACCCATGGGGAAGCCGTCCGCGATGCCCTTCGCCATGCTCACCACACCCGGTTCGATGCCCGCCAGCTGGTACGCAAACGGAGCCCCGCAGCGGAAGAAGCCGGTCTGGACCTCGTCAATCACGAGAAGCACCCCGCGCTTCTTACACTCGGAAGAAACAAACCGCAGGTAGTCATAATCGGCAGGCCACACGCCACCCTCGCCCTGCACGCACTCGAGCATCACGGCGCACACGGCACCGCAACTCGCCGGCGGGTTGTCGAGCGCCTCCACCAGCGCATCCCCATCGTTCAGCGGCACGGAAGCAAACCCGGCGGGCATGGGGAGAAACGCCTTGTGGAACACGTCCTGGCCCGTTGCCGCAAGCGTCGCCAACGTACGGCCATGGAAGCTCTTCTGTGCAGTGAGAATGCCGGTCGCACCACCGAGCTTCTTCTCGCCCCACCGACGTGCAACCTTGATGGCGCCCTCGTTTGCCTCCGCGCCGGAGTTCGCGAAGAACGTCTTCCACGTGGAACCCGTGGAGCCAACGACGTGACCCTCCTCGTCGCACGCAGACGAGAGGAGTTCCGAAAGGTCGCGGGCAAGCTCCCCGCGGTTCTCGACGTAGTAGTAGTTGCCCACCTGCCAGACCTTGTCGATCTGCTCGTGCAGGGCGGCGGCAACCACGGGATTGCGGTGCCCCATGCTCACCGAGCCAATGCCGCCCAGGCAGTCGATGTATGTCTTGCCGGTGGAATCGGTGAGCGTGGCGCCCTCGCCCGAGACAAACTCGACGGAGAGGCGACCGTAGGTGTGCATCACGAAGGTATCGTCTAGGGCCTTGGCGCTCTGGTAACTGGCATCCGCCATGTTGTTCTCCTTGTCCTGAATGAGACTAGGGGACACTCCCTTTGCCTCATGCGCTATTCCTGGGTGAAGAGGGTGCCCACGCCGGCGTCGGTGAAGATCTCGAGCAGCAGCGAGTGGGGGGACTTGCCGTTGAGGATTACGACCTCGGACACGCCGCGGTCCATGGCCTCCACGATCGAGCGGACCTTGGGGACCATACCACCTGCAAGCTCGCCTGACGCGAGGATGCTCTTGGTCTCGGCCTTGGTGAGCGAGCGGATGAGGCTTCCCTTGTCGTTCACGTCGGCAAAGAGACCGTCGACGTCGGTGAGGTAGATGAGCTTGTCGGCGTGGAGCGCCTCGGCCACCGCACTTGCCGCCTCGTCGGCGTTCACGTTGAAGAAGCCGTCCGGACCGCACGCGACGCTCGCAATAACGGGAATGTAGTCGTCGTCGAGAATCGTCTCGATGAGCTCGGGGCTCACCTCGCGAATGTGGCCGACGCGGCCAAGCTCCGGCGAGACGGGCACCGCCTTGAGCGTCTTTCCGTCCGCGCCCGAGATGCCCACCGCGTTGTGGCCATACTCGTTCAGGGCCCAGACCAGCTGCTGGTTGACCTTGCCGATAAGGACCTCCTGCACGGCCTCCATGGTGTCGTCGTCCGTGACGCGCAGCCCGTTCTTGAACTGCACGGGCATGTTGAGGCGGCCGAGCATCGCGCTTATCGCCTTGCCGCCGCCGTGTACGAGCACCACGCGCATACCCATGAGCTTGAGGAGCTCGATGTCCCCGAGCACCTGCACCATGAGCTTGGGGTCCTCCATTGCGGAGCCGCCATACTTCACCACCACGGTCTTTCCGCGCATCTTGTTGATCCACGGGAGCGCCTCGGTGAGAACCTCGGCCTTCCTCTGGGCAAGCTCCAGCTCGCCCTCCTCGCGACCTTGCATGCGTACCTCCTGCCTTGGGTTCCTGTCGGTCGTGGGGCCGCGACGTGCGCGGCCAGGCGTCGTGGGGGCCTAGGTGCGATACTCCCCGTTGATCTTGACGTAGTCGTGCGTGAGGTCGCAAGTCCACACGCGCGAGTGGGCCTCTCCCGCGCCAAGAGAGATGGCAATGTCTATCTCGGGCTGCTCGAAGCGACGGAGCATGTCGTCCTCGTCCATGGGAACGGGAAGGCCGGCGCGCAGCACAGGCACGCCCATGAAGTCGATGTCAACGTCCTCCTGCGAGAAGGGCACCCCGCACTTGCCAGCGGCGGCAGCCACGCGACCCCAGTTGGCGTCGTGGCCAAAGATGGCGGTCTTGACCAGCGGGGAGTTAGCAATGGCAAAGGCCACCTTGTCGGTGTCTGCCTGCGTGGCCGCCCCAAGGACGTCCACCGTCACGAGCTTTGTCGACCCTTCGCCGTCCGCAGCGATCTGGCGGGCGAGGTCGGTGCACGCCCCCTTGATCGCTGCGGCAACAGCCGGAAACGCAGGAGACGCCTCGTCGATGGCATCGCCGCCGGCAGCACCGGTGGCAAAGAGGATGCAGGTGTCGTTTGTGGATGTGTCGGAGTCCACCGTCACCTTGTTGAAGGTCTGGCGCACGGCCGAGAGGAGCGCGGCATGCGCGGCCTCGGGCGTGACCGGGGCGTCGGTCGAGAGCACGCAGAGCATGGTCGCCATGTTCGGCTGGATCATGCCGGAGCCCTTCACGAAGCCACCCACATGCACCGTTACGGTGCCGCCATCCGCCTGGGGGACGGGGCCAGCGAAGGCAACCTCCTTGGGATGCGTGTCGGTGGTCATGACCGCGCAGGCGGCATCGTGCGCGGCCTCGGGAGTCGCCGCGAGCGCATCCACAATCGCGGGGACGCCAGTCGCGTAGGGGTCGAAGGGCAGCTGCACGCCGATGACTCCCGTCGATGCAACCAGCACGTCCTTCTCATCGCAGTTCAAGGCCTCGGCGACAAGGGCGCAGGCCTTCTCGGCGCACCGCAGGCCGGGCTCGCCCGTGGCTGCATTGGCGTTGCCCGAGTTGAGAACGACGGCGCGGGCGTGCCCGGAGGCGGCACGCGCACGGCTCACCTGCACCGGCGCGGCACAGAAGCGGTTCTGCGTGAACGTAGCGGCGCAGACGCAGGTCTTATCAGCGACAACGAGCGCCATGTCCTTGCGCTCGGGGTTCTTACGAAATCCCGCCGAGATGCCTGCGGCACGCATGCCCGCTGCGGCGCAGACTCCCCCTTCGCAGGGAGAAAAACCAAACGACTGGGGTGCGTCATCCTGGGTTGGGATGGCAAGAGGCTTGTAGCTTGTCATGAATAGTCCTTCGGGACGGGGACGCGCCGCATGCGCGCCCGGGGCGGACGGTGCGGATAGTCCTTACGCCAGTCGACGGACTCGGCTATGAGTTTAGATGAGAGGGGCGGTGGCTCCGATGCCCTGGGCCTCCGGAAGGCCAAGCACCAGGTTTGCGCATTGCATGGCCTGGGCGGCAGCCCCCTTGCCGAGGTTGTCGATCGCGCAGGACGCGATGATGACCCTACGTCGTCGGTCATCAAGGGCAACGCCAACCTGGGCGCGGGCGGTAGCGGCAACAGAAGAGGTCTGTGGCATGTGGCCAGCGGGAAGCGTGGAGACAAGCGCCTCGTTGGCATAGCGACGCTCGTAGGCGTCCTGGATGTCGTTTGCGGTCACGCCATCGGCCGCCGTCATGTACACCGTGGCGAGAAGCCCGCGGGTGAGCGGTGCCAGGTGCGGCGTGAAGACCACGTTCATCTCGCGTCCCGCAACCCGGGTGAGGGTCTGCTCGATCTCTGGCGTGTGGCGGTGGTGGGCCACGCCGTATGCCTCGACGGACTCGTTAGCGTGGCAGAAGTGCGTGCGCGCGTTGGGCGTACGGCCCGCACCGGAGACGCCGGAGATGGCGTCGGAAATCACGAGGTCCCCCGAAGCAAGGCCAGCCTCGAGCGCCGGGATGGCGGCAAGCGCCGTCGCCGTAGGATAGCAGCCCGGCACGGCCACAAGAATTGCCTCGCCCTTCGCGTGGCGCTCCCCCAGCGCGAGAAGACCTGCACGGTTAAGCTCGGGAAGACCGTAGACCGTCTGGCTGAGAAGCTCGGGGCTCGTGTGCGGGGTGCCATACCACCGCTCGTAGACGGATGCGTCATGCAGGCGGTAGTCCGCCGAGAGGTCGATGACGGTGACACCCAGCGAGAGGAGCTGCGGTGTGATGGCAAGCGAGGCGGTGTGCGGAACGGCGAGGAAGGCAACGTCGGCGTTCTGGGCAATCGCCTCGGGCTCGGGAAGCGAGAGGACCAGGTCCGTTGCGCCCTCGAAGGCGGGGTAGACGTCGGCGAGCCTGGTGCCAGCAGCCTTACGGTCTGTTGCCATCGCAAGCTCCATGGAGGGATGCCCCAAGACGATGCGGCAGACCTCGACCCCAGCGAACCCGGTTGCCCCCACGACGCAGGCCCTTATGCGCTCCATTCCCTCAATCACCCCAGAACAATGCATAAACAACATAGCGTATGCAAGATTGCTTCTGTTATTGGGTGCAGAATAGCACAAGGACGCTGAACCACGCCGCCCGGGGCAATCTGTTCTTCTCCCGGACACAATTTGAAAACTACCCAGTCGCGCTATCGACGCCCGCGAAGGCCACGACCGATTGACTTGAGCACCTCTCGGCGTGCGCTTCCCACAGGTGCGATGGGGTCGACAATCTGCCGAAGCGGGTTATCCTCGCCCACCGCACGCTGGGGCTTCACCAGTTCGTGAATCTTCTGGGGGTACTCGTTGTTGACGTAATTCATTACGCGAGACTCTGTCTGCCGAACCTCGAACTTGCTCAGGCCCGCAAGTATCGCCTCGTAGAAGGGCGTCTCGCGCGCATAGTTCCAGAAGTGATCAGAAAGATCAATCCAGCCATAGGTCCAAGGCTTTGCGGCACCAGCGTAGTGAACGATCTTGGGATTCGCACGTGACGCCAGATAGGCATCGTACGCTGCAGCAGGGGCATTGGGATAGAGCGCAGTCGCCCTGTGGAAGATATCATTCGTAACGTTCCAGGAGGCATCGAGATACGTAACTCTCCCCTCGCACTCGGAGTTGAGGACATCCTGGTCGTTGTAGATGAAATCAGAGCGTTGTGAGACTTTGAGCCACTCGGACACCGTATGCAGCTTACGCATCGCACGTGTATTGAGCACCAGCACGCCAGCCTGGAAATACTCGTATGGATTCTTCATCTTGAGAACGCCTCGCGTATAGCGCAGACGGTTCCCATCTGGGAGGTTGAGGTTCGCAAGATAATCCACGTCGCGAGTCGCACCAACCAGATTGTCACCAAGTTCAGTGTCGAAGAGCTTTGCAACGTCCCCCTCGACCACAAGATCCGAGTCAAGATAGAGTACCTTGTCATATGCCGAGAGAACATCCTGCACGAGGAAGCGGTAGTAGGTCTCAACCGAGATGTGCTCGTTGTTGGTGTCTAGGTCATAGCCAGCAACCTTGCACCACACATCCATAAAGGTGAGGCGAGCATTGCTGTAACGCCCCAAATACTCGCGCATCGCCGCCTGGTGGTCACCCGTGATGTTTCGCGTGAGCACCACAACGTCATAGAAGCGCTCTGGGTTGGCATTTCTCAGCATGGATTCGATGGCGACCGTGAGCACGGGCACGTAGGCGTCATCGGATGCGAAGACCACAGGGACCACGTTTGGCTCCAGCACGGATTCGCGTTCGACGAAAACGGGGGTAAACGTAGGCTCCGGCTCGGGATGTTCGAAATGGACGCACTGGAGCTGCTTGGTCTTCCACGCAGCCCCCTCGCCCGTGCGCATGGCATGCAGGTACCACACGTTGAAGAGCCGCTCCGCCAGGTGCCCGGGGGTGCGCACCGCCTCGCGGCTGTAGGTGGACATGTCCGTCTCGCGTACGAACTCGTCCAACACGGGAAACAGGAACTCGCAGTAGGACGAGAAGATCTCGCGACGCATGATGTACATGTTGCAGAAGCAGGAGCGCTCGCCAGCAAGGAAGGCGTCAAAGTCCTGAGCGTACTCGGGGAAGAGCCGGTGCACGATTGCCGCACAACGATTGAGGTCCTCAATGTGGAGCGCTGGTGCCGCAACATAGTGTTCACGCGGAGTGGCGAAGTCCCCAGGGAAATCCGCAAGTCGCTTGAAGCCGGTGGTGATTACGTCGTAGCCCTCAATGCAGGAGCGAATAGTCGCATCGTCCAAGCCATAGCGCTTGATCGCATCGTCGTCGATGAAATCATCCATCACCTCGCCATAGGGGTTCTCCTCATAGACATTCGAGGTGAAGTTGAAGTAGCGGCGATAGTGGCAGAAGCCCACATAGGGAGAGGTGGTGTTCTTCCACGCCCAGTACTGCGTCGTGAGCTCGCAGTACATGGGGTTCTTGTCCGAGATGTTCTCGCCCTCGTCGTCGTGGAGCGCCCAGTCAAAGCGGTTGGACTTGTTGCCCGGACCAACCTGGATGGGCTGAAGAATCTCGCCCTTGGGCACAACGACGTCCTTGTGCGTAGTTACGAGAATTCGAATGTCCTGGGAACCAAAGCTGGCCACATGTTCGACATGGGCAATCTGGGAAAGGTGCGTCTCCGCTCGAGCCCGCATGTTTCGCTCACGCGAGTAGTCCACGCGGTCCGCTGATGTGGGGTCGATGGCTTCCTCTGTGCGCTCAGCCAAAGAGCGCAGCAGGTAAAGCCGGTCGTCCGTTGGAGGGAGCTCTCGGGTAGCCACAAAGTGATATGCACGGTCACGCACAAAGCGCCAAAGCTCGCGCGCCGCAGCGGCAGGGCCAAAAGTGTCGGCAAGGTGGGATGCCGCCTGGTCCCACCCGGATGCAGGCACTCGTTCGACAAGATCGTTTGCGAGAAGCTCGAGCATCTTGTGCCGCATGCCAACGAGGGAGGAAGCCAGCTCGGGGCGTGCCTCGGGTGCGGCGTAATCCGCTGTCGCATCGATGCACGCTCCGAACTGATCGCAAAAGTCACCAAAGCGAGCAGCGGTGATGTCACTTGCGCCGGTAACGCCCACGCCGTAGTGGTAGATGTAGCCCCTACACTGCTCAAGACCAACGGACCGCTTCGCCATGTCAGAGACCACGAAGACCTCATAGCCGTCCTCGGCGCGCTCGAGTCGCTCGCTGGTCATAGCGGCAAAGGCGCGCTTCAGGAGGTCCGTTCTATAGAGGCGCTGCGTTGCGCGCCAGTCGACGAGCTGGCCGTGTGATTCATCAAAAATGTCGAGCAGAACGTCTCTGCCTTCACTCACGCCGCTGGGGCGATTGATGAAGCCCGCGAACGAACTAGCGGCATCGTCTGTGACGCCGTTCTCGCCTACCACAGTGATGCCAACATGAAAGACGTCTGCATCGTTTGCCCCGGCTGCTTGGTCAAGCTCCGAGAGGAACTCCGGCGCCAGCTCGTCATCACCGTCGAGAAGGAACGACCACTCTCCCGTTGCCGCCTCGACGCCCGTCTTACGCGCCAGGTGAAGGCCGCAGTTCTCGTTGTGATGAATCACACGGAAGCGAGGGTCTGCCTGGGCGTAGGAGTCTGCGATAGCACCGGAGGCGTCCGTGGAGCAATCGTCCACGACGATTGCCTCCCAGCCCTCAAACGTCTGGGCCTTCAGGCTGTCAAGGCAGCGCTCGAGGTAGGCGACCACGTTGTAGGCCGGGACGATCACGGAGATTCTGGGCATTGTCCCTCCAAAGGACCGCATGTCTGCAGGATAGTTCTTGAGCCATGATACCCGACTAGTCCACGCTCTTCAGGCTCTCCACCATGTCAACGGCGTCCAGCCGGCGGCGCATCGCAAGCATCACGAGCAGTGCGAACGCCATCGTGAGCGCAAAGGCGAAGCCGTAGCTCGCGGCATGGATGGTACGCCCAAACATCACATAGTCGACCTCGGCGGTGGTGACCACGAAGTTCTCGAGCCAGGTCCCCAGAAGCAGGCCAACGGCATCGCCAAGAACCGCGGTGATGGCAATCTCGCGGAAGATGTAGGCGTGCACCTCTCGGCGCGTGAAGCCGAGCACGCGCAGGCTCACAATCTCGCGTACCCGCTCGGCCACGTTGATGTTGGTGAGGTTGTAGAGCACGATGAAGGCAAGCGCCGCAGCCGAAACCACTAGCACAACCACGACCGCATCCACCACCGAGAGCATTGACCGGTAGAGTTCGATCGTCTCGGACGAGAAGGCCACGGTCGAGACGGCACCCTCGTCGTGGAGCGCCTCGGAGAGGGCGGCGCGCCCCTCCGCGCCAAGCGTGGTTGCCACCAGAACAGTCGAGAAGGACGGATCGGCCGCATCGACGCTCCTCCAAGCCTCACGTCCCACGTAGACGCTGTTCCCCACGTAGTTCTCGCAGACGCCGGTCACCGTGAGGGCATGCCCCTCGCCCGTGGCGTTGCCCACCTCGTCGACGTCGCGAAGCACCACCGCGTCGCCAACGCCAATGCCCAGGCGGGTCGCAAGCTTCTCGGTGATCACGACGGAGCCGTCGTCGAAGGGGATCTCCTCGTGCGTGATGCGGTTCCGCAGCGTCACTGCGCCTTCGAAGGTCGACGCGTCCTGAGGCACGACCACGCTCACGCGCAGCGTGTCCGTGGTGCCGCTGCTGGCGCCGGCGTGCATGGTGACCTCCTGCACGCGGTCCTCGCGCATCACCTGGCCGGTCGAGGCAAGGATCCCCTCCACCGCTGCCATGTCCCCATCGGTCGCGCCGTCCTTGAGGCCAACGGTGGTGTCGTAGTGGACGATGGGCCCGTACTGGCAGTCGATGATGTCCCAGATGGCATCGTGGAGGCCAAAGCCCACCAGGAGTAGCGCCGTGCAGCCCGCCACGCCGGCAACCGTCATGGCAAGGCGCCGCTTGTAGCGAAACAGGTTGCGACAGGTGACCTTCCACGAGAACGAAAGGCGGTCCCAGATGGGACGCATGCGCTCGAGAAGAATTCGCTTCCCAGGCTTGGGGGCAAGGGGCAGCATGAGCTGCGCGGGCGTCTCGCGCAGACTCGAGACCACGGCACCCCACGTTGCAACGAGCGTCACGCCAACGCCCACGCCTCCGGCGAGAAGCGCAACCGAGGGGTCAACGGGAAGAGGCCATCCCATCGCCGGCACGGCGTAGATCACCCCATAGGAAGACATGATGATAAAGGGAAGCGCCTGCGAGAGAACGGCAATGCCCAGCACGGCGCCACCCCCGCTCGCGATGGCGGCGTAGGCGAGGTAGCGCGAGGCGATGCGGCCCTTGGAGTAGCCCAGTGCCTTGAGCGTGCCGATAAGGACGCGGTCGTCCTCGACCATGCGGGTCATGGTGGTGAGCGCGACAAGCGCGGCGACAAGGAAGAAGAAGACCGGGAACACGTTCGCGATGCCGTCCATGCGCCGCGTGTCCTGCATGTAGGTCTCGACGCCCTCGTCCTGCGTTCGGTCGAGAAGGAAGACGTCGGGCTGCTCGAGGGCGTCCACCTGGGCCTGGGCGTCATCGATCTCTGCCTGTGCATCGTCGAGCTGGGATTGGGCGTTCGCCTCTTGCTCCTGGTAGCTGGCAAGGCCCTCCTCGTAGCTTGCCTTGGAACTTGTCAGCTCGTCCTCGGCCTCTGCGAGCTTGGCCGCGTTCTGGTCGAGCACGGCCTGGGCGTCAGCAAGTTGCGCCTCGGCACTCGCCCGTTCCTGGGCGAGCTGGGCCCTGGAAGCGTCGAGCTGGGCCTGTCCGTCCGCAAGCTGCTCCTGCGCCGTCTGGAGCTGCTCCACGCCGGCCAGCGCCTGACTCACCTGGTCAAGGGAAGCCTGCGCAGTAGCAAGCTGCCCGCGCAATGCATCGAGTGTTGCCTGGTTCGCGGGATCGTCAAGCGACTCAAGGGCTGAAATCTGTTGTTCCAGGGCGGCAACGCCAGCGCCCGCTTGCTCCTTCTGAGCAGAGAGCGTAGATGCAGCCTCGTCGAGTGTGGAAGTGCCCGTCTGCTCGAGCATGGTTGCAGTGCCTGACTCCAGCTCCTGACGCTGCTGGTCGAGCGTCGCCTGGTTGGCGTCAATCTGGTCCTGAGCCTCCTGCAGCTGCGAGGTTGCCTCGGCACGCTTCTGCGCGAGCTGGGCTCTGCCGTCCTCCAGCTGCGCCTTGCCGGAAGCAAGCTCCTTCTCGCCGTCCTCTATCTGCAGCGCGGCGTCATCCAGCTGCGACTTGGCATCCGCGAGCTGCGACTCCGCGTCCTCGCGCTTCTGGTCAAGCTGGGCCTGCGCATCGTCCACCTTCGCCTGCGCCTCTTTTCGCAGGTCATCGAGGCGCGCCTGTGCCAGCTCGCCAAGACGCGAGGAGAGCGCCTCCTTTGGAGCCGAGACGGCATCCTCGTAGGAGGGGCTCCCGCTCAAGGCCGCGTCCGCCCCGTCGACGCTCAGGTAAAGCGTGGTCCAGGGATAGTCGTCCGAGAAGGCAGAGGGCAGCACGTAGGCTACTTGCTTCACGGAGCCGTCGCCCAACGTCGTGGTGCCAAACGTGCCCGTGTAGGGGTAGCTCGGCGAACTCATGAGCCCGACCACAGTGAAGGTGCGCACCGAGAGCGTGCCGTCGAGGTCGTCGGTCCCATAGAGGACTTCCACCGTGTCCCCCACCTCAAGGCCTGGCGTAGCCGCGTCGCCATCGAGCAGGCACTCGTCTGCAGCCTGCGGCCAGCGCCCCGCCGTCAGGCGCACGCGGTTGAGGTAGGACACGTCCGGGGATTCGATCTCGTCGTCAGAGACGACCATCGCCTCCTGGGCCGCATTCACATCGAGCGACGTGACGCGCACGGCCATCTGCTCGTTGCCTATGCGCGCCATCACGTCGGCAGAGCTTGCCGGCATGACCGACGTGACGCCCTTGGTTGACGAGACACGCTCGACGTCCTTCTCGGAGAAGCCCTTTGTGGAAACCAGTCGCAGGTCATAGAGGCTGCACCCATCAAACCAGCGGTCCGCGGCAAGGCGCATGTCCCGCCCGGACATCTGAAGGCCGGCCAAGAAGCCGCAGCCCAGCGCCACGATGCCCGTGATGGCGAGAAAACGCCCCAACGAACCGCGAATGCTCCTCCACACGCTCTTTGTGAACGAAGAGGCGGCCACCCCTACCACTCGACCTCTGCTGCGTCGAGCGGATGCGCGTTTGTCTCGACGCTCTCGGCACGTCCCTCTCGCACGCGAATCACGCGGTTTGCAATCTGGGTGAAGGCAGAGTTGTGGGTCACGATTGCCACGGTACGCCCGCGCTCGCGACACGTGCGCTGGAGAAGTCCCAGAATCTGCTTGCCCGTCACGTAGTCGAGCGCGCCGGTGGGCTCATCGCAGAGCAGAAGCTTGGGGTTCTTGGCGAGCGCGCGGGCGATGGCAACGCGCTGCTGCTCGCCGCCAGAGAGCTGCGCCGGGAACATGTCCTTGCGAGAGGAAAGGCCAACCTCGTCAAGCACCTCGGCGGCCGGGAGTGGGTCCTCGCAGATCTGGCTTGCAAGCTCGACGTTCTCCAACGCCGTGAGGTTCTGCACCAGGTTGTAGAACTGGAACACGAAGCCCATGTCGTGGCGTCTGTAGAGCGTGAGGTCGTGCTCGGAGAGTCCCGAGACCTCGCGGCCGGCGAGCCGGATGGACCCGGAGGTGCAGGAGTCCATGCCTCCGAGCATGTTGAGCACCGTGGTCTTGCCTGCGCCCGACGGGCCCACAATCACGCAGAGTTCGCCCTCCACGATGTCGAACGACATCCCCGCCACGGCGTGAACCTCGACGCTACCCATGCGGTAGGTCTTGCAGACGTCCCTGAACTCAACGAATGCCATGTCACACGCCCAATCAACGACGGCCTCGGGGTTATCGGTCTACTTCATTATGACCGGGACCGCAATGAATGGCAGGTGACGCCGGGTGAGGCCACGGTCTTGGCCCGTGGGCGGCCCCCTCCTCCTGCTGGCGCTCTCGCTCGGCGAGCATGGCACGATACCCCTTGAGCGGGTCGAACGGCGAGAAAATCTTCGCGCGCTCCGAGAGGGGCATGGGCTGGCGGGTCGATGAAGTTACATGTCCGCTGGTAGCGTTACTCGCCACTTCGGTGGCCCCCAATCTGGAGGTTGCGCTCGCGCGTGGTGGCTTCCGGAAGAAGGTCAACGCCCTTGAGCAGCGAGTTCTTGCCGAACTTGCGTTTCACGGCGCTTATGGCCTCCTGCCTGCGCCGCTCGCGGGCGTCTGCCTCGGGCGTGGAGAAGAGGCTGTCTTGAACGCCAGGCGCGTCCTCGGGAAGTACGCCCGTAGCCGTGAGCCCCAGGCGGTGCACCGGACGCGAGCGATCGACCTCGGCGTCGAAGATGCGCGTTGTCGCTGCGAGGATCTGCTCGCGCGAGTTCGTTGGCACGAGAAGGTGCTCGGTACCGCCAGCAGAAGCAACGGCACGATACCACGCACGTGGGTCGGAGCGGTCACGGATGCCCGCGCGCTCCTCGGCCGAGAGGTCATATCCCACGTACAGATTCACACCGCTGGCAACGATCCGCTGGTCAACCAGATCGAGTGCGAGGGAGTCTGCCATCTCGCGAGCAATGATGCGCGCACCGGCGAAGTCGCGGTTGCAACCGAGCACCTGCGCCGTCGAGACGGAGTGCGAGCCGGAGCGGTAGGCCTTGATGTCTGCCATGGTGACGGGCTCCACGCCCCAGGCATGGTCGATGAGAATCTCGGCGTCCACGCCAAACTCCCGGTAGAGTGGCTCCGCCGGATACGTGGCAACCTGTCCCATGGTGTGGATGCCCATGGCTGAAAGGCGCTCGGCGATGCCCGGCCCCACGCGCCAGAAGTCCGTGATGGGGCGGTGGTTCCAGAGCGTGGCGCGATAGATCTCCTCGGTAAGCTCGCCCAAGAAGTCCCTGCTGTGCTTGGCGGTGATGTCGAGCGCAATTTTGGCAAGGTAGAGGTTGGTGCCCAGCCCACAGGTGGCGGGAATGCCCGTTGTTCTCACCACGTCCTCGCGGATGCGTTCCCCCAGCTCGCGCGCCGTGCAGCCGTAGAGGTCGAGATAGCCCGTGACGTCCATGAAGGCCTCGTCTATCGAGTAGACGTGGATGTCCTCCGATGCAATCCAGCGCAGGTAGACGGAGTAAACGTCACATGAGCGCTCCATGTAGAGGGCCATTCTCGGCGGCACCATGAGGTAGTCGATGGTCTGGGGAATCTCGAAGACGCGGCAGCGGTTGCGCACGCCGAGCGCCTTCATGGCCGGCGACACGGCAAGGCAGATGGTCTTCTCCGTGCGAGAAGGATCTGCCACGACGAGCCGCGTGGAAAGCGGGTCGAGACCACGCTCCACGCACTCGACGCTGGCATAGAAGCTCTTGAGGTCTATGCAGAGGTACTGCCGCTCTTGTGTGCGCGGCGCGGGGACGTCTGCCACGCTATCCCTCGAGCACGATGCGGGGCTTGAGGTCCTCGACGGCGGCGTCTCCCAGGAACCAGCGAACGATCTCGAGGCCAAAGGGAATGGCCGTCGCCATGCCCTTGCTGGTGATCACGTTGCCATCGACCACGGCCGGCTCCTCCGAGAGGATGGCACCGTTCTCGACAAGAACGTGCTGGAAGTTGGGGTTGGATGTGGCGGGGCGGTTCGTGAGGATACCCAGCTCGGCTAGGATGGAGGGTGCGGCGCAGATGGCTGCGACACCCTTGCCAGCCTGGTCGAAGGCCTTGACCGCCTTCGTGAGCGGCTCGCACGCCTTGAGGTTGGGCGTCCCCGGAATGCCTCCGGGGAGCACGAGCATGTCGTAGTCGTCGAAGGAGAAGCCCTCGTCCGCAATCGAGCGGTCGCAGGTGATGGTAACCTGGTGCGAGGAGGTCACGGCATGCTCCGGAGTTATGGACACGGTGTCCACGGGTATGCCGGCACGGAACAGAAGGTCCGCGACCGTGAGGCCCTCAATCTCCTCGAGTCCGTTGGCCACGAACACCGCGACGCGCTTGTCGGTCGACTGCCTGAACATGTGCGCTCCTCTCATAAGACAAAGGGAGTTTCCCTTCGTCTCATCATAAGAAGGGCGGCACGCATGCGCGGCCGCCCTCAAAATCCAACAAAAAATGACCGAGGGGAATGCCCCCGCGTCACGCACGCTAGTCCTGATCGTCGATGCCCTTGTTGATGGCGTCAGCAATGACCTGGGCGTCATCGGAGCCACGCACGAGGCTCTTGAAGTCGTCCTTCATAAGGAGGACGGCAGTCTTGGACAGCAGCTTGATGTGCGTGGTGCCAGCCTCGCCAGCGGGGACCAGCAGCGAGATGGCAATGTCGACGGGCTTCTCGTCGAAGGAGGGCCAATCGAGGGCATGATCGTTCTTGAAGACGATGACGGCGGCCTTCTTGATGGAGGCGTCCTTCGCGTGCGGCACGGCGAAGCCGTCGGTCATGCCGGTCTCGCCCATGTCCTCACGGGCGATGAAGGCCTTGTAGACAGCGTCGGCATCATCGGTGACGCCAAGCTCGACAGCCTTCTGGGAGATGAAGCGCAGCACCTCGTCGCGGCTCTCGGCGTGCTGGTTAACGAAGACGTCGTTGGAAGATACGAAATCGCTCACTGGGTGCTCCTTTGGACGTAGGAAAACATGGGCCATCACGCGGACGCGATAACCTCTCTACATAATAGTAGCAGGGAAGCCCAACACGCCCAAGAATCGAATCTGAACGGGGAATCGTCAGGGCTTGGGCAGGCCCATCCCAATCGCCAGGAGCGAGAAGACCCTGGCCGCAGCGAGACGATAGTTCCTCTCGGCATGCGCAAGTGCTTCCGCCACGTCACCGCAGTCGATGACCGTGGGCACGAGCGCATCCACCCCCAAGTCCATGAGGTCCAAGGCTCCGGGGTCCATGCCGCCCACTACTGCTACGCAGGGCACGCCCGCCCTCTTGCAGCGAGCTGCCACGCCCGAGACCACCTTGCCGTGAGCCGACTGCGCGTCTGCGTGGCCCTCGCCGGTGACGCAGAGATTGGCGCCGAGAAGTGCCTGGCCAAGCCCTACGACATCGAGGACCCAGTCGATGCCCGGAACTGACTCCGCCCCAAGGAAGAGGCGGGTCGCCGCGCCGAGGCCACCAGCAGCACCGTCACCCGGCTTGTCTGCGGCGCGCCCCAGAGTCCGCTCGAGGACTCGGGCGTAGGAGGCCATGCCCCGCTCGAGCTCCTCGACCTGCTCGGGAGTTGCCCCCTTCTGCGGAGAGAACACACGAGTTGCTCCGCGCGGGCCAAGGAGCGGGTTGTCAACGTCGCAGAGCAGCCGGAAGCTTGCCCGCGAGACGAGGGTGTCAAGCCCCGAGAGATCAATGCTGGCCACGCGGCCAAGGTCTGCACCGGTACCTTGGAGTTCTCCGCCTGCGCCGTCGAGGAACCGCACGCCCAGCGCGCGCATGGCTCCCATGCCGCCGTCGTTTGTTGCGCTGCCGCCAATGGCGAGCGTTACCTCGGCGGCACCGTTGCGCAGCGCGTGGAGCACGAGCTGCCCCGTGCCGTACGTGCTCGTGAGCATGGGGTTTCTCTCCGCGTGCGTGAGAAGCGGCAGTCCCGAGGCAGCGGCCATCTCGATGATGGCACGGTTCCCGGGGAGCATGCCGTAGATTGCCTCGACCGGTCTGCCAAGGGGGTCCTCGACAGTCGCGTCGATGCGAGATCCTCCGAGAGAGGCAACTACGGCATCGACGGTCCCCTCTCCTCCGTCTGCCACGGCAAGCCTGGTGCAGGACACGCCGGAAAACACGCGCGTGGCCTCCTCCTCGAGAATGGCAGCCGCGCGAGCAGAGCTGATGGTGCCCTTAAGCGAATCGGATGCAAAGACAAATCTCATGTGCGCTCCCCCTCTGTTACCTCTCTCGTCGCTACACGCCAGGCACTTGACACTGTCAAAGAGAGAGTCCTTCCGCAATAGCACGCCGGACCCTCACTATCATCTTCCCCATATTGGTTATAAGAAGCGGGCCGCCCAAGGAACAGAGGCGGCCCGCGTCACATACCGTTTGTCTACCTTGCGTTTTTGAGAATGTTCACGATATCCTCGACGTGTAGCTTCATGAAGTTGCCAGCATGATCGCCACCACGCGCCTCGACGGCACCCTCGGCCATCTCCTGAATTTGCTCGTCCGTGGGATTAACCCCCAGCTCATGCAGATTTGTGGGCATCCCGATGGAATGGCACCACTGATCCCAAGCCTCAATACCGCGCAGGCCAGTCGCCATGGGATCGTGGAAGTCGTTCTGAACGCCCCACACGTTGACGGCAAACTGGGCAAAGCGCTCGGGATCAACATGGATAACGTACTTAGCCCAGCTAGACCAAATTGCCGTGAGTCCGGCACCATGGGCAACGTCAAACATTGCGCCAATCTCGTGCTCGATAGCATGGCAAGCAAAGTCGCCCACCCTGCCAAGCCCCGTAAGTCCATCATGAGACTTGGCGCCTGCCAGCAGCAGATTTGCACGTGCTGTATAGCTCGTGGGATGGGCAAGGGCCTCGGGAACCATGGTCTTGACGGTGCGGAGAAGACCCTCTGCAATCTCGTCGGTGAGCTCTACGTCACGCTCGGTCGTGAAGTATCGCTCCATGGTGTGCATCATGATGTCAGCTCCAGGCGCAGCCGTCTGGTAGGCAGGCAGCGAATAGGTAAGCTCAGGGTTCATGATGGCAAAGAGAGGACGCGCGCACTCATGGTTGTAGGAGCGCTTGAGAGTCTTGGGACCCATCGTGTCAATATCGATGACTGCCGAGTTCGACGTCTCAGAACCGGTACCCGCCAAGGTCGAGATGGCGCCAATCTTTGCAATCTTGTCCGTCGAGACCTTGCCAAGGAATAGGTCTTCCAGGTCAAAGTCATTCGCAAGGCCATAGGCGATTGCCTTGGAGGAGTCAATGGCAGACCCACCTCCAATGGCAAGGATAAAATCGACGTCCTCTTGCTTGCAGAGTTCGACACCCTTCTTGACCAAGGAAAGACGCGGGTTGGGCACAACGCCGTCAAGGTCTACGTATGTAATCCCCGCGTCCTCAAGCCCCTTGTGCACACGGTCGAGAAGGCCGGTGGTGCGAACGTAGTCCCCACCCCAATGGATGAGTGCCTTATGTCCGCCAAACTCCTTGATGAGCCTACCGGCTTCATTCTCAGTTCCCTTGCCAAACAGAATCTTTGTGGGGACGAGATACTCAAAGTTGACCATTATCGGTTCTCCTTTCGTGCTTCAGCGTTTGCATCTAGTCCTTCGTGAAGTACATCGAGATGCCCTGTCCGCCTCCGATGCACATCGAGACCATCGCATCACGCTTTTCGGTGCGAGCGAGCTCATAGGCACACTTAATGACGAGGATGGCACCAGTAGCTCCAATGGGGTGCCCCAGAGAAATCCCGCCACCGTAGATGTTGAGCTTCTCGGAGTCAAGGCCAAGGTCGCGGCTCACGGCAACCGACTGAGAAGCGAATGCCTCGTTAAGCTCAAACATATCAATTGCTTGCGCATCAATTCCGAGCTGGTTACAAAGCTGGGCCGTGGAGAAGTAGGGGCTGTAGCCCATGAGGGTAGCATCATAGCCCGCAACGGCCCAGCCACGGATGGTCAGCATGGGAGCACATCCCAGCTCCTCCGCCTTCGAGCGCTTCATCATAACCACGGCGGCAGCCGCGTCGTTCAAGCTCGAGGAGTTACCTGCGGTTACAGTACCCGTGCCATCTGTCACAAAGCAGGGCTTGAGCTTGGAAAGACTTTCGACCGTCACGCCCTCACGCGGGCCCTCGTCGGTGTCGAAAACCGTCACGGCGCCATGGCGACCCTTGATCTCAACGGGAACGATTTCGATCTTGAAAACACCGGAAGCAACTGCATCACACGCGCGCTGCTGCGAGCGAGCGGCGAAAGCATCCTGCTCCTCACGGCTTACGCCAAACTTCTTAGCAACGTTCTCGGCAGTAATTCCATTGTGGTTTCCGTCAAGCGGCCAAACGAGGGCGTCGATGACGCCATCCTCGAACTGCTTGTGGCCCATGCGCGCACCCCATCGCGCCGACGGCACATAGTATGGAAGTGTGGAGAGGGACTCCGCGCCGCCTGCCACAACCACGTCGCGGAAGCCCGTCTGAATCTCCTGAAGACCGTCAGCAATTGCCTGAACAGACGAACCGCACTGGCGGTTCACGGAATACGCGGTGCACTCGTTGGGCATCCCTGCCTTGAGGGAAATCGCGCGAGCAAGAAAACCATTGGGACCCCAACCACCAACGTTGCCAATGATAACCTCGCCCACCTTGCTCGGGTCAACACCGGAGCGCCTGACCGCCTCTTTGACCGCAATGGCCCCCAGGTCAATGGTGGGGACGGTCTTAAGACTTCCACCAAACTTGCCGATAGCCGTACGTGCGCCCGCAACAATCACGACGTCATCGGGGTTCTTTTCAAACTGCCTGTTGCTCATTGGTCTTTCCCTTCGTAGTGTCTGTCTTGAACATGGAGGAGCTACGCCAGCGACTGAACTTCTCTACTCGTAGTCATAGAAGCCATGACCGGTCTTCCGACCAAGCTTGCCGGCGTCCAGAAGCTCCTTGAAAACGGGAGCAGGACGGTACAAATCATCGTGGTCATAGCCTTCGTAGAGATTCATGAGTGAGGCGTACACCACGTCGATGCCCGAGAAATCCATGAGCTCGCAGGGACCCATCGGGTGGTTGCATGCCAGCTTCATTGCAGTGTCAACGTCCTTGGGAGAAACGCCCTCGGAGACGAGCCAGGCACCCATGTTCTCGTACGGGTTGATGATTCGGTTGACAATGAATCCAGGTGTGTTGGGAGCGTCCACGGTCGTCTTGCCGATGGCCTCAGCAAACTCCTTGGCCTTCTCGTACGTCTCCACAGAGGTCTTCTCGCCACGAACCAGTTCGACGAGCTTCATAACGGGTGCGGGATAGAAGAAGTGCATCCCCATAACCGATGCTGGGCGCTTGGTCGCCGAGGCAATTTGGTCGATGTCGATGCCGGATGTGTTGGTCAGAAGAACTGCATCCGCATCGGCAACCTCGTCTACCTTCTCGAAGGTCGACCGCTTGAAGTCGAGTCGCTCGGGAACGGCCTCGATTACATACTTGGCGCCGACAAGCTCACCGTAGTCTGTCGAGTACGTAAGGTTACCAAGGATGGTGTCACATTCCCCTTGGGTAATCTTGCCCTTTGTAACCTTCTTCTGTACAAGCTTGTTGACAAGCGCCTTTGCCTTATCGAGCGGCTCCTGGGCAATGTCGATGTTCACGACCTGGAAGTCAGCAGTCGCGCACGCCTGGGCAATACCAGCACCCATGAGCCCGGACCCAATAACAGCAACCTTTATAGTATCCATCTCTGAATCCTTTCCGTGAGTATCCAAAGCTTGATAGCGATAGTCCAACGGCCTACTTTTTGCCGAAACTCTCCAGGAGCCCACAGGGCCCGTCCTGAACGAAGAGGCTTGGACTCATAGTCTTGAGATCGTCTGCGACGATGGGATCGAAATCCATCATGTCTAGAACCTGCGTCTTGAGGTCGATGCCAGGGGCAATCTCGACGAGCTTGACCCCCTCTTGCACCAGTTCAAAAACAGCGCGCTCGGTTACGACGACCACTCGCTGGCCGCTCTTGCGAGCTCGTGGGCCATTGAAGGAGATCTGCCGCACGTGGCTGACCATCTTCCTCACGGCACCCTCTTTGAGGATGTGCAGTTCGTTGCCATCAAAGGAATACTCGGCACCCTTGGCCGTGAACGTTCCAAGGTAGACAACGCACTTCGCATTCTGGGTGATGTCGACAAAGCCCCCTGCGCCGGTGCACCTCTCGCCCATCTTGGTTGAGTTGGCGTTTCCCTCTCCGTCAAGCTCTCCCAGCCCCATGTACGTGACGTCAACACCAGCCCCGTCGTAGTAATCGAACTGCTCGGGATGGCTCACCATGGCATAGAGATTCTGGCCTATGCCAAAATCGATGCCGCCGAGTTGCACACCGCCATAGATGCCGCTCTCGACAGTAATCATGACCTTGTCGGAAAGGCCCTCCTCAGCACAGACCCGTCCCACCATGTCGTTGGGGATGCCTGTGCCGAGGTTGACGACGCAGCCGGGGTACAGCTCCTGGCACCCTCGCCGTGCAATGAACTTACGCACGTTGAACGGAGCGGGATCAATCGCGGCCATCGGTCGCCTGAGCTTTCCCACATACGAGGGGTCGAAGTAGATTGAGGAAGTCATGCGATGGTCTTCCTCGGGATTGGGGCAAACCACCACTTTGTCAATAAACACGCCAGGAACCGTCACGTCCTTGGGGTTGAGCGTGCCGGTTTGGGCAACGTCGCGTACTTGGGCTATGACCTGCCCGCCATAGCGCTTGGTTGCGAGAACCGCGTTGAAGACCTCCAGCTTCATGGCTTCGTCCGTGGTGGTCATGTTGCCCATCTCGTCGCAGGTGGTACCGCGGATAAGAAGGGTGTCGATGGGTACCTCGTTGTACATCATGTATTCTTCGCCATGGTAGGTGACGATTTCAACGATGTCTGGCTCGCCTTGGGTTCGCTCGTTCATCTTGCCGCCCTCGATACGCGGATCGATGAAGGTGCCCAGACCAACCTTGCTCATCTTTCCTGGCAGTCCGCATGCCATGGCTCGGTAAAGCTGGGCAATCTGCCCCTGTGGGAGGCAGTACGCAACTACCTTGTTGCTCGCAATCATGTCCATCCACTTGGGCTGGAGACCCCAGTGCGAGCCGATGATGCGCGTCACGAGTCCCTCGTGCGCCAAGTGCTGAATACCACGGGCCCTATCAGACTGGCCGCACGAGTGCAGAAGGGTGAGGTCGCGCGGATGTCCAGTCTCGATAAACCGCTTCTCAATCGCCTTAAGGTTGGACTCAGAGGCGGAGACGAGCGTCATCCCAATTGTGCAAATGGTTGTCCCATCTTCGATTGATGCTGCCACCTCCTCAGGAGCGACAAAACTTGCCCGAAGGTCCCTGTTAGCCATGAATCAAGCCTTTCTCGGTGTCTTCTCCAAAAGCGACTGGCGAACTAGCTCAAGCGCAGCGCGCCTATCAGGCTTTTCGCCTCTCGTCTGAGGTATTTCGTCCGCAAACGCAACGTGGACAGGAATCTTGAAGTGAGCAAGCCTCCCCTTGAGCGCCATCTTGACCTCGTCCTCTGTGACGTGCGACCCCGTCTGTCTTACGCACAGGGCAACGGGAACTTCTCCGTAGAGGTCATCGGGCATCCCGCAAGCACAGGCCCCATTGATTCCCGGAACCTCGCAGAGTACCTCCTCGAGGGCAGAGCACCACACCTTCTCGCCACCGCGGTTGATCATGTCCTTCTTGCGGTCGACTATCCAAATCATGCCCTCACTGTTTGCGTAACCCATGTCTCCCGTAAGGAGCCATCCGCCGGGGAGCAGGTCGCTTGACTCATGGTGAAAGTAGCCCTCGGTAACGCACGCACCGCGCAGGGCAAGCTCGCCCACCTCTCCAACGGGAACCTCATAGTGATCTTCATCGAGAAGAACGGCGTCAACTCCGGGAATCGGCTTTCCCGTAGCACCAGCATAGATTGAGGTTGCAGAGTCCCAAGGAAAGAGGAGCGCTGGCGAGCTTGTCTCGGTCATGCCATAGACTACCTGGAACGTAGCCGTAGGCATCCACTCGTGGAAGGCACGCATCTTTGACACCGGCTCATAGCTCGATCCGGAGAGCATGGCGCGCACACTTGGGAGGGAGGGGAAGTCCGACCTCAGAGGTTGAAGCTCGGCAAAGCTCGTCGGGGATCCGTGGAGGTAGGTTATCCCCTCGTCACGGATGCACTCGAGCACCCTCCTAGCATCGAACCTGCGATGGAGGAACACGGTTCCCCCAACGTAGATGAACTGTGCCAAGAGAGCAATCAGACCCGTAACGTGATAGATGGGGATGGGGACAAGGCAGGAATCTGCCGGAGTCGTTCCCATGAGCCTCTGGTAAATCATGGTAGCAAATACGAGGTTGTAGTTCCTAAGAACCACCCCCTTCGCTGCTGAGGTTGTTCCGCTCGTAAACATCATGATTGCTGGATCCGATGGACTTCCAGAGCCGTTGGCCGCAGGATGGGAATAGCCGCAGACCCCATCGAAACCATAGCCATGCTCAACATCACGGGACCAGATACACTTTTCTGGGTCAACGGGGAGACTCGCCGCCCAACCCTCGAACTCCTCGCCAGCAATCATGGCGCTTGGTTTGGCGATGTCCAGGAGCGAAGCCGCCTCGCGCACACGATACTTGGTGGGTATCGGCACACAAACAGCACCGAGCTTCGATATGGCATATAAGGCAACCACAAACTCGAGGTCTGCGTGCATGAGAAGAGCGATGAGCGAACTGTGCCCAAGGCCCTTCTCGGAAGCAAGGTAAGCAGCAAGATCATCCGTCAGGGAGAGGAGACGCTCGTAAGTCGTTGGGCGTCCCCAGTCATCAACAACAGCAGTAGCCTGGGGATTAGAGGAAGCTGATTGCACGAGCTGATGGTAAAGACTAGGTGCCATGTCATCGAAGGCGTACATCGTTCTGCCTGATACGGAATGTGTCGACATTCCTCGCTGAAGCGTCATGCTCCAGCAATCCTTCCCGGATATCATCGTTGACCACCTCCAAGATGCATTGGTGTTCCTGCAATCCACTTCCAAAGACCTGCGAGCATAGACGGGCTAGTCCGTTGCCTCAAGCGTCTCAGTACCGAATTGGTAGCGGTTGGACGATCCAAACAACCTCATGTAGTGCCTGAGCCAATCGGAAGCCTTGCTCTCAACGGCACGAGAGAGAAGCATGTAGTCGGGCCTCTCCTCGGTGGCAAGCTCTTCGCGCAAGCCGCGAACGTATGCGGCAGAATAGTCAGTCCAAAGGTTTACCTTGTTTATGCCGCCATCGACGGCCTTCTTGAAGTTCTCGTCTCCCGAGCCAGATCCACCATGCAAAACCAACGGATAGTTTCCAACCGCATGCTTGAGCTCCTTCAGGCGCTCAAAGTCTAGTTTGGGAACAAAGTCTTTAGGGTAGTTGCCATGTGCGGTCCCAATGGCAACGGCCAGGGCATCGCACCCGGTCCTCTCGATGAATTCGACGGCCATGTCCACATTTGTGTACATGTCCGCACTGCGGCCGTCACCAGCCGCAGCCTGTCCGACGTGCCCAAGCTCCGCCTCGACACTCACTCCATGGGCGTGGGCGAGAGAGACTATCTGAGACACGCGGCGAACGTTCTCCTCAAACGGAAGGCTTGAGGAGTCAACCATGACTGACGTATAGCCAGCCTTAATGCACCGGCAAATGTCCTCGAACTCGATTCCATGGTCAAGTTGAAGGGCAACGGGCACGTCGAGGGGTTCTGCAGCAGCGCGCACCATTGCAGCAGCAACCTCTGGGGCAATGTGCATGTTCATCTGCCTCGGCGAAATGTCGATAAGGACGGCAGAGTGCTCCTCCTGCGCTGCCATGAGAGCGGCCCTTACGGTATTGAAGTCCGGGCAGTTGGGAGCTGGAACAGCATAGTTGTTAGTGCTCGCATGCTTGAGCATTTCGCTAACTGAGACGTACATGGAATAATCCTTCCGATGTTTGAGCCAGCCTGTCTCTCCGGCTGTACACCAGCGAATGTGGGAATGCCCTGAAAGAATGGAGGCGCCCGCAGGCGCCTCCATAACATCGCTCTTGGTTAACCCAACAGCTTGTCGAGGACACCGTTCTGTCCCATCTCCTGCTCTTCTGCAACAGGCTTGCGAAGGAGGAAATACAGGACACCAGTAACCATTGCGCCGATGAACCAGAACAGAACGAACTGAAGCGGGTTACTCATAAGGGCAATTACGAACACACCACCGTGAGGGGAGGGGGACTCGAGGCCGGCCATGCCCGCCAGGCCACCGGAAATCGCACCGCCAATCATGCAGGGAACGAGGCAGCGCCAGGTGTCCTGCACCAGGAACGGAATGACATACTCCTGGATGTAGCAGCACGCGAGGACAATGCCGGAGATGGTGGTATCGCGCTCCTGCTGGGTAAACTTCTTCTTGCCCGTGAAGCGATCGATAATCTGCGCGATGCAAATGCCAAGCGGGTTCTGCATGCCGCCACACATCTTGCAGGCGGTAGGACCATAAATGCCGTCAGCATTGAGACCGTTGGTCACGAGGGCAACTGCCTTAGAGATGGGGCCGCCCTGGTCAATCGACATGCCAGCGCCAATAGCAGCGCCAAAGACAAAGCCGCCAACACCCTGCAGGTTGGTGAGAGCAGAGGTGATAATCCCCATAAGCCAGCTAATGGGCACACCAATCACATACCACATAAGCAGAGACGTCGCCGCAGTCGCCACAACGGGAATGATCAGAATTGGGAAAATCGACTGAAGCGAATCGGGCACGTTCTTAGAGAGCCCTTTCAGCCATATGACAAGATACCCAGCGATGATGCCGCCGAGAACTGCACCAAGGAAGCCGGCCTTAATGGTGTTGGAAATGACGCCGACGGCAAAACCTGGAGCAAGACCGGGCTTATCAGCCATCGCATATGCAATGTAGGCGCCGATGATGGGAACGCAAACGTTAAAGATGGCGCTACCGATGGCATACACGACCATTGCCGGCGTGTACTCGGTGTAGGCAAGGCCCGCCATCTCATTACCAACGTTATATCCCCCCATTGCCTTCGCGATGCCCCAGAGCACACCGCCGCCAACGATAAAGGGAATCATATAAGAGATGCCAGTCAACACTGCGTCCCACACAAACGCACCTTGAGACTGCTTCTTGGCACCCTTGCGCTGAATCTCGGCCATCTAGCCAATCGCCTCCAATAGCTCCGCCACGACTTCCGCGGCCTTGTCCTTTGTCATGACTTCCTTGGTCTTGCAGCTAAGCGTGGGAACCGGATCAAAGCGCTCCTTGCCCTTGATCTTGACGTCTGCGGCGACGATTGCACCGTCCGCACGAGCAATGTCCTCGTCAGTAATGACATGCTCGGCACCAGTTGCCCCTTGGGTCTCAATCTTTGCCTCACAGCCAGCCTCCTCCAGAGCCGCGCGAAGAGAGTCTGCTGCCATGAAGGTATGCGCAATGCCAATCTGACAAGCGGTGACGCCCACGATGTACTTCTTCTTTGCCATCTGTCTTTCCTCCTCTCCCGTAACACTCGTGCTTGAACATCCCTCATGCGCTTGCGTTTGTGCCGACCATTAATGGACGGCCTCGCATGGCTGAATCATATTTCCTTCACAGTATTTGAGGGCTGAAATCCCCTATTTGGTATTGCTTACATGTTTTAACCATTATTTGTTCTTATTTTTGTTCTGATTTTTAAATTCTAACGTGATTATTGTAGGGTTTGTTCATATTTTCTTCATATTTATGGCTATCTAACGTCTTCTTGATGGGCAACGCACTTAGAATGCAGACACATGGAGTTCAGAATCCTCGGAAGGAGATAGTAGTGAGGGTCGAGAAACAAGTTTCTGACACGAGCTTCGCGGTGAACAACGATGTCGTCATCCATCTGCTGCTGATATTCATGGGTGTATGTATTCTGGTCGCAGCATTCCTCGCGGCAACGCAAGATTTGCCCTTCGCGCCTAACCCGATTCTCATGAGGTACACCACGGGCTATCTGGGCATACCGTTTGCAATTCTCTTCATCGCATACAACGTCCACAGAATAGTGAATCGACACAATGCCATCCTCATTGATGAAAACGGCGTGACCGACCACACGACATCGTTCTCTGCGGGATTCATCGCTTGGGATGACATCAAGGAGGTCTACCTTCTCCGCCTTCACGACGATGACTACATGTGCGTGGTCCCTGCCGATTTCGACACCTGGTATGCAACGCTCAACAAACGTCAGCAGCGCCTCGCCAAGGCGAACATGGACGCGGGCTTTGCGCCCATTCGAATCCAGTTCAAGAAGGTAACCGAGAAGGTCAAGTCAAAAGAGGGCGTTGCCTTTTGCAAGAAGATTCAGCCTAAAAAGGTCTCACGTGTCAGAAAGCCAAAATACTAATGCAGGAAGCTTTTCTTAAGGTTCTATCGTTTGCCATCGTTATCTGCATAGGCATCGTCTTCTCCAAACTTGGTTCTCTCGGTGACGGTGCGGGGCGGCTCATTTCCAAGGTCGTGTTCAACCTCACTCTGCCCTGCGCCATCGTAAGTGCCTTTGGATCTGCCGAGTTTCACGCAGAGCTACTTGGGCTAGTGGCTCTTGGTCTAGCAGTAACCGTCCTCCAGTTCTTCCTGTCCCTTTTTATCTATCGGTCCTTGGACAAGAAGGAGCTCACATATCAGCTCTCAAACGTCACTGGTTACAACATTGGGTGCTTCGCGCTCGCGTTTATCCAAGAGTTCTTTCCTCCGTCGGCAGTTATTGCAGCATGCCTCTTTGATGCGGGAAACGCACTCATGGGAACTGGGGGGACCCTTGCGCTGATAAAGTCCTTGGTTCTTGGTGAAGAACACCAGGACAAGTGCAAAGTCTTCGCAAAGACACTATTCTCTTCTGCTGCCTTTGACGCTTATGTGATACTCATCATCCTGGGAATACTTGGTATCAAGATTCCAGGCGAAATCATTCAGCTCATCTCACCCATGGCAAATGCGAACGCCTTTCTCTCTATGTTTATGATTGGCCTCATGTTCAAGCCATGCGCTGATTCCGCCGGACGGCGAGAACTCAATAGACTCCTCACCTGGCGCTATGCATGTGCCGTGCTACTATCATTTTCAGTCTTTCCGCTCCTGCCCATAGGCGATGAGGTTCGCGCTGTCCTTACGATTTTGGCGTGGGCACCCATGCCTTCCACCGGGCCGGTGTATACGCTTTGGTGCGGCGGGAACGAGGGATTGGCAAGCATGGCGAACGCAATCAGCGTTCTAGTTGGTATCGTAGCGGTCACGATTATCGTTACTTCGACGGGGGCCCTCGGTTGAACATTCTCTGCTTTGGTGAACCCCTCATAAGACTTGCAACCACAGGCTATGAGCGTCTTGAGGACGCCCATAATCTCGAGGTCACCTACGGTGGCGGTGAGACAGTCGTTGCGGCATCTTTGGCGTCCCAGGGAGAAAACGTTGCCTTTGCTTCAAAGGTTTCAGCAAACAGACTGGGCACCAATTCCCTCATGATGCTTGCGCGCTGTGGGGTCGACACCTCGCGCGTACTCAGATCAAACGAGCGCATGGGGCTCTACTACTCCGAACGCGGCCGCTCAATAAGACCTTCTATTGTCACATACGACCGCAGTGGCACAGCCATGGCCATGGCATCCCACACCGATTTCGATTGGGACCGCATGCTCAATGGCGTCGATCTGTTCTTCTTCTCCGGCGTAACTCCGGCCATCTCGGAGGAGATGTACACGGCATGTAAGGAGGGCCTCTACGCATGCCGCGGCCGTGGAATACACGTCGTGTGTGACCTCAACTACCGCAGTACGATGCTGGAGCCAAGCGTTGCCCTAGAGCGCATGCACCAGCTGCTGCCCAACATTGACGAACTCATTGCCTCGGAAGACGATATCCTCTCGATAACGAGCGCAAGCATCTCAAGGGGCGAGACCTTTGACTACTGCCACACCAAGCTCAAGGGACTGTTCCTTGATTATCCACTCCGTGAGGCATGTTTCGTCGTTAGACAGAGCGACCGCTATGACTTTGGCAGCTTCCGAGGCGCACTGATCACCCGCGATGGAGAGTATCTCTCCAAGACCCAGAGGGCTGCAATAACGGACCTCTCGAGTAGCGGAAGCATCTTTGCTGCGAGCATGGTTCACGCACAGTGCTGCAAGTGGGATCCACAGTTCTGCATCGATTACGCAACCATGGCAAGCGCCTACAAGGCAACCGTCGCAGGAGACCTTTGCTTTGCCACCGAGACCGAGCTGGCCAGCCTCCTGGCAGATACCGCCCAGCCCTCAATCCGACAGTAACCCTACCGACACAAATCGGTCCCCACTGCCCCCGAGGTCCTACTCGCTCCTGAGCGCCTCGACCGGGTCTTCGCGCGAAGCCTTTGCCGCCGGAATGAGGCCGGCGATGAAGGTGAGCGCCACGGAGATCGCAATGAGGGCTACCGCCGCCTGGGGCGGGAGCTGCGCGAGGTTCGCCACGTCGAAGTTGCTCTCGATGATCGCGTTTGCGGGAACGAGCAGCGCCAGAGTGATGAGTATGCCCATGGCACCGGCAACGAACCCCTCAATCACGGTCTCGGCATTGAACACCTCGGAGATGTTGTGCTTGCTCGCGCCAATCGAGCGCAGGATGCCGATCTCCTTCTTTCTCTCGAGCACCGAGATGTAGGTGATGATGCCTATCATGATCGACGAGACCACAAGCGAGATGGACACAAACGCAACCAGCATGGCGGTCACCATGTTGAGGATGTCCGAGACCGAGCTCATCATAGCCCCCACCATGTCGGACCAGCTCACGACCTTGCCATCCTCCCCCGCTTCCCGCTGCATGTCGTTGTAGCCGTTGAGAATCGAGATGACGTTGTCCTTGGCCGTGAAGTCCGTGGGATAGATGTCGATCTCGGAGGGCTTCTCGAGATCGGCGTATCCCAGCTTGGAGAGGTTGCTGTCATAGGTCGCGCTTCCGGACCCCATGAGCGAACTCATGATGGCCTTGAGGTCGTCCTCAGTGAGGCTGAACTGGAACGCGCTCGCAAGCTTGGACTCATCCACCTGCATCGCATTTGCCATGTTGCCCATGAAGTTCTGCATGGAGGCGGTGAGCGCACTCTTGAGACCAGCCTCGATCTGGGCGGCTGCCTGTGTCATGACCTGCGTCATCGCCGCCTGCAGGTACTGGCTCACCGCGTTAGTGATCGCCGTGGTGAGAGCGTCCGCGACCTTGTCCTGGTAAAGTCCGAGCACCCTGTTCACAACGTCCTCGCCTACCCCTTCGGGCGTGGTTGCCTCGGAGCCCGTGAGCTTGCCCACGGCGGTTGCCAGCTGCTGCCTGAGGTCATCCGTGTCGATGGCATCCACTACCGCCGCACGGATCTTCTCGCTCACCTCGTTTGAGGCGAGGTAGTCGGAAACGCTCCCCTGTGGGTTCTCCTTCTGCCAGGCTGCCCAGCCCTGCGCGACCTGCGTAAGCGCCTGGGCAAGCCGCTCCTGCCCCCCATCCTTGAACTTCACGCTCACTCCCGAGAGCGCCTCGCGTACCTGTTCCTCCGTGAGGTCGGGGAAGAGCTGCTTGAGGTCGTCAGCCGAAAGCTGCGGGATGTCGGCAGTGTCAAGCTTGAGCTCCGAGGGGTCCATCTGGGGCACGGTGATGGACGAGAGATCCATCGACGACAGGTCGAGGCCGGAGAGGTCCAGATTCGACGCACTCGAGGCAAGCGCGGCGCTATCAAACGAGAAGGCCGACTGGAACTTGGTCCCGTCAACGGTCACATAGGACGAGAAGTCCAGCTTGCTCGTGTTGCCAGCAGCCTCGTCCTCGAAGGTCTCGCCGGTGAAGACGTCCACGTCGGGGTTGGCAATCTGGTCCTGGACGATCTGGGACCCCTTGGCCGCCTCGATGACCTGCTGCGTGAGCGCCTTGGTGTAGTAGATGCCCGAGGAGAGCGTGTGCGCGCGGTCCCCCTTCTTGGGCTGCACCACGCCCACGATATGGAGCTTGGTGCCGCTCTCGACGAGGGACTTCATGTACTCATCGTCGTCAGAGCGATCTGACCATACGCCCAGGCTGTCCTCGTAGCTGTACATGTCGCTGGCGTTCACGAGCGAGAAGGTCGGCGACATGAGCTGGTCGTAGGTGTAGGTGGCCGAGGTGTCGTCCGTCTCGACCGCCTCCCCCGAGACGAACTCGTTCACCATCTTCTCGAGCTCCCCGTGGTCGCGCAGGCCCATGTCGTAGGCAAGGAGGTCGAGGAGCTTCCCCTTTGAGTCGAGCACGAGCACCAGCTCGTCCGCCGACTCCGGCCAGCGTCCGGCCTTTACGTCGTATTGGTCCTCGAAGAGCGAGAGTGAGCCAGGAAGCTGGGAGAACACGTTGGTCGACATACCCATTGACGAGGAGCCCGCCGAGCCCATGCCTAGCGACGAGAAGGACGACTCCGGGTTAACCTGTACCGGGCCGTTGGTGGTGTCGGCGAGGAAGATCTGTGGCGTGACGTTGTACTGGTAGTCGATTGCCGAGACCTGGCTATTGATGCCGCCCCCGTTGCCGTCGAGATACTCCTTGAGCGACCCCGTGTCGTTGGTGCCCACGTTTGCGGCCATGTTCGACACCATGGGCGTGGTACCCACCGTGCCGTCAGGGCTGTCGCTGTCGTCACCGGAGGAGTCGCTTCTCTCCGCGCTTGCCGAAGAGAGCATCGACGCCATGTCGACGCTCTGCTCGGAGATCTGGACCGGATAGGCCGAGAGGGTCTCCTCCTCGACGTTGTTGATGTAGTTGTTGACGCCGTTGGCGAGCGAGAGGATTGCGGCGATGCCAATGATGCCAATCGAGCCCGCAAAGGCCGTCATGAGCGTGCGGCCCTTCTTGGTCATGAGGTTGTTGAACGAGAGGCCAAGCGCGGTGAGAAACGACATCGAGGTCTTGCGCGTAGGCTTTGCAGGGCGGCGCTCCTCCTCCGGACCTGGCTCGAAGGGGGCGGAGTCGTTCGTGATGTGGCCGTCGCGAAGCTCGACGATGCGCGTGGCGTACTGGCGGGCAAGCTCGGGGTTGTGCGTGACCATCACCACGAGCCGGTCGCGTGAGACCTCCTTGAGCAGGTCCATCACCTGCACGGACGTCACCGAGTCGAGGGCGCCCGTGGGCTCGTCGGCGAGAAGGATCTCGGGGTCGTTGATGAGGGCGCGCGCGATGGCCACACGCTGCATCTGCCCGCCCGAGAGCTGGGCCGGCCGCTTGTCCACGTGGTCTGCCAGGCCCACGTCCGCTAGCGCCTTGAGGGCGCGCTCACGGCGCTCGGACCGAGGGACGCCCGAGAGCGTGAGCGCCAGCTCGACGTTCGCGAGGATGGTCTGGTGCGGGATGAGGTTGTAGCTCTGGAAGACGAAGCCAATCCGGTTGTTGCGGTAGGCGTCCCAGTCGCGGTCGCGGAAGCGCTTCGTGGAGATGCCGTCCACCAGAAGGTCGCCGGAGTCAAAGTGGTCGAGGCCACCAACGACGTTGAGCATCGTGGTCTTGCCCGAGCCAGAGGGGCCGAGAACCGCCACGAACTCGGAGTCGAGGAAGGCCACGCTCACGTGGTCGAGCGCGACCTGCGTGAAGTTCCCGGTTACGTACTTCTTTGAGATGTCCCTGAGTTCGAGCATGTGGTTCCTGTCAATCGGTGCGATTCTGACTCATCCAAGCTTACCCAAGGCGGCCTTCAGGAAACACCCCCGCAAATCGCGCAAAGAATATCGCCATTTCTTAAAAACTGCTCGCGTTTGCGCAGGTCGGCAGCCTCACGCTTAAGAAATGGCGA
>URLM01000020.1 GCA_900548775.1 uncultured Olsenella sp.
CGCGCGGCTTGTTCTACTCTGCGGTCATCGGCCTCATCGTGATTACGAGCTTCCTAACCCAGAACGCTGCGGGGGGATTCATGTATGCCAACTTCTAGGGAGAAGCATGCCCGCGGCGACGCCTCCTCCCCGCGTGGTTGGCGTAGGAGGGTCGTCGAGACGCTCGTCGTGATCGCGGTCATCGTGGCGATGGACGTGATCTGCTCCTTTGCCCTCGAGCAGTATGGTTCGCTCTCGAGCGTCATGTGGAGCGAGTACCGCGCGGCGGCGGGGGAGGGCATCGACACCGTGGTGGTGGGCTCCTCGACCTCGCAGCGCGCCTTCGACCCGCAGGTCCTCGACGCCGCGCTGGGCACCAGCACCTTCTCCATGGCAACGCCTGCGCAGCCGCTGGACGACTCGTACACTGCCGCCGAGCAGGCGATCCGCGACCACCACGTGCGCCGCGTCATTCTCGGCGTGGACTACGAGTCCCTCTCGTTTGACAACTGGGCAGGGTCGCACGTTGCCTTCGCCCGAGCCAAGATGGACGGCGAGCCCCTGCCCCAGGCCGTCGCGGACTATTGGCGGCTCCTCGTGAGCCCCTCCTTCGTCCGCAGGGCGGACTCGCTGTGCGCCCTGTTCCCATGGGGCTACAACCACGTCAAGCTCGATCCCGGAAGCGTCGCCGCAAACGTGCGCGAGCGCCTGAGCGGGGACGGCACGCTCGAGGCTGCGAAGGTCGTGAACGGCGGCTGGACCTACTACGGCCGCGGCTACGGCAACTATGACAACGTCATCGACTACTCCCTCGCGCGCAAGGAGACATCCGTCGCCATCCACGGGACGAGCGACTTCAAGGAGGCCTGCCTCAACCAGGTGGCGGACATCGCCCGCCTGTGCCGCGAGAGCGGCGTGCAGCTCGTGGTGGTGGTGACGCCGCGTCCGGCGTTCAACGTGCTGGTCTACGGCGAGAAGTACCCCGAGCAGATGTCGCGCCTCCAGCGGGTGGTCGAGCAGGGCGGCGGCACTTTCGTTGACGCCAACCTGCTGCGCTCCGAGGCCTACAGCCCCCTGGATGCCGACTTTGGCGACGGCGAGCACCTCAACCGCACTGGCGCCACGCGCTTCTCGCAGGCGTTCGCGAGCGTCCTCCAGGCGCTCGATGCTGGGCAGGACATTGGCGCCCTTTCGTATTCCTACGATCGCTGGGACCAGTACCTGTCATCGATCAAGCACCTCTCCGCCATTGTCTCCCGGCTCGATGTGGGCGATGACGGCACCGCCACGGTGACCGCCCAGGCTTACACCGGCACGGACGTCCAGGTGGAGTATCGGTTCCTGCTGGTTGGGGAGGACGGCGGCACGACGGTCCTGCAGGACTGGAGCAGCGCGGACAGCTGCGACGTTCCGCAGGGGTCGCGCGGCCAGGTGATGGTCTGCGCTCGCCAGGTTGGCTCCACGGCGGACTACGAACGCTACTGTTTGCAGGGGTTGGCGCGCTAGGTGCGCGGGCACCGCTGCTTGCACTGTCTGTACGTGCCGGAGGAGGCATTCAGTGACATCGAGAAAGGCGGGAGAGAGCGCCCCCAAGGGGCAGCGGAGCGTGCTGCGCCGCATTGTCGAGACCCTGGTCATCGTTGCCATGGTTGTTGGACTGAACGTCCTTCTCGTCTACACGCTCTATCCCTATGGCTCCACGAGCGAGGTCGTGTGGTCCGAGTACTTCTCGGCCGCCGACAAAAGCATCGACACCGTGATAGTTGGCTCGTCGACGGCGCAGCGTGCCATCGATCCAAACGTTCTCGATGACACGCTTGGTACCAGCACCTTTACGCTTGCGACGCCCGCCCAACCGCTTGAGGACAGCTACCTTGCCGTAAGGGAAGCCCTCTCGGGTCATAAGGTGAGGCGGGTTATTCTCGGCCTTGACTACGAGACCATGTCGCTTGGCACCTGGGACAAAGCCAACGTCACGTACGTCCAGACCAAGGCGGCCTACGAATCGCTGCCCAAGGCGGTTGGTGACTACGTTGGGCTACTCACGAGTTCTGGATACCTCACCAGCTCGAAGTATCTGGAAGTCCTCTTCCCGTGGACGCTTGCACACGAGAAGGGCGGGATTCAGGGGGTTGCCAACAACCTGCGCATGCGCCTCGACGGGACGACTCCCATCGAGGCAGCGGGGGCACGCGAGCCTAGCTGGACCTATGTTGGCAAGGGGTACGGCAACTACGACTACCTGCTGGACACGAGCAACGCCAAGGCGTCCATGTCCACCACGAGCCATGCAATCGCGGATTTCACGGACGAGAACATGGGGATGCTGCAGAGGATCGCCGACGTCTGCCATGAGAATGGCGCTCAGCTCGTCGTGGTGGTGACCCCGAGGCCTGCGTTCAACGTGCTTTGTTATGGTGACGCGTACCCCGAGCAGATGGCGCGCATGCGTGACCTGGTTCAGACGGCAGGCGGCGTCTTTCTCGACGCGAATCTTCTCAAGCGCAGCTGCTACGCGCCAACCGACGAGGACTTCGCCGATGGGGAGCACCTCAACGCCACGGGCGCCGAAGGCTTCTCGGCTACGCTCGCTGACTACCTGGGGCGCCTTGATGCCGACGAGGACGTGTCTGAATTGTCCTACTCGTATGAGGATTGGGCTTCTTATCTGGCTTCGGTTGATTACATCTCGGCGGTGACGCTTGACGGAAGCGTTAAGGATGGCGTTGCGTCGCTTGAGGCGACGCCGTACTGCGGAACGAACGTGCACGTGGAGTATCAGTTCTGCCTGTGTGACGCGGACGGCAACGTGACTGGCGTACTGCGTGATTGGAGCAACGACGCAACTGCAACGTGCGAGGTGCCGGCAGATGGCAGCCTTTCCGTGCGCGTGAACGCGCGACGGGCGGGACTGGGAGTGGAGCCCGAGCGCTCCTGCGTCTGGAGTCTCTAGGCCTTCCTCTCTCCCTCTCCTCCGTCCCCCTCTCCTTCTTTATCGGTATCTGTGAAAAGGGTTCCTCGCCAACTGGGCAAACGCGACCTCCGATTCACAGATACCGATAAAGAAAGGGGGGACGGAGGGGAGTGGGCGCATGAGGGGGGCACGAGAAAGGCGAGGCAGGAACTTCTCCTGCCTCGCCTTGTGTTGCCGGTGGGGTTTGTGCTGCTAGCGGGCCGACTTGCGAGAGCGCGTGGTCTTCTTGGCGGCGGGCTTCTTTGCGGGCTCGGCCTTCGCGGCGGGCTCGGCCTTCGCGGCGGGCTCGGCCTTCGCGGCGGGCTTCTCGGCCGTGGCCTTTGCAGGCGCCTTGGTCTTGGTCGCGGTGCTCGCTACAGCGGGCTTCTCTGCCTTCTTTGCGGGAGCTGACTTTGCTGCCGGGACGGCCTTGGGTGCAGCCTTCTTTGCGGGTGCGGTCTTCTCGACCTTGGGCTCTTCCTTCTTGGCCGCCGCCTTTGCGGGCGCTGCCTTGGGGGCCGCAGCCTTCTTCGTGGCGGGCGCTGCCTTCGCGGCGGGCTCCTTCTTCGTGGCGGGCGCTGCCTTGGTCGCGGGCTCCGCCTTGGTCGCGGGCTCTGCCTTGGCAGCCGGCGCAGCCTTCGTCGCAGGTGCCTTCTTGGCCGTCGCCTTCGCGCGAGACGTGCGCGTGGCCTTGGTGCCAGCGGGCTTCTTCGCGGTCACGGGCTTGGCCGGGGCGTTCTTCGCCGCCTCGGCGACCTCCTCGGCGTGGTACTTCTTGGCCTCGTCCAGCACGTAGGGGAGGAAGTACTGGATCTGCTTCTGCCACCAGGGCCAGTCGTGGTCTACGTCGTTGCCCCAGTAGTCGCACCAGGCGTCGACGCCCAGCGCGCGGAAGGCGTCGTCCACGATGTGCTCGGTGCGCAGGCCCTCCTCCTCCCACGCGCCCTGGCCGCAGCACAGAACGATCTCGCGCCTGTTGTAGAGGTCGATGTAGGGGTGGTCGTGCGGGGTGTTGGGCAGGAAGTGGACGGGGGAGTTGAAGTACAGGGTGGTGTTCATCCAGTCGCCAAAGAAGAACTGCGCGTCATAGCCGCCGGAGAGCGCGATGACGCCCTGGAAGAGGTCCGGGCGGCGCAGGAAGGCGACAAGGGCGTGCGTGGCGCCCAGCGAGCAGCCCATGGTGAGCGGGCGCAGGTCGGAGCCGTTGCGCTCGTGGACGAAGGGGACGACCTCCTCGCACACGTAGTTGTAGAACGCCTCGATCACCTTGACGCGCAGGACGTTGTCACCGCCGCGGTCCGACCAGCCCTCGGCGTCCACGGAGTCGAGGGCAAAGAGCTGGACCTTGCCGCCCTCGATGTATTCCTTCATCGCGTCGACCATGCCGAACTGCTCGTAGCAGTCGCTCATGGCGTCCTGGATGGGAAATGCGACGATGGGCCATCCGGACTCGCCGTAGACGCGGATGCTCATGTCCTTGCCGAGGTTCTTGCTGTGCGCGGTTACCGTTTCCCGATTCATTTGACCGCTCCCCTCATTTTCTGACTCAAGGTTGCATCTTTATGGTAGCAAAACTGCGTTTCGGGTGGTTTTCGAATCTTGAAGATGCAGGGCCATCGTTATGTTATCCATTCGGCCCTTTCGCGCCAAGAAGTTCCTCGCGTGCTGGCGCCGCTGCCCCTCGCTGCCCTCTTGCGTCCACCCAATTCGGCCGACCGTCGAACCCCATGGTTAACGTCGGCGTCATGGGGGACTGCTATGCTAAAACCTCATGCGGATGGGCGGCCACGGCGGCCCTGTCCGCCTGAGAGCGTTCATCGTGTAGGTGGAAGCGTTGCATCTGCGGAGGTTGTCTCATGGTCAGGACCCTTGTTCTCGTGCGGCATGGCAAGGCCGAGAAGGCGCAGGACGACTCGTCGGACCTTTACCGCGAGCTCACGCCGGATGGCCGGCATGCCCTCGAGATTGCATACCCGCGCACGTTCTCGCTGCTCGAGGACTACGACGACGTAAACGTGTGGTCGAGCCCCGCGATTCGGGCCATGCAGACGGCGCAGGTCGTCGCAAGCGTCCTGGGCGTCGACGGCATCGAGGTCGACCAGACGCTCTACGACCAGAACTTTGACGCCCTTCTCGGCCAGATCGCCACCACGCCGGAGGAGACCGTGGTCGTGGTCGGCCACGTGCCCTCGCTCGACGCCATCGCGTCGCACCTGCTTGGCCGCCAGGTCAGGCTGTCGAAGGGCGCCGCGATCGCCCTCGAGCTCCCCCAGCCCGCAGCTGCCGCCGAGGGGGAGGCGGCTGGCTCGACGCCCGCCCTGCCCTCCTCCGCCTCGCTCCTGTGGTTTGTCGACGGTCCCAAGTCCAGCGCGTGGGGCTCGCTCGTCTCCATCGAGGGGGAGGTCACGGCTTCTGCCGGCGAGCTCGCCGCCGAGGCCGAGCGCTTCTTTGCCAACCCGGATGACGTCGACGCCCTCTGCGACTTTCGCATGGCCGTGCGCAGGCTCCGCTCGCTCGTCTCGTTCCTCTCGCCCTGGGAGTCCAAGAAGCAGGCGGAGCGTGCCGACAAGATCCTGCGCAACCTGCTCGACGCCACCGCGCGCCTGCGCGGCATAGACATCTTCTCCCAGACGGTGGACGACCTGGTCGAGGCTGGCGAGCTGGGCGAGAACAGCCTGCTCCCCGTTGCGTGCGCCCACGAGCGCAAGCTCGAGCGCAGCTCGTTCATGGAGCTGGTTCGCAAGAAGGGACTGGTAAAGAAGGTCGACTCCCTGGTCGAGGAGCTCTCGGCGTTTCGCTGGAAGAAGTCCGTGCTTGCGCGCGGCCTGGGCGAGGGTGACCTGAGGTCCCGCTTTGACGAGGAGCTTGACGCCCTTGACCAGGCGCTCTTTGGGCTTGACCTCTCCAGCGCCAACGCCGTCTACGACGCCCGCCGCGATGCCAAGGAGCTTCACTACGTGGCCAACCGCCTGGGGGTGGTCCTGGGCGACGAGCGCGCGCAGATGAGCCAGTACATGGACGAGATTCAGCGCGACCTGGGCGCCCTCTGCAACGCGCGCACCAACGCGACGCTGGCAGACGAGTTCCGCCACAGCCCGCGCTTCCGCGGCGTGCGCGCGGACCTCGGCGTGGCCGGTCGAGACCAGAGCGAGGTCGTCTCGGCCATCGTCTCGGGCATGAGGCGCCGCGAGGCCACGGACGAGGCGGCGGTGGACGAGGAGGACGTGCCTGCCGAGACGGGAGCGCTCGAGGAGAGCGCGGCGCTCGAGGCTGACGTGGCGACAGAGGCAGGCGCTCTCGCCGAAGTGACCGACCCGGCCGAGAACCCCGAGGACGCCGCCACCGGGGTGGCCCCCGAAGACGCCGCGCCTGTCGCCGACGCTGCCCCCCAGATTCCCGCAGAATAGGAGGTACGGCCCATGGAGTACCGCCGCGAGAACGACTCGATGGGGGAGGTGCTGGTCCCCGCAGACGCCCTCTGGGGCGCCCAGACCCAGCGCAGCCACGAGAACTTCCCCATAGGAACCGAGCGCATGCCGCACGAGATCATCCGCGCGTTCGCGGTGCTCAAGAAGGCCGCGGCGCTGGCAAACGCGTCTCTCGGCCGCATGGACGAGAAGGACGCCGAACTCATCGCCCAGGTGGCGGACGAGATCCTCGCCGGCAAGCTTGACGACCAGTTCCCGCTCGTGGTGTGGCAGACGGGCTCGGGCACGCAGTCGAACATGAACGTCAACGAGGTCATCGCCAACCGCGGCAACGCCCTCGCCGGCGAGCGGCGCCTGCACCCCAACGACTCCGTGAACATGAGCCAGAGCTCAAACGACACCTTCCCCACGGCACTGCACATCGCTGCCGCCACGGCCATCACCCAGGACCTTCTCCCCGCCATCGACCAGCTCGTGGCCACGCTGCGGCAGCTTGAGGAGAGAAGCGCCGGCATCGTCAAGTGCGGGCGCACGCACCTGCAGGACGCCGTGCCCATTGCCTTCTCGCAGGAGGTCTCTGGCTGGCGCGGCCTGCTGGAGGACTCGCGCGAGCAGCTCGAGGTCACGCTGCCCGGCCTCTATCGCCTGGCGCTCGGCGGCACCGCCGTGGGCACCGGCCTCAACGCTCCCGCTGGCTTTGACGCCGCCGTTGCCGCGGAGGTCGCCCGCCTCACGGGCATGCCGTTCGTCTCGGCGCCCAACAAGTTCGCGGCCCTCTCCGGCAAGGATGCCGTCGCGTTTGCGCACGGGGCGGTCCGCACGCTTGCCGCCAACATGATGAAGATCGCCAACGACGTGCGCTGGCTGGCCTCCGGTCCGCGCTGCGGGCTGGGCGAGATCCGCATCCCTGCCAACGAGCCGGGCAGCTCTATCATGCCGGGGAAGGTCAACCCCACTCAGTGCGAGGCCGTGACCATGGTCGCCGTCGAGGTCATGGGCAACGACGCCACCATCGGCTTCGCTGCCAGCCAGGGAAACTTCGAGCTCAACGTCTTCATGCCGGTCATCGCGTACAACTTCCTGCAGTCGACCCGCCTCTTGGCCGACGCCATCCGCTCCTTCGACGAGCGCTGCGCCAAGGGCATCGAGCCCATCCGCGAGCGTATGGACGAGAACCTCCACCGCTCGCTCATGCTGGTGACCTGCCTCAACCCCTACATCGGCTACGAGAACGCGGCGAAGGTCGCCCATAAGGCCTTCGACGAGGGCACGAGTCTGCGGGATGCCTGCGTCGAGCTGGGATTTCTCACGCCAGAGCGCTTCGACGAGGTGTTTCACCCGGAAGAGATGGTGTGATCGCGGGGTTACCCGCGCGCACCGCAGAGAGGAGTTCTCATGAGCGAGCGGAGCATCGAGACCCGCTGCGTGCAGGCGGGCTACACGCCGGGCAACGGCGACCCGCGCCAGGTGCCCATCGTCCAGTCCACCACCTTCAAGTACGACACCTCCGATGCCATGGGGCGCCTCTTCGACCTCGAGGACTCCGGCTACTTCTACACGCGTCTCCAGAACCCCACGAACGACCACGTTGCCGCCAAGATCGCCTCGCTCGAGGGCGGAACGGCGGCCATGCTCACCAGCTCCGGCCAGGCGGCCAACTTCTTCGCCGTCTTCAACATCTGCGAGGCCGGCGGTCACGTGGTGGCGAGTTCCGCCATCTACGGAGGCACCTTCAACCTTCTCGCCCATACACTGGGCAAGATGGGCATCGAGTGCACGTTCGTCGATCCCAACTGCACGCCCGAGGAGCTTGACGCGGCCTTCCGCCCCAACACCAAGTGCGTCTTTGGCGAGACCATCGCCAACCCCGCGCTCGCGGTTCTCGACATCGAGAAGTTCGCCGCCGCCGCGCACGCGCACGGCGTGCCGCTCATCGTGGACAACACCTTCCCCACGCCCATCAACTGCCGCCCCATCGAGTGGGGCGCGGACATCGTGACCCACTCCACCACCAAGTACATGGACGGCCACGGTGCGTGCGTGGGCGGTGCCATTGTGGACTCGGGCAAGTTCGACTGGATGGCAAACGCCGAGCGCTTCCCCGGGCTCACGACGCCCGACGAGTCCTACCACGGCATTGTCTATGCCGAGAAGTTCGGCCAGGCCAGTGCCTACATCACCAAGGCAACGTCGCAGCTCATGCGCGACTTTGGCAGCATCCAGAGCCCGCAGAACGCCTTCTACCTGAACCTCGGCCTCGAGAGCCTGCACGTGCGCGTGCCGCAGCACTGCAAGAACGCGCGCGCCGTGGCGGAGTTTCTCTCCGCGAACGACAAGGTGGCGTCCGTGCGCTACCCGGACCTCCCGGATGACCCGTACCACAAGCTTGCCGAGAAGTACCTGCCCAACGGAAGCTGCGGCGTGGTGAGCTTCGAGGTCGCGGGCGGCCGCGAGGCGGCGGAGCGCTTCATGGCCGGGCTCCGCGTCTTTGCCATCGAGACGCACGTGGCCGACGCGCGGAGCTGCTGTTTGCACCCGGCGTCCTCGACGCATCGCCAGATGACCAACGAGGAGCTGGTGGCGGCCGGCATCTCTCCCGCGATGGTGCGCATGAGCTGCGGCATCGAGGGAACCGACGACCTCGTGGCAGACGTGGAGCAGGCCCTGGCGCGGGTGTAGGGGAGCGACAACTCGCTCGGGGTGCCGCTGCTGCAAGCCGCTCGCGGCATCCGAGAAGGGCGCTTCTTGCGCCATACGCAGAAGGAGGAACGACATGCAACTCAGCTCGAATGGTCTCGCTGGTGAGGCAACGCTTTCCGCCACGGTCGTGAGGACCCCCTCCGCACGCGCGCTTGCCGCGGGTGTCGCCGTTGCCGCGGCCGTCGCGCTGCCACAGGCGGCGCACGTTCTCGGCGCCGCGCTCGGCCTGGGGCCAGCGGTGGGCCAGGTGCTCCTGCCCATGTTTCTTCCCGTGATGGCCGTGGGTCTTCTCGCCGGCCCCGCGTCCGGCCTCGTTGCCGGCGCGTTGGCGCCGCTCGTGAGCTTTGCCCTCACCGGCATGCCCGCCGGCCCCCTGCCGCTTCTGGCTATGGTGCCCGAGGTCGCGACCTTTGGTCTCGCGTGCGGCCTGCTGGCAACGAAGAGGCTCCCCTGGATTGCGAAGGTCCTGGTGTCCGAGGCCGCGGGCATCGTGGTCTACGCCGTGGTCCTTGCCCTGCTCGCCGCCCTTACTGGGAGCGCCGGCGTCGACGTCTTCGGGACGGTCCTCTCGGTGGCCAGGACGGGGCTCCCCGGTCTTGTGATCCAGTGGGTGTCCCTTCCCCTCATGATGCGCGTGGTCACGCGGGCGGAGCTGCACCATGGCAGGGACTAGCACGCCCGAGCCAGGCGCCGCCGACATGGCGCGTGCCTGCGGGCTCCTCTCGGCGGACGAAATTACCGCGGCAGCCGTCAAGGGCGACGCCGTGCTCACGAGCAAGGCGCGGGGCGTGCGACCCTTGCTCGAGTGGGTCTCCGCTGGCACCAGCCTCGAGGGCTTCTCCGTTGCGGACAAGGTGGTGGGGAAGGCGCCCGCGCTTTTGTACTGCCTCTTGGGGCCGAGGGCGGTGCATGCCCCGGTGATGTCCTTCTCGGCAGAGAAGGTGCTGGTAGACCGGGGGATTGTTGCCACGTGCGACCTTGAGGTGGACACGATTCTCAATGCGCAAAGGACTGGCCAATGCCCGATAGACGCCTCGGTGGCAAGCGCCGATGAGCCCGAGGCGGGTCTTGCGGCCATCCGAGGGTGCCTGAAGAGGCTGGCCGATACCGGAGGACCTGCCTCCCGGCAGTAGCGGTGCTCGCCTGCATGCGACGCCCAGGGGCTTCTCGCATGACATCGACCGTTTCATTTGGAGGGGTGGACAACGGCGTCCACTCCTCCTTTCGTACCGCTCGTAGAATTTTACGTTTCTGGCCTATATGCCAACAGCGAAACTCGAAACGTTATGCGCCCTTTCGGGAGGGGACCCAGCAAGGGCGAAAACGACAAGGAGAGGACCTTATGGCTAGGCTTCATGTCATGCAGCGTAGCGAGGCCCAGGCTGTGATGGACAGCCTGCACGAGGCGCTTGGTCGGCGCCTTGCGGTAAGCTCGCTCGCCCCCTGCCCGGTGGAGTTCACCGCGGCGTACGTCAACATGTGCGCCACGCAGAGCTGCGGCAAGTGCACGCCGTGCCGCGTTGGCCTGCGCGCACTCTCTGACCTCCTGAACGACGTCCTGGAGAACCGCGCGGACGAGCACACGCTCGACCTCATCGAGCGCACCGCGCGCACGATTTATCTCTCGGCCGACTGCGCCATTGGCTACGAGGCCGGCGACATGGCGCTCACGGCCATCCGCGGCTTTCGCGACGACTTCGAGCACCACGTCCAGAAGCACGCCTGCGGCTTCACGCAGAGTCAGCTCGTGCCCTGCGTCTCCGGCTGCCCGGCGGGCGTGGACATCCCCGGCTACATCAGCCTGGTGGAGGCTCGCCGCTACACGGATGCCGTGCGTCTCATCCGCAAGGACAACCCGCTGCCGCTGGTCTGCGGCTACGTATGCGAGCACCCCTGCGAGATGAACTGCCGTCGCGGCATGGTCGACGACCCCATGAACATCCGCGGCCTCAAGCGCTTTGCCGTAGACCACATGGAGACGGACTATCGACCCAACATGGCCGAGAAGACCGGCAAGCGCGTGGCCGTTGTGGGTGGCGGCCCCGCGGGCCTCTCGTGCGCCTACTACCTCTCGGTCATGGGACACGACGTGACCATCTACGAGGCACGGCACAAGCTGGGCGGCATGCTGCGCTACGGCATACCCAACTACCGCCTGCCCCACGAGCGCCTTGACGCCGAGATCCAGTGGATCCTCGACTGCGGGATCAAGGTCAAGCGCGACACCAAGGTGGAGGACCTCGCCGCGCTGCGCAGGGACTACGATGCCGTCTACCTGGCCATTGGCGCGCACCTCGACCGCAAGCTCGGCCTTCCCGGCGAGGAGTCGGTGGGCGTGCTCTCGGCAGTCGAGATGCTGCGTGCCCTGGGCGACGAGGTTCGCCCGGACTTCTCGCACGAGCGCGTCTGCGTGATTGGTGGCGGCAACGTGGCCATGGACGTGGCGCGCTCGGCCATCCGCCTGGGCGCCAAGAAGGTCACCATCGTCTACCGTCGCCGCGTGGCGGACATGACGGCCCAGGACGAGGAGATCGCGGGCGCCAAGGCCGAGGGCTGCGAGCTTCTCGAACTCCACGCCCCAATCGCCATCGAGTCCCAGGACGGCTACGTCACCGGCCTGCGCGTGCAGCGCCAGATCATCGGCGGGCTCTCGCGCGGGCGCTTTGCCCCGCGCGAGGCGGACGCCCCCGAGGAGGTCATCCCCTGCGAGCGCGTGGTGGTGGCCATTGGTCAGGCCATCGAGTCCGGCCCCTTCGAGGAGCAGGGCGTGCCCTGCAGGCGCGGTCGCATCGACGTGGGGGAGGACTCCGCCGTGCCCGGCATGGAGGGCGTCTTCTCGGGCGGCGACTGCCAGAGCGGTCCAGCCACGGTCATCCGCGCCGTCAACGCCGGCAAGGTTGCCGCGGGCAACATCGACAACTACCTGGGCTTCAACCACCAGGTCACGCTTGACGTGGAGCTGCCGCCCGTGCAGTTCAAGGGCAAGACGAGCTGCGCCAGGTGCGAGATGACCCTGCGCGAGGCCGAGGACCGCAAGCGCGACTTTGACCTCATCGAGAACGGGCTCACCGACGAAGAGGCCCACCAGGAGGCATCGAGGTGCCTGAGGTGCGACCACTTTGGCTTTGGTGCGTTCCGTGGGGGGAGGATCGAGCAGTGGTAACCCTTACCATCGACGGCAAGCAGGTCACGGTCCCGGAGCACACCTCCATTCTGGACGCGGCCAGGTCCGTCAACATCAATATTCCAACCTTGTGCTTCCTGCGCGACATCAACGAGATTGGCGCGTGCAGGGCGTGCGTGGTCGAGATCGAGGGCATCGACCAGCTGGTGGCTGCCTGCAACAACACCGTGCTCGACGGCATGGTGGTGCGCACCAACAGCCCCAAGGTCCGCATGGCGCGCAAGGCCAACGTGGAGTTTCTCCTCTCGCAGCACGACTCCGAGTGTACGAGCTGCGTGCGCTCCGGCAACTGCACGCTGCAGACGGTGGCCAACGACCTTGGCATCACGAGCCTGCCCTACACCAAGCACCTCCCGCACCAGCCCTGGAACCAGGACTTCCCGCTCATCCGCAACAACGACAAGTGCATCAACTGCCTGCGTTGCATCCAGGTGTGCGAGAAGGTCCAGGCCGAGGGAATCTGGGACCTCACCAACCGCTCGAGCCACACCTGCGTGGGCGTGCGCGGCGGCGGCCTCGTCGAGGACTCCGACTGCGCGCTGTGCGGCCAGTGCATCACCCACTGCCCCACCGGAGCGCTCCGCGAGCGCGACGACACCGACCGCGTCTTCGATGCCCTGGCAGACCCGGACAAGATCGTGGTGGTACAGGTGGCGCCCGCCGTGCGCGCGGCCTGGGGCGAGCCGTTTGGCCTTCCGCGCGAGAAGGCCACGGCGCAGCGCCTGGTCACCGCACTCAAGGGTATGGGCTTCGACTACGTGTTTGACACGGACTTCTCGGCCGACCTCACCATCATGGAGGAGGGCTCCGAGCTGGTGGAGCACCTGAAGCATCCCGAGGGCGTGAAGTTCCCCATGTTCACGAGCTGCTGCCCCGGCTGGGTGCGCTACTGCAAAGCGCGTCACCCGCGCTTCACGGACCAGCTCTCCACCTCAAAGTCGCCCGGCCAGATGTTTGGCGCGATCGCCAAGAGCTACTACGCCGAGCTTCTTGGCGTCGACCCGCACCGCATCTTCTGTGTCGAGATTATGCCCTGCCTGGCTAAGAAGTCCGAGGTCGACATCCCCGTGATGAACGACGCTTGCGGCGACCCCGACGTGGACGTGTCGCTCACGGTGCGCGAGGTGGACCGCATGATTCGCGCCGAGCACATCGACGTCTTCTCGCTTGCCGAGTCCGATTTCGACCAGCCGCTTGGCACGGCAACGGGCGCCGGCGTCATCTTCGGTGCCACGGGCGGCGTCATGGAGGCCGCGCTGCGCTCGGCGTATTACCTGGTAACAGGTGAGAACTGCGACGCCGACGCGTTCAAGGACGTGCGCGGTCTCGACGGCTGGAAGGAGGCCAGCTTCGACATTGCCGGCACAACGCTGCACGTTGCCGTGGCGAGTGGCCTGGGTAACGCAAACCGCCTGCTCAACGCACTCGAGACCGGCGAGGTCTCCTACGACTTCGTCGAGATCATGGCGTGCCCGGGCGGGTGCTCCGGTGGCGGTGGCCTGCCCATCCATGACGGCGAGGAGCTCGCAGGTGTGCGCGGCGACGTGCTTTGGGGGCTCGACCGCACGGCCAAGCTGCGTCGCAGCCACGAGAACCCGGCAATCCAGGCCGTCTACCGCGACTACCTGGGCACGCCTCTCTCCGAGCGTGCGGAGAAGCTGCTCCACACCGATCAGCATGCATGGAAGATGCCACGCGAGGCATAGTAGCCACCTTAGTCGCGGTGTTTCTCTGCCGTCTCATAGGTCTTTGACGAAATGAGGCCCTCCGGCGCCAATCTGGCGCCGGAGGGCACGTTGTTGCAGCAATCACGTACAAGAGGTGCGTATCGGTGCCGAAGCATCGCTGAGGCTTGCGCTGTTAGTGGGGTTTCCGGAAGTATCGAGCGGGCGTTCACTAACTCCCGTGAGGGGTTAGTGCATCGAAACCCCCTTCGTTACACCTTTTTTCGTCGCCGTGCGCCGAACTGGCCTTCGTTACATTGGCTTTCAGGCGAGCCTCAAGTAGCTAGATTACATATTGTATGACGTTTATATCAATGCCACTACATATGGTAGTTCAGAGACGCAGCTACTTTGACCAGTTCAGAAACCTCATGTAACGAAGGCCAGTTCGGTGCAACAAGGCCGGAATCTGTGTAACGAAGGGGGTTTCGATGCACAGGGGAAGCCGTCGGGGCAACTTCGGCGTGAGATGTGCTTCTCCGCATTGGATAGACTTGAATAACTCGCCCAGCAGTACTTGTCGCGCTGCCGCGCGTACAACCTGGAGCGCGCGCTGGGCACGCCGGCGAAGATCTACTACAAGTTCGAGGGTAACAACACGTCTGGCTCGCACAAGCTGAACTCCGCGCTGGCCCAGGCCTACTGCGCGTACGCCGAGGGCATCGCCAACATCGCCACCGGGACGGGCGCCGGCCAGTGGGGCACCGCGCTCTCCGATGCCGCCGCGCACTACGTCCTTGATTTGGACGTCTTCATGGTCAAGTGCTTCTACGAGCAGAAGCCCTTCCGCCGCAACGTGATGGAGACCTTTGGCGCCAGGGTCACGCCGTCGCCGTCGCCCACCACGGAGGCCGGCAAGAAGATTCTGGCCGCAGACCCGGAGTGCACGGGTTCCCTCGGCACCGCCATCTCCGAGGCGGTGGGACGTGCGCTCAACGTGCCTGGCAACAAGGGTCGCTACCAGCTGGGAAGCGTCCTCAACCAGGTGGTGCTGCACCAGTCGATCATCGGCCTGGAGTCCTACGAGGCCCTCGCCGGGTTGGGCGAGTACCGGACGTCGTGATTGGGTGCTGCGGCGGTGGCTCAAACTTTGGCGGCCTCATCGCTCCGTTCATGCGCGACAAGCTCACGGGCAAGCATCCCGACACGCGCTTCATTGCGTTGAGCCGGCGAGCTGCCCCACGCTCATCAGCGGCGTCTATGCGTACGACTTCGCTGACACGGGCCAGACCTGCCCGCCCTGCAAGATGTACATGCTGGACAACGGCTTCATCCCCAGCCCCGACAACGCTGGTGGCCTTCGCTACCACGGCATGAGCCCCATCGTCTCCAAGCTCAAGCACGACGGCTACATGGAGGCCGTGGCCGTCAAGCAGACCGACGTCTTTGCCGCGGCCGAGCAGTTCGCCAAGCTCGAGCCATCCTGCCCGCGCCCGAGAGCTCGCACGCCATCCTCCAGGCCATCCGCGAGGCGGAGCGCTGCCGCGAGACCGGCGAGTCGAAGACCATCCTCTTTGGCCTCACAGGTACGGGCTACTTCGACATGGTCGCCTACGACAAGTACAACAAGGGTGAACTCGAGGACCACATCCCCACGGACGAGGAACTCCAGGCGGGCTTTGGTACCATTCCGCACATCCCCGGCCTGCAGTAGGGGAATCTGGGCTCTGCTCGCTGTTGCAGCGGCACTTCTGGGGCACCGTCGCACTCGTCGCTTGCGAGAATCGGCCCTCCGGCGAGATTCTGGCGCCGGAGGGCGCGCTATTGCAGCGATTACGTACAAAATGAACGCTCCGGCGCCAGTTTGATGTCGGGGCGTGCGCTATCGCGGGTTTCTCGTACGAAAGCGGCCTTTCGGCGCCATCGGCTCTGCGCTGGCGGCTACTCCTCCACCTCGAGGAGCTCAATCTCGAAGATGAGGTCCTCGCCGGCCATCTCGTGGTTGAGATCGAAGGTGATGTTGGTGTCGTCCTTGGCCGCGACCAGGGCAGGGAAGGGCTGGCCAGAGGGGGTGGCCAGCGTCACGCGGTCACCCACGGAGAGCTTCTCGGCACCGGGCATCATCGCGATGGGCAGCGTCTGGACAAGGTCCTCGCGCCTCTCGCCATAGGCCTCGGCGGCGGGAATGTGGACGTTTCTCGTCTCGCCCACGGACATCTGGTCGACGGCCGCGTCGAAGCCCTTGATCATCTGTCCGGCCATGCACGTGAAGGCCAGCGGCTCGTTGCGATCGCGGGACGAGTCGAACTTGGTGCCGTCGTCGAGGGTGCCAACGTAGTGCACCTTGACCTTCTTGCCTGCGTTGCTCATGGGTCCTCCTTGGGGCGGTCGCGCACGGCCGCTTGTGGTTGCAGTGCCGACAACTCTACGCCACAACGCCCGTCGCTGCGAGTGGCATACTGGTTCCATGCAGGTATCGTGGGGAGGAAAGCATGGCGGAGCAGGACGCGCAGGACAAGGGCTTTGTGGGGGTGTTCGACTCGGGGGTGGGCGGTCTCACCGTCCTGGGGTGCCTCGTGGCCGAGCTTCCGCATGAGCGCTTCGTCTTCTTTGGCGACTCCGCGCATGCTCCTTACGGTGACAAGACTCCCGAGGAGGTCCTGGCCCTTTCGCGCAGCATTGCCGCTTCGCTTGTGGGGGAGGGCGCGAAGGCGCTGGTCATCGCCTGCAACACAGCCACCTCCGTTGCCGCGCAGGTGCTTCGCGAGGAGTACCCGAGCATTCCCGTTATTGGCGTGGAGCCGGCCCTCAAGCCAGCAACGCTTGCGCCGCGCCACCGCCGCATCCTGGTGATGGCCACGGCCGCCACGCTGCGGCTGGGCAAGTTCCAGCGCCTCGAGGAGCGCTGGGCTGCGGATTCCGAGGTCATCGAGGTGCCCTGCGTGGGGTTGGCGGACCTCATCGAGAAGGGCAACCCCGCGTCGCCCGCAATCCACGAGCTTCTCGAGCGCTACCTTGGTCCATGGCGCGGCAAGGTCGACTCGGTTGTACTGGGCTGCACGCACTACCCGCTTGTTCGCGAGCAGATTCGCGAGGTCATGGGCGACGTTCCGCTCTTCGATGGTGGGAAGGGGACGGCACGGGAGACGCGCAGGCGCCTCAAGGCGGCGGACCTTCTCGCCCCGGAATCCCAGGCAGGAAGCGTGGAACTTCGCTCCAGCATCGACACACCAGAGGAGCTGGCTCTCTACCAGAAGTTTTTCAACCTGGCCCGACGCTAGCGCACCCAACCCCCCAGGGCGTTTCGTCACCCACAGCTCCCCCGACCCCCTCTCGTTCTTTATCGGTATCTGTGAAACGGCCCTCGCGTTTCCGCAGGTCGCGAGAAACGCTTTTCACAGATACCGATAAAGAACGAGAGATGGGGCGAGAGAGGAACCGCTGGAAAAGAAAAGCGACCGGCACCTAGAGGGGTCGGCCGCGCGGGGTTCAGGCTATGTCCCGGCTTTCAGGCTATGCCCTGCTCCTAGAAGATGCCGAGGAACCCGTGCACGAAGAGGGCCGCCAGCGCCGCGCCCACAAACGGCGCGATGCCCGGGACGGTGAGACCGTACCTCCAGTTGTTGTCGGCCTTGTCCTTGATGGGAAGCACCTGGTAGGCCATGCGGGGCCCGAGGTCGCGCGCCTGGTTCATGGCAAAGCCGGTGATGCCGCCCATGCCCATGCCAACGGCCCACACCAGAAGGCCAACGCAGATGGCGCACAGCAGCAGGTTGTCGCCGGCGTAGTGCGCGATGGCGAGAATGCCCGAGATGAAGAAGAACGTGCAGAACGCCTCGCAGAAGAAGTCGTGGGGCAGGTTGTTCCTGGTGGGGTTGGTCGAGAAGATATTGCGCTGCGCGATGGGGTCAACCACGCCCTCGGACTCCTTGAACTCGTCCTTGTACATGAACCACGCGGCAACGGCACCCACAAAGCCGCCGAGCATCTCGGCGATCACGTACGGGACGAACATCTCCCAGGGAACCAGGCCAAGGATGCACTGCGCAAGCGCCATGGCGGGGTTCATGCAAATAGAGCCGCCAAAGATGAAGAGGCACACCGAGATGCCAAACGACCACGTGGTAATGGCGAACATGTGGCCGGAGCCCTGGTACTTGGTCCCCTTGAGCACGGTGTCGCAGTGGACGCCAACGCCAAAGATGATCATGAGGGCGGTACTCCCGAACTCGGCAAGGATGTTGTAGGGCATGGGGGCTCCTTCTCGCTGTGCTGTCTGCAATGGGTGTGGGGATAATGCTGCCGTTCGCTGCAAAAATCATACCGGTTACGGAACAGAATGAGGATATTTACGTATTTCTGCGAGAGAAACGCATAAGTCGCGAGGCTTTGGAGAAAGGCGCTTCCAAATCACCTGGGCGAGAACCTCGCACATACAACAACAGGGCCGCCACCCAAAGGTGACGGCCCTGAAAACCGTGCAGCGCAAAGAGCGGTGCCGAGAAGCGCAAGCCTACTTCTTGAGGGACTCCTCGACGGCGACGGCGCACGCAACGGTGCAGCCGACCATTGGGTTGTTGCCCATGCCGATGAGACCCATCATGTCGACGTGCGCAGGTACGGAGCTGGAGCCGGCGAACTGCGCGCTGGAGTGCATGCGGCCCATGGTGTCGGTCATGCCGTAGGAGGCGGGGCCGGCAGCCATGTTGTCCGGGTGCAGCGTGCGGCCGGTGCCGCCGCCCGACGCCACGGAGAAGTACTTCTTGCCGGCAAGCGCGCGCTCCTTGAAGTAGGTGCCCGCGACGGGGTGCTGGAAGCGCGTGGGGTTGGTGGAGTTGCCGGTGATCGAGATGTCGACGTTCTCGTGCCACATGATGGCAACGCCCTCGCGGACGTCGTCGGCGCCGTAGCAGTTGACCTTGGCGCGCGGGCCGTCGGAGTAGGGGATCGTCTCGACGACCTTGAGCTCGCTCGTGTAGTAGTCGAACTGCGTCTTCACGTAGGTGAAGCCGTTGATGCGGGCGATGATCTGGGCGGCGTCCTTGCCGAGGCCGTTCAGGATGACGCGGAGCGGCTTCTTGCGGGCCTTGTTGGCGTTGTTGGCGATGCCGATGGCGCCCTCGGCGGCAGCGAAGGACTCGTGGCCGGCCAGGAACGCGAAGCACTCGGTGTCCTCGCCGAGGAGCATGGCGCCCAGGTTGCCGTGGCCAAGGCCGACCTTGCGGTCGTCGGCGACGGAGCCGGGGACGCAGAAGGCCTGCAGGCCCTCGCCGATGGCGGCGGCAGCCTCGGAGGCCGTGGTGACCTCGCCCTTCTCGGCCTTCTTCAGCGCGATGGCGCAGCCCAGGGTGTATGCCCACTTGGCGTTCTCGAACGCGATGGACTGGATGCCGGTGGTGATGTCATAGGGGTTGAAGCCACGGTCGGTGCAGAGCTTGAGGGCCTCCTCGAGGTCCTTGATGCCGTACTGCTCGCACGCCTTGTCGATCTGGGCGATGCGGCGCTCGTAGCCTTCGAACGTGATGGCCATGTGCTGTACCTCCTTCTCTCTACTCGGAGTTACTCGTGGACGGGGAACGTGGACTCGGTGCTGTGGGTCTCCTCGTCGGTGCGGGGATCGATGAACTTCACAGCCTGGTCCCACTGGCCGTAGTGGCCCATGGCCTTCTGGACGGCCTCTGCGGGGTCGACACCGGCCTTGACCGCGTCGGTGAACTTGCCGAGGTTGAGGAACTCGAAGCCCACGATCTCGTCGTTCTTGTTGATGGCCATGCGGGTGACGTAGCCCTGGGTGAGCTCGAGGTAGCGGGCGCCCTTGGCGGCGGTGCCGTACATGGTGCCCACCATGGAGCGCAGGCCCTTGCCGAGGTCGTCGAGGCCGGTGCCGACGGGCAGGCCGTCCTCGGAGAACGCGGTCTGGCTGCGGCCGTAGACGATCTGCAGGAACAGCTCGCGCATGGCGACGTTGATGGCGTCGCAGACGAGGTCGGTGTTCAGTGCCTCGAGGATGGTCTTCTTGGGGAGGATCTCGGCGGCCATGGCGGCGGAGTGCGTCATGCCCGAGCAGCCGATGGTTTCGATGAGGCACTCCTCGATGACGCCGTTCTTGACGTTGAGGCTGAGCTTGCAGGCACCCTGCTGCGGGGCGCACCAACCAACACCGTGGGTGTAGCCGGAGATGTCAGTGATCTCCTTGGCCTGGACCCACTTGCCCTCCTCGGGGATGGGCGCCGGTCCGTGGTATGCACCCTTGGCGATAGGGCACATGCGCTCCACTTCTGCCGAATACTGCATGTGTTCTCCTCTCCGAACTCCCTCGCCGGTGCCCCTTGCACCGACGCGATCGTTGCCGGCCATGCCGGTTAGAGCTCTGGTGCCGGAAATCCTCCAGCGCTTTCAAGTTTACGGCATGCGCGGGGAAACGGGGACGAGCGCGAGAAAAATCCCTGCGCCTGCTATGTGAGACCGTTCTCGGGTCGTATAATCGCCCGCATGCAAAACACGCGTGAAATACGAACCGCTCCTCTGTGGGCATGGAAGCTCGGGATGCTGTCCTGCGCCGTCATCTGGGGCGCCTCGTTCGTCATCATCAAGGACACGCTGGACGTGGTCCCCGCGTGCTGGCTGATGGCGGTCCGCTTCCTTATCGCCACCGTGCTCATGGCAGCCATCTTCTGGAGGCGCCTGCGCGACAACTTCGACTGGAGCCACCTCCTTGCGGGGGGAGTCCTGGGCGTGCTGTACGGCGCGGGGTTTGCCGTCCAAAACCTCGGCCTCGCCTACACGACGCCGGGGAGAAGCGCCTTCCTCACGGCCACGTATTGCGTGCTGGTGCCGTTTCTCAATTGGGCGGTCGTTCGCAGGCGTCCCGGCGCGTCGAGCCTGGCGGCGGCGGTCCTGAGCATCGCGGGAATCGCGCTCATCTCGCTGGGGGACGACATGCGCCCCTCGCTTGGGCCCGGCGAGTGGCTGACGCTTCTCTCGGCGGTGTTCTTCGCCCTCCAGATCGTGTTTGTCGGTAGGTTTACCAGCTCCCACGACATGACCACCATCTCCGTTGCCCAGCTGGGCTTCATGTCCTTGACGTGCGCCTTATTCTCGCTGGCGTTGGGCGAGCAGGCGCCGGTGGTGTCAGGGCTGGATGCCTCGTTCTGGCTTTCGCTGGCCTATCTAGCAATCCTCTCGTCCTGCGTGACGACGCTCATCCAGAACGTGGGGCAGGCCTTCGTGCCGCCGGCGCAGTCCGCGCTGCTCCTCTCGTTGGAGAGCGTGTTCGCGGTCATCGCGAGCGTGATCTTCTACCACGAGCTGCTCACGCCCCAGCTGGTCCTGGGGTTCTCGCTGGTGTTTCTCGGCGTGCTCGCAAGCGAGCTCGGGCCAACGCTGCTGGCGAGAAGGGCCGCGGCCCAGCGGGCGCAAGAGGGCGTCCGGCTGGCGGCTGTCCTGCGAGGACGTGGAGCCGGCTCTACTCGGCAGCCACAGCCGCGATGCCAAAGGCGCCCGGGCCGGAGTGGCTCGCGATGACGCAGCCGGACTTCACCCACTCGATCTCCTGCGCACCGTGGTCGCGCAGGATCTTCTCGACCAGCGCCTTCATCAGCGGGTCGGGGGCGTCGCCCACCGTGTAGGTGAGGTTCACGCGCGAGAGGTCCATGGGCTCGCGTGTGACGAACTCCTCGACGAGCTGACCCACGCACTTGACCATGGCCCCGCGACGCTTCTTGGTTGCAACGAGCTTGCCGTCAAGCACCTCGACCGTGGGCTTGATGCGTAGGAGCGTCGCGCCGAGAAACGCCACGTTGGAGAGGCGGCCGCCCGCGCGCAGGTACTCGAGGTCACCGGGGACGAAGGCAAAGCGGATACGACGCACCTGGCTCTCGACGAAGGCCTTGACCTCGTCCTCCGTGGCGCCGGGGTTGACCTCCATCATGCGGGCGACGTTGGTGACCACCAGGCGCAGGGCAGACGAGACGGACTTGGTATCCATCATGGTCACGTAGTCGCGACCCTCTGCGGCGAGGTGCGCGCTGCGGTACGAGACCGTCGTTGCGGCGGAGTAGGCGAGGTAGAGGATCTTCGCGGTGGGGAACTTCTCGTGGATGCGGTCGAAGGCCTCGTTGAAGTCGGCGGGCATGCAACCCGAGGTCTGCGGGAGCTTGCCCGTGGTCTTGTAGTACTCGTAGAGCTCCTCGGGCGGGAAGGAGTCATCCTCGCGCGAGAGGTCGCCAAAGTTCACGTGCATGGGGACCACCACGATGCCGTGGCGGCGAGCGGTCTCCTCGTGAATGTCTGAACCTGACTCGGTGACGAGGATGTAGTCTGCCATGGGTGCCTCCGATGCCTGCATGATGATGAAATCCAAACGTTTCTCGAAACAATTGTACGGATATGTTTGTGCGCCACGGGCATTCGTCGGACCGCGTGGGGATAATGCACACATGAGAAAAGGGGACAACCCCGTTGTCTCATTGGAGAGGAGCGAACGTGATCCAGGAGACGGGCAAGGCGTACGACAACCACTTTGAACCCAAGGATCCGGAGCCCCAGAGCTACGTGCTGCATTACCGCGACCGTTCGGGCCTCGTTCGCGTGGTCGCCGCCGGGGAGCGCGGCGCTGACGAGTTCTCTTCGGGCGAGACGATCGACCTTCCGCGCCTCGCGGACTACCCCACGCCGCCGGAGCGCATGGTGTTCGCGTTTCGCATTGGCGAGGACGACTTCTTCCTTGCGCTGGACGAGGACGTTTCCGCGCCGGCAGGCTTCACCTACGAGCGCGTGGGCTGGCTCCGTGGCGTTGGACCGGCGGACCTCTCGTTTGCAGCAGCCGTTGGGTCCCAGCTTTCGGCGTGGTACAGGGACAACAGGTTCTGCACGCGGTGCGGGCACGCCATGGAGCTTGCTCCGCACAGCCGCGAGATCGTGTGCCCCAACTGCGCAAAGATTGTCTATCCCAAGATTCAGCCGGGCATCATTGCCGCCGTGACAGATAGCGAGAGGATCGTGCTCACGCGCTACCAGGGACGCGCGCTCAAGCTTTGGGCGCTTGTCGCCGGCTTCACCGAGATCGGCGAGTCGGTCGAGGACACCGTGCGCCCCGAGGTCATGGAGGAGGTGGGCCTTCGCGTGCGCGACCTGCGCTTCTACAAGAGCCAGCCCTGGCCCTTCTCGGACACGCTGCTCATGGGGTTCTGGTGCCGCGTGGACGGGAGCCGGCGCATCCGCACCGACCATCAGGAGCTGGCCGAGGCACGTTGGTTTTCCCCGGAGGAGATTCCGCTGGAGCGCACTAACGACCATACCAGCCTGACGGGCGAGATGATCGAGCTCTTCCGCACGAAGGGTGCCGCGGGGCTGGGGCTGTAGCACTGCTGCACGCGGCCGCGCTCGTTACCAGGTGCCGTCGGTGGAGGGGTGCTTGCTCTCGTTGGTCGCAACGGTGAGGCCGTAGCCGGCGTTCACGCAGCCGGCGTCGCACAGGACGTCGGTGCCCATGAGGTAGCCGCAGCGCTCGTCGGCGAGGCTTACGATGAGGAAGGCCAGCTCCTCGGGCTTGGCACCACGCGCTGGCCCGGAGTATGAGAGCAGGATGTCGGTGGCCTTGCCCTTCTCCTTCTCAGTCATGGGGGTCTCGACGTAGCCGGGGCTCACGGAAAGCACACGGATGCCACGACGACGCATGTACTTGAACGCGCAGCCCGCGGCATACCATCGCGCGAAGTTCTTCGAGATCATGTAGGCCATCTGCGGGTCTACATCCTTGTTGCGCATGATCGACGCCCTGCTCACGAGCCTCTTCACGAAGGCGTTCTCATCGGTGAGCGCAAGTGGGTAGGCGTGGCGCGGAATCATGACTCCGGGCAGCATGTAGCCCGAGTTGGAGGCGATGTCGACGATCACGCCACCGTCCATCACCTTGTAGAACTCTTGGTTCACATAGACCGTGCCCAGGGCGTTGATGCGCACGATTGTCTCGGGGTTGGCCATGGAGCCAGAGATGCCTGCGGCGTGGATTATCTTTGCGACCCGGCCGAGCTGTGCAGCCTTCTCGGCAAGGGCCCGCACCTCGGAGCGGTTTGAGACGTCGCAGGTGAGGGGCACTACGTGATGGCCTTTGTCGTTGAGCTGGTCCGCCGTGCGCTGGAGCTTTGCGAGCGTTCGTCCTGTGATGATGACTGTGCCTTCTCTGGGCAGGGCCTCTGCCACAGCGCTTCCTATACCAGAGCCTCCGCCAGTAACCACATAAACGTCACCCCATGCGCACTCCTTCGTTCAAGTCTTCACCGATCGCGAGGATGATAGAGGCTGTTCCCCTGGATTGATGCCATATCTGTTGCTATTTTGTGATATCTGTCGGCTCTGTTTGTGGGCGAGCGCATGCCGAGTCCCTGCGTGCCCCTTCGCACCCTTTCATACTTCGTTCTTTATCGGTATCTGTTAATCGTCACTACGTTTTCGCAGGGAAATCTGGGCATGAGTCACAGAAACCGATAAAGAACGGAGAGGAGGTCGGGAGAACCAGGAGGATACCAGCCGCCTGTTGCATCGAACTGGCCTTCGTTACACTAAAACTCACCGTCGCTGCATCGAACTGGCCTTCGTTACATGGACTCTGCGATACCCCTAAAGTAGCTCCTCAATAAATATCCAGTAATAGTAGTTAAAAAAGCAGATAATATACAACAATTTGCAATTGATATAGTACGGTTCGTAGAAAGTGCATGTAACGAAGGCCAGTTCGATGCAATCGGCCCAGAATTAGTGTAACGAAGGCTATTTCGGTGCAAGAACGTCGCTCCAGACGATAGAGGTGGCCATTCGTTGCGGCGCGTACCCTCGAATTGTTTCCGTTTGGCTACCTCTAGCAATACCCCGCCAACGAAATCGTGTCGCTGTGACACAGTGACCCTTACCGACTGCATACGGCAGCCGCAACAATGAGAGGAGGGGAACATGCGCGTCAACAATCAAGAGCTGTCCATGTATCCCTGCTCTCTCGCCCTACTCGGCCTAGAGCTTACGTGTGCGAGCGCACGCTAGGTCTGAGGTCCAGAAGGTATCATTAGACCCAGCTTGCGTTCGCGTCCCGCCTTGGGACAGCGGCAGCTGGGTCGTGTCGTGAGTCATGCCACCATCCCAAGGCAACCTGGTACCAGTCACTGGGTCCACGTCCAATGGAGGTAGCAATGACCCGCAAGATCGCCATCTTCGACACCACCCTGCGCGACGGCGAGCAGTCGCCCGGCGCATCCATGAACACCGAGGAGAAGCTCGTCATCGCCCAGCAGCTGCTGCGCCTGCACGTGGACGTCATCGAGGCGGGCTTCCCCATCTCGTCCCCAGGAGACTTCCGCTCTGTCCAGGAGATTGGCCGCCTCGCCGGCGACGACGCCGTGGTGGTTGGCCTCACGCGCGCAGTCGACAAGGACATCGACCGCGCGGCCGAAGCCCTGAAGACCGCCAAGCGCCCGCGCATCCACACTGGCCTGGGTGTCTCGCCCCAGCACCTGCGCGAGAAGCTCCGCATGACCGAGGACGAGTGCGTCGAGCGCGCCATCCACTGCGTGAAGTACGCAAAGCAGTACGTCGAGGACGTGGAGTTCTACGCCGAGGACGCCGGTCGCGCGGACCAGAAGTTCCTCGAGCGCGTGATCCAGGCCGCCGTTGACGCCGGCGCGACCGTGGTGAACATCCCGGACACCACCGGCTACCAGATGCCGGACGACTTTGGCGCGCGCATCAAGGGCCTGGCCGACAACGTCCGCGGCATCGAGAACGTCACCATCAGCGTTCACACCCACAACGACCTGGGCATGGCTACCGCGCTTGCGCTGGCCGGCGTCAAGAACGGCGCAACGCAGATCGAGTGCACCATCAACGGCCTGGGCGAGCGCGCCGGCAACACCGCGCTCGAGGAGGTCGTCATGGCCATCAAGATGCACGGAGACGAGCTGGACGCCCACACCGACGTGGTCACCCAGGAGCTCACGCGCGCAAGCCACCTGGTGAGCCGCATCACCGGCATGAACGTGCAGGCCAACAAGGCCATCGTGGGCGCCAACGCCTTCGCGCACAGCTCCGGCATCCACCAGGACGGCGTGCTTAAGGCCCGCGACACGTACGAGATCATCAACCCCGAGGACGTCGGCGCCGCTGGCTCCGAGATCATCCTTTCCGCGCGCAGCGGCCACGCGGCGCTCAAGCATCGTCTGGCAGAGCTCGGCTACACGTTCACCAAGGAAGAGTACGACGACATCTACAAGCGCTTCCTCGAGGTCGCAGACCAGAAGAAGGAGGTCTACGACGAGGACCTCGAGTCCATTGTCCAGGAGCGCCAGCGCGAGGTCGCTGCCGTCTACACCCTTGACGCCCTGCAGGTCTCCTGCGGCGACCCGCTGGTTCCCACCGCTACGGCAACCATCACGGACGAGCTGGGCGTGAAGCACGTGGTCTGCGCCACGGGCACCGGTCCCGTCGACGCGGCGTACAAGGCCGTCGACCAGGTCGTTGCCGTCCACGGTGACCTCTCCGAGTTCTCGGTCAAGGCCATCACCCGAGGCATCGACGCCATCGGCGAGGTCACGGTGCGCATCACGGCCGAGGACGGCAAGGTCTACACCGGCCGCGGCGCCGACAACGACATCGTTGTCTCCAGCGCCAAGGCCTACGTCAACGCCATCAACCGCATGATCCAGACCACGCGTTCCAAGGAGGGCAAGTAAATGGCACGTCCCATGACCATGGCCGAGAAGATCCTCGCCGCCCACGCAGGACTTGACGAGGTCGTCCCCGGCCAGCTCATCGAGTGCGACCTCGACCTCGTGCTCGCGAACGACATAACGGCGCCCATCGCCATCAAGACCGTGCGCGAGATTGGCGCGGGCGTCTTCGACCGCGAGAAGATCTGCCTGGTCCCAGACCACTACAGCCCCAACAAGGACATCAAGAGCGCCGAGCAGACCAAGGTCACGCGCGACTTCGCGCACGAGATGGGCATCACGCACTACTTCGAGCAGGGCTGCATGGGCATCGAGCATGCGCTTCTCCCCGAGCGCGGCATCGTGGGCCCCGGTGACCTGGTCATTGGCGCGGACTCCCACACCTGCACCTACGGCGGCATCGGCGCCTTCTCCACGGGCGTGGGCTCCACCGACGCCGGCGTGGGCATGGCAACCGGTCGCGCCTGGTTCAAGGTGCCCGAGACCATCCGCTTCGAGATCGAGGGCGAGCTTCCTGCGGGTGCCAGCGCCAAGGACATCATCCTCTACGTGATTGGCAAGATCGGCGTCGACGGCGCGCTCTACTGCGCCATGGAGTTCGCCGGCTCGACCATCCGCGACCTCTCGGTGGAAGGCCGCCTTACCATCGCCAACATGGCCATCGAGGCCGGCGGCAAGGCGGGCCTCTTCGAGGTGGACGATACCGCGCGTGCCTGGCTCGCCGGCCGCACCGAGCGCCCCTACACCGAGTATCACCCCGACCCGGACGCCACCTACAAGCAGGTCATCAAGATCGACGCGGCAGACATCGTGCCGCAGGTCTCCTGGCCGCACCTGCCGAGCAACACCCACCCCGTTGCCGAGAGCCGAGACATCACCATCGACCAGGTCGTCATTGGTTCCTGCACAAACGGACGCATTGAGGACATGCGCGCTGCGGCCGAGGTGCTGCGCGGTAGGACCGTCAACCCGAACGTGCGCTGCATCGTGATTCCCGCGACGCAGGGCGTGTGGCTGCAGTGCGTGCACGAGGGCCTCATGGACGTCTTCATCGATGCGCACTGCGTGGTCTCGACGCCCACCTGCGGCCCGTGCCTGGGCGGCTACATGGGCATCCTTGCGGCAGGCGAGAGGTGCGTGAGCTCTACGAACCGCAACTTCGTGGGCCGCATGGGAGACCCAACGTCCGAGGTCTACCTGGCGAGCCCGGCCGTGTGCGCTGCGTCGGCCGTGGCCGGCCACATCGCGCTGCCGTCTGACCTGTAGGGGGAGGGGGCGGGGCGCGTTGCCGCTGCGCTCAGACAGCTTGGCTTCGCCAAGAACTCGCGCAGCGACAAAGCGCTCTGCCCAAGCACCTGCGGGTCGTGATGGCAGGGAGCGCAGCCGGCCACGGGCGCCCCACCGGCCGCGCTCTTGTCTTCATTTGTTTTTTAGGGGTGGAGGTTCCGTCAGGGCTCTGACGCGAAAGACGGTTCCTCTCGCCTGTGTTTTGTTTCGATAACGGGCGGTGGTGGGCCTCTCCGCCCAGCGAGTTTCGCAGCGCGCCCTTTGCGCGAGAATGTCTGAGCGGGGCGGAGAGACCCACCACCCCTCCTTGCAGAAAGGAAACCCATGCAGTTCCGAGGAACCGTCTTTCGCTACGGCAGAGACATAGACACCGACGTCATTATTCCGGCTCGTTACCTCAACACGTCGGACCCCGCCGAGCTTGCCAAGCACTGCCTCGAGGACCTCGACAAGACCTTCGTCTCTCGCGTGAAGCCGGGCGACATCATCGTGGCCGACGAGAACTTTGGCTGCGGTTCGTCGCGCGAGCACGCGCCGGTGGCCATCAAGGCCGCGGGCGTCTCGTGCGTCATTGCCAAGAGCTTCGCGCGCATCTTCTACCGCAACTCGATCAACATGGGACTCCCCATCCTGGAGTGCCCCGAGGCCGCGGACGCGATCTCCGACGGCGACGTGGTGAGCGTTGACGCCGATACCGGCACCATCACCGACGAGACCACAGGCGCCGTCTTCCACGCCCAGCCGTTCCCGCCGTTCATCCAGGACATCATCAACGAGGGCGGGCTCGTCGCGCGCACCAAGCGCGTGCTTGCCGAGAAGAAGGGCGAGTAGCAATGGCTAAGGCAACCTATCGCGTGTGCACGCTGCCGGGCGACGGCATCGGCCCCGAGATCATGGCCGAGGGCAAGAAGGTCCTGGCGGCGGTGGGCGAGAAGGCCGGCGTCGACTTTGTCTGCGAAGACCACCTCATCGGTGGTGCCGCCATCGATGCCTGCGGAAGCCCGCTGCCCGACGAGACGCTCGATGCCGCCAAGGCCTCGGATGCCGTCCTTCTCGCCTCGGTGGGCGGGCCCAAGTGGGACTCCACCGACCCCAAGGCACCTCGCCCGGAGCAGGGGCTTCTGGGCATCCGCAAGGGCCTGGGCCTCTACACCAACCTGCGTCCCGTGAAGATCTACGACGCCCTGGCAGGGGCCTCGACGCTGCGTCCGGAGGTCATCAAGGGCGTTGACCTCGTGATTGTTCGCGAGCTTACCGGCGGCCTGTACTTTGGGCGCCGCGAGCGCTTCTACGACGAGGAGGGCGCGGGCGCCAACGGCGGCCGCGGCCAGCGCGCCTACGACACCATGGAGTACCGCGAGTACGAGGTCGAGCGCATTGCGCGCAAGGCCTTCGAGGCCGCGCGCAAGCGTCGCAACAAGGTCACGAGCGTCGACAAGCGCAACGTGCTGGAGACCTCCCGCCTGTGGCGCGAGGTTGTCCATCGCGTCCACGACGAGGAGTTTCCCGAGGTCGAGCTTGAGGACCTTCTCGTTGACAACACCGCCATGCAGCTCATCAACAGGCCTGCGGACTTCGACGTCGTCGTGACCGAGAACATGTTTGGCGACATCCTCTCCGACGAGGCCGCGCAGATCACGGGCTCGCTTGGCATGCTCGCGAGCGCGAGCCTGGGTGACGGCGTCTCGCTCTTCGAGCCCTCCGCCGGCTCGGCGCCGGACATCGCCGGCAAGGGCATTGCCAACCCGCTGGCGCAGATCCTCTCGGCGGGCATGATGCTCACCTACGCCTTCGACATGACCGAGGAGGCCGGTTGGGTAGAGTCCGCCGTGGAGCGCGTCCTCGACGACGGCTGGCGCACCCGCGACATCGCCGACGACGCCACGCCTGTGGACCACGTGCTGGGCACTGCGGCGATGAGCGACAAGGTCGTGGAGTACCTGTAGGGACGCGGGCGCCGGCGGCGACGGCGTGCTCGGCCGGGCGCGCGGGCCCGGCGGCGGTGGCGGTACGCTCGGGCCCGGCGCCGGAAAGCGCGTTTCGTACGGAATTCCGTCGGAAACCCTTGTTCCGGCGCCATTCGGACGCACGAAGGCCCGCTTTATCAGGGATTACGTATGAAGTATGCCCTCCGGCGTCGTTTTGACGCCGGAGGGTATGTCTTAGCAGGGATTACGTACGAAACCTTTCCTCGGGCGAGAATACGACGCCGGAAGTGGGGTTCCGGACGGAATAACGTATGAGAAGCGCCCTCCGGCGCCCAAATGACGCCGGGGGGGCGGATTATGGCAGCGGAGAAGTGCCGGGTCGGCCCTACCGTGGAGGTGGCTCTAGCACCGGGCCGACCTTACCGCCGTGGACGACCCTACAGCGACGTCTGCACGAGCGTGGGCTCGAAGCCGGCCTCGCGGATGGCCTCCACAATCTGCGTCTTGTGCTCCTCGCCGTACGCCTCGATGGTCACGCGCAGCTCGACCGCCGCGTTCCTGTTGGTCGAGACGAACTGGTTGTGCTCGAGCTTGATCACGTTGCCGTTCTGCTCGGCGATGACGCTCGCCACGCGCACCAGCATGCCGGGGCGGTCGGGGAGCAGCACGCTCACGGTGAAGATGCGGCCGCGCTGGATGAGGCCGTGCTGCACCACGCTCGACATGGTGATCACGTCCATGTTGCCGCCGGAGAGGATGCAAGCCACGCGCTTGCCCTCGGCGGGGAGGTGCTTTGCGGCGGCCACGGTGAGCAGGCCGGAGTTCTCGACGATCATCTTGTGGTTCTCGACCATGTCGAGGAACGAGACAACCAGCTCGTCGTCGTCCACGCAGATGACGTCGTCGAGGTTCTGCTGCAGGTAGGGGAAGACCTTGTCGCCCACCTCGAGCACGGCGGTGCCGTCGGCGATGGTGTTGGCGCTGGGGAGCTTCACCACATGGCCGGCCTCGAGTGCCGCCGTAAGGCTTGCGGCGCCGGTGGGTTCAACGCCAATGACGCGGATCTTGGGGTTGTAGAGCTTGGCGAAGGTCGAGACGCCGCAGGCCAGGCCGCCGCCTCCCACGGGCACGAGGATGGTGTCGACGAGCGGCAGCTCCTGGACGATCTCCATGGCGATGGTGCCCTGCCCGGTGGCCACCGTGGTGTCGTTAAACGGCGGGATGTAGGTGAGGCCCTGCTCCTCGGCCAGCTCCACGGCGCGCTGCTTGGCGTCGTCGAAGACGTCGCCGTAGAGAATGACCTCGGCGCCGTAGCCCTTGGTCCTCTCGACCTTGATGAGCGGCGTGGTGGTGGGCATGACCACGACGGAGCGCGCGCCCGCGTGGGTGGCGGCATATGCCACGCCCTGCGCGTGGTTGCCGGCGCTTGCGGTGATCACGCCGCGGTCAAGCTCCTCCTGGGAGAGCTTCGAGATCTTGTAGTATGCGCCTCGCAGCTTGTAGGCGCCGGTGCGCTGCATGTTCTCGGGCTTGAGCCACATGCGGTTGCCGGTTGCCGCCGAGAGGTACGGGCTCTCTACGAGCTTTGTCTCGAGCGTGACCTCCTTGACCTTCTCGGATGCCTCCTCAAAGGCCTCAAGCGTGAGCATCTCTGGCATGTGGACCCCTATCTGCGCAAATGACGTGTGGGTGTGTTACGGCGCGTCGCCAACCTGCCGCGTCCGCGCGCGTAATGCTTATAGTAGGTCTTCACGACCCGCCAGTTGGTCGTGCGTTTGTGAGAAGTTAACCTCTAATAAGACCGGGAGACCGCATGGAAGACCGCGCGCAGGGCGAGAGGAACGTCGGCGACAAGACGCCACTCTTCGCCATCCACGACGCAAGCGTGGTGAGGGCGAGCAAGACCATCCTCCACGT